>NZ_JBHSHY010000008.1:0-158677 GCF_042653205.1 Paenibacillus sp. GCM10023250 | reverse complement strand
TTGCCGTAAGCTTCCTTCAGATTCCGCCTCGCGGCGGACACCCTTGCTTTTGGCTAACGGTAGGCGTTCGCCAGCCCCCGTTCGGGACTTTCACCCTAGAGATGACGCCCATGCTGGGCGTACACGCAAAACCGCAAGGGAGAGGCTCAGCCTCGCCCTTGCGGTTTTTTGCGCCGCTCCCGTTATGCCGCGCTAGCCCTGCAGCAGAATCGGGGACACCGCCACGCCGGACGGGAAGCTGCCCGTCGGCAGGATCGCGATCGGCAGCTGGCTCGCCACCTCAATGACCGCCACGTAACCGAACGTCAGGATCGTCACGTACAGCTTCAGCCCGTCCGCGGTCACCGCGATATCGCTCGCGTTGCTGCCCTGAGGCAGCTCGATCTTGGTCAAAATCTCGTTCCGCACCAGGTTGACCGCAACGATCTCGTCCGATCCCCGGCAGGCCACGTACGCGAGCGCGCCGTCGGGGGTGACGACGAGCTGCTGCGGGTCGCTGTCGATCTCCAGCTGGATGACGGCCGCGACGGCATGCGACGCGGTCTGGATGCAATAGATCCGGTCGTGGTAGACGTCGGTCACGAACGCGCGCGTCCCGTCCGGCGACATCGCCACCGCCGACGGCTTCGCCCCGAACGGCAGCTTGATCGTCACGCTGACGCCGAGCGTCTCCGCGTCGATGACGGCGATCGTGCCGCGGTTGATGAGGCAGCAGTAGACGCGTTTACCGTCCGGCGAGACGGCGACCGACGCGGGGTCGCTGCCCGCGGGCATAGCGATGAGCTTGATCAGCGATCTGGCGTCGGTATCGAAGACGGCGACGTAATCGCGGATGACCGTCGTGACGTACGCCCTGGCGCCGACGGGCGAGACCGCGACCGCGAGCGGCACGGCTTCCTGCGGAAACGTCAGCTCGCCGCATACTTCATGGGAAAGCGTGTCGACGATGCGGACCGTTTTGTCGCCTTGGCAGGTCACGTACACCTCCCGGCCGTCCGGGGTGAACGACAGCCTGCGCGGACTGCTTCCCGCCGGCAGCGGGATCGCGGCCACCCGCGCGTTGGTATCGGTCTGCAGCACCGTGAGCGAATGCTGGGTATGATTCGCGATGTACGCGTGCAGGATGTCGTCCGTGCCGGCCGGCAGCAGCCGGAGACGATGCTGCGCGATGACGCCACCCTTCTCGTCCAGCTCCGCCAGCGTTGCCGCGACCTCCCCCGCCGCGAGTCCGCTGACGGTCACGCGAATGCCGTAGACGGCCTCCAGCAGCACGTCCCGCGAGACGAAATACATGCTCCGGTCGCGCCCGGCCGGGCTCAGCTGCACGGTCGCCAGCGATTCCGTCTGCATCCGGCCGAAGCCCGTTTCGTGTCCGGCCTTTCCCTGCGCGCTGCCCGCCGGCGATGCCGTGTACAGCTGCACGGCCGCCCTCGCCCCCTGTCTGCCCCGATTCATGACGCTGATGCTCAAGCTCGCCGTACGCCGCTTTTCCCGATTATACAGAAGTCCCGTGTCCAATACCGGCAAAGGTGACGCCTCCTCTATTCTTCCGTTCCTCTATTCTATGACGCGAGGAATCGAATGGAGCGGGGCATTCTCCTACGCCCGGCTGATAGATTGCAGCGCAAAAAGAGGCATTCCCGCATGGTCGGGAATGCCTCTTTGCCGCGCTTCGCGGCCGGATCCGGCCCGGGCCGGTCAGCCCTGCGGCCCGTCCGCCAGCAGCGTGCGGATCTCTTCCAGCCGGGCGATCATCGTCTTCAGTTCGACCGCCAAAAAATCCTCGTCCGCGGCGCGGAACGCTTCTCGCAGCGCCGCCAGCCGCGCGACCGCGTCCGGCAGCAGCCGGAACGCCTCCTCCGCGTGCTGATAATAGGTGTGCACGGTTCTCGGCTGATCGGCGGACCCGTTATCGTTCGTGCTCATGCTGCATCGCTCCTCCGTCGGTTCGTCGGTTCGTTCTACTCTATCATCCGGGAGGAAGTCTGTAAAGCGGCCGCCGAACGGCACGAAAGGCTGACGAACAGCGGAGGAAGCGCGAGGCGCGCGCTAGCTGCCCCGGTAGGTGCTGTAGCCGAACGGCGCCACGAGCAGCGGCACGTGGTAATGCGCGCCGGGGTCGGTCACGACGAACCGGATCGGCACGATGTCGAGGAACGCGCGGTCGCCGAAGTACCCCCCGACATCGAACCGCAGCTCGTAGGTTCCTGTCTTCAATTCCCCGTCCGCGAGCAGCGGCCGGTCGATGCGCCCGTCGGCATTCGTCGCCGCTTCCGCCACCTGCCGCTCGCCTTGCCCTTCCGCCAGCGCCATCAGCCGGATGCGGAGCCCGGCGGCGGGCATGCCCCGCGCCGTGTCGAGCACATGCGTCGTCAGCCGCCCGCCCCCGCTCATGGCCGGACGAGTCCTTCGGCGGTCTGCAGGCGGAGCCCCTGCCGGTCGAACGCGAATTGCGGGTCCGCGAGGTCGTCCCGGGTCATCGTGAACCCTTGGAAGCCGAACGGCGGCCGCGGCTCCGTGTAGACGGCGGCGCCGTTCGCGGGGTCGCGGTCGACGACGGTTTCCCACGTCCGGTTGTTCGATTCGAAGCGCACTTCGGCCAGCTGCGGAAACCGGTCCAGGAGATGCAGGCCGATACGCGTGATCAAATATTGAATGGACGGCGATTCATAGACATGGAACGCCTGCTGCGCGAGGTCGCGGACTTGCTCCGCCGGCACGTAGCGGCCGCGCGCGCCGTCGCGGGCGTCCTCGGGATCGGCATAGCGCCATTGAATATCCAGGAAGATGAAGAGCGGCCGGTCGAACGTCTCCGGGAGCGTCGTATACTCGTCGCGGACGAAGCCGTAGAAGGAGCTGCCGCTCACCTTGATCAGCTGCAAATCCGTGAGCCCGCTCCACTGTTCGGCCGTTTCGGCGCCCTGCGGGGAACGGACCAGCTTCATCTCCGCATGCGCGTGCTCGCTGTGCGAACGGCGGTAGACGAGCCCGCTCTCCCTCAGGCCTTCGCCGCCGAGGACGGACAACGGCAGGAACGGAATCCGGTCGGCCCGCAGCTCGATCGCCGCGATGTGCGGATATTTCGCGAAGAACGCTAAGGCGACATAAGCAAGGAACCCTTCGGTCGTGCTGCCTTCGTAGGAAGCGGCATGCCGAAAAATGAAATTTTTCATGGAATCCGTCGCCACGACCCGCCCGTTATCTCCTTCGCTGAAGGAGGTCAAGAGCGACTCGCCGCTGACGGCGAACGTCACGTTGTGCGCGAACAGGACGTTGCCGTCCCCCGCGTACGCCGATTCCGGAATCGCGGGCACTTCGAGCGGCGCCGCGTATGTGCGGTAGGTCAGCACGTCACCTTTGCCATAGTACAACGTGCGTCCGTTAGGCAATTGCAGCATGTCGCCATCTCCTTCGTCGTTATTCTTCCACGCGTTCGCGCAGCCGCAGCTCCGCGATGCGGCCGACTTCCGCCAGCGCCTGCCTCCGCTCCAGCCGGCCGTCGTTCTCCAGCCTGCGGGTCATCGCGGCCAGAATATCGACCTTCGTCTTCCCCCGCACCGCGATGATGAACGGAAAACCGTGCTTCGCCGCATAAGCGGCGTTCAGCGCCGCGAACCGGCCATATTCATCCGGCGTCAGCGCGTCCAGACCCGCCGCACGCTGCTCCGCCGCCGATTCGTCCGTCATGGCCGCGCGCGACGCCAGGTCGGGATGCGCCCGCAGCAGCGCGAGCGCCTGCTCCTCCGGCGCCTCGTCCACCACGTGCATCATCGCCTCGTACAGCTCTCGCAGCGACCGGAATGGCCGGTACGGCCAGATGCGCTCCGCCACCCACGGCGAATGCTCGAATATCGCGCCCAGCTCGCCGACGAACCGCTCGCGGCTCAGCGTATTCAACTGCCACAATTGAATGCTCATCGCCAGTACCCCGCGTGCGCCGACGCCGCCTCCGCCTCGAGCTCCGGGAACGGACCGATCACCTCGACCGGCTTGCGGCCCGCGGCGAATACATCGCGGCACGGCAGCTGCAGCGTCAGGTTGCGTTCGTCGCCGCCGGTCAGTCCGATCAGCTTCTCCTCGGCCAAGGCGTACACGACGGTGCCGACGCCGCCCCAATAGATGGCGCCCGCGCACATGGCGCACGGCTCCGTGGAGGCGTACAGCGCGGACGATCGCAGCTGCTCCTTCGAATAGCACTTGAACGCTTCGGCCATCAGCGCGGCTTCGGCGTGGCCGGTGCAGTCGCCCGTCGTTATCTCGACGTTGCCCTGCTCCAGCAGGATGCGGCCCTCGGCATCCGCCAGCAGCGCGCCGAATGGCGTGTTTCCGGCGGCTCTTGCCGCCTTCGAGACCTCGATGCTTCGGCGCAATATCCCGATATGGCGTTCCCGGTCGTTCATGGTTCTCCCCTCCTCAAGTCAATGGCGCGCTTGACGGACCGGACGATGCCGCCGTAGCCCGTGCACCGGCATAGATTGCCGGATAGCGCCTCTTCGATGTCGTCCTCGTCCGGACGCGGATTGTCGCGCAGCAGCGCGGTAACGGCGATGATCATGCCGGGCGTGCAGTAGCCGCATTGGTAGCCGCCTTCCTCCAGGAACGCCCGCTGCACGGGATGAAGCGCCGCGCCATGCCCGCCTTCCGCCGCCTCAGCGCCCGGCAAGCCCTCGATGGTCGTCACGGCCCGGCCGCCGCATTGGTAGGCCATCGTCAGGCAGGCGTTGACCGGCTTGCCGTCCAGCAGCACCATGCACGCGCCGCAGCGGCCGATTTCGCAGGAGCGTTTCGTGCCGGTCAGCGCAAGATCGTCGCGGAGAATCGCAAGCAGCCGCTTGTCGGCCGGCAGCTCCAAGCTGACGCCGACGCCGTTCACGGTGCAGCGGAACGGCGCGGAAGGAACAGGCTGACGCAGATCGCTGGGCTTCTTCATCCGTTCCTCCCCCTTTTTCGCTCATTTGCGAAGCGTTCGCAGACTCGGTTAACCCGTGCGTGGTTCTCGTCGTCTTGCGGCTTCGGCTGACGCGTGCAAGCCGGCGCTTCGCGAGACGGTTCAGGTAAAGGACGGCCGTTCCGCCAGCTCCGACGGATCGATTGGCAGCCGGTTCAGCCGTTTGCCGGTCGCGTCGCGGACGGCCGCCAGAATGGCCGGCGCCAAGCCCACGGTTCCGATTTCGCCGATCCCCCGCGGACCGTGCCCGTCCCCGTCCGGCAGGTCCTCGATCGGCAGGACGTCGATGCGGCCCGCCGCGTCCTTCGCGGTCGGAATGAGATACGTATCCAGATTATTCGTCAGGTATACGCCCTCCCGCATCAGCGCTTCTTCCGTGAGCGCATAGCCGAGCGCCATGATCGCGCCGCCTTCGATCTGGCCGAGATAGCCTTGCGGATTCACGACGGGACCGGCGGCGACGGCATGGAACTGCTCCAGCACCCGCACGCGCCCGGTCAGCGTGTCGACCTCCGCCTTCACGGCTACCGCCGCGTACGTATAGAGGTAATGCGCGCCGGCGCGCGGCAGCGTCGTCGCCGGATACGCGAACGACGCCTGTGCGGTGATCGGCTCCGGCATCCGGCGGGCCAACTCCGCGTAAGTCAGGAGCAGCCAGCCGCCGGACGGCGGGTCGGCCGGGGATGCGTCGCCAGCGCGGTTATGCGAAGCGCCGCTGGACGGCGGGTCGGCCGGGCATGCATCCCCTGCGCGGCTATGCGAAGCGCCGCCGGACGGCGGGTCGGCCGGGCATGCGTCGCCGGCGCGGCTATGCGAGCAGCCGACGTTAGCGCTGCTGCAGCCGGATGCGTCCGCGGCCTCGCCGGTGCGGCTCCAGATGCCGCCCTCGCCGAGCCGCAGTCTGTCCGCGGGCGCATCCAGCAGTTCGGACGCCGCCGCGAGCAGCGCGCCCACGAATGCCGGCTTCATCAGCCGCAGCGACTTCCACATCATCGTCGTGGCTCGCGACGCCGTCGTCGATCCACTGTCCGGCACGGCGTCGGTGTCCCCGATCACGAGGCGCAGATCCGCAGCGCCGAACCCGAACTGTTCCGTCAGCATCAGCTCGAGCGAAGCGAGCAGCCCCTGGCCGCATTCCTCATAGCCGAACCGCGCTTCGATCTTCCCGTCCGGCGCCAGCGTCAGCCGGCCGCCGGCAGGATCGGGCAGGCCGGCGCCGAGCCCCGCGCCATGCATGATGAAGGCTGCGCCGATGCCAGTCTTCACCCACGGCTTCATACCGGCGCGCAGCCGCTCCTTCCGCTCGGCGCGCTCGCGCCACAGCGGCGACGCCGCCAAGGCGTCCCACGCCTGCCGCGCGCCGTTCGTCGGCGCGACAGGCTGCCCGAACGGCCCCGGCGCGTCCGGCTCGCGCAGGTTGCGCAGCCGGAACGCCCACGGGTCCATGCCGCACGCGTCCGCCAGCCGGTCCATCTGGCCCTCGAGCGCGAAGATCGCCTGATTGCCGCCGAAGCCGCGAAATTCGCCGGACATGCCGTTGTTCGTGTACACGGACACGCTTTCCACGTCGACGTTGGCATAGCGGTACGGACCGATGACATGCTCCGTGGCGAAGTTAAGCACTTCCGCGCCGAGCGTCGCGTACGGCCCCGTATCCGCGGTCACGCGCGCTTGATGCGCGACGATGGCGCCGTCGGCGTCGATACCGGTGCGCATCCGGATCACCATGGGATGCCGTTTCAGCCCGGCGCGTACGGATTCCTTGCGCGAATGGTGAAGCTTGACGGGGCGCCGGGACGCCAGCGCCAGCAGCGCGCCGTAAGGCTGCACGTTCAGCTCGTCCTTGCCGCCGAAGGAACCGCCGATCGGACTCGACAGGATGCGGATGCGCGATTCCGGCAGCCCCGTGATCCGCGACAGCTGCAGCCGGTCCATGAACCCGTGCTGGGTCGGCGAATGGACGGTGAGCCTGCCGTCCGCTCCGGGAACGAACAAACCGCCCTCGGTCTCCATGTACGTATGCATCTGCCGCGGCGAGACGTACGTCTCCTCGATGACATGGACGGCGCGCCGGAAGCCTTCCTCGACGTCGCCCCGCTTGTAATCGGTCCGGTGCAGCACGTTGCCGCCGGGGTGCAGGCGAGGCGCCCCGTCCGCCATCGCGGCATCCGGTCCGTCGAGCACGGGAAGCGGCAAGTAGTCCACCTCGATCAGCCGCAGCGCTTCTTCGGCGATCTCGTCGGTCTCGGCGGCCACCGCCGCGACCGCATCTCCGACGTAGCGCACCCGGTCGACGCAGAACACCGGCTGATCCTGGACGGCGATGCCGTAGCCGTTCAAGCCCGGCACGTCCCGATGCGTCAGTATGGCGCGTACGCCCGGAAGCGCCCGCGCACGATCCGTGCGGATATCCAGAATCGCCGCGTGGGGATGCGGGCTGCGGAGCACCCGGCCGATCAGCATGCCAGGCGCGGTCCGGTCAGTCAAGTAAGCGAGCCCGCCCGTCACTTTGCCGGGACCGTCCGGCCGGATTCGCCAGCGTTCGCCGCTGGATTCGCGGTTAAGCAGCATCGACGTCACTCCTTCCGAAGGTTCTCTGGATGCGCGGCATGGATATCACCCCGCAAGACGATGCCGCATGCAGCGAAGGCCACCGCTCAAGCCGACTCGCTCTCCCGCCATGCCTGCCACAGACCGGCCGCCAGCGCGGCCGCCGTGGTCTGCCTGCGGTAATCGGCGGATACGAACGCGTCTCCGACAGGCCGCACCTCTGCCAGCAGCTCGTCGTACAGCTGCTCCATCAGCAGCGGGCGCATCGTTTCGCCGAGCAGCAGCGCCTCCGCGGCGGGCAGCCGCTGCGGCAGCATGGCGCCGCCGCCGGCGGCGAGGCGAACGGAACGAATTTCGCCAGCCGGCGTCACCGTTACGCGGAACGCGGCGGTCGCGACCGAAGGGGTAAACGCCTCCCGCCGGCCGATCTTGCGGTACCCTTCGAGAACGCGCCCGCCGGTGAGCTCCCGCTTCGTGTCCCTGGCGTCGCCGCAGGCCGTCTTGACCTGAAGCAGCAGGCTCGCGTCCGGCCCTGCACCGCCGCTTAAGCGCAGCAGCCAATCAGCGAGCTTCTCCGCCGCCTGCCCGCGGCCGTCATGCCAGATCAGCTCCGCATCGGCCGCGAGCAGCGCGGGCAGCAGATCGCCCGTGCGGCTCGCGACGTTGCCGCCGACGGTGCCGAGGTTGCGCACCGCCGGGGCGGCGACGTGCCGCGCAGCCTCGCGCAGCAGCGGCGCGCGGCGGCCGACGAGCGGATCGCGGCGGGCCGCCGCGAGCGGCGTCATCGCGCCGATCGTCAGCTCCGCGCCTTGAACGAAGAGGCCCTTGACGCCCGCAACACCGCCGACGTCGATCAGATGCGCGGGCTTAGCCGCGTCGTTCTCCCACTGCACCGACAGCCAGGTGCCTCCGCCGACGTATTGGGCGTCCGCGCCGAACGCTTCCTTCAGCCGGACCGCCTCCGCCGCATCGCGCGGCTGCCAAACGACGCTCATGGCATTTCCCCCTCCCGTGATCCCGCGCCCGGTATCCGCAAGCCTTACCGCGCCCTGGCCTGCACCTGCGACCAGATCAGCCTCGCCTTCTCCAGCTGCTCCTTCGTGTCGATGTCGACGAATGCCCATTCCGCGGCATAGCGCACGACCTTCCCCCGGAACTCCGCCGATCGCAGCAGCGTCCGCGCGCCGGCATCCCCTTCCAGCCGGCAGAGCCGGTCGAACATGGTTTTGTTGAACAGCACGGGCGGCGCCGACACGTCGCCATAGCCGCTCGCGACGAAGTCGGCGGCCGGATCCTCGCGGAAGACGGACACCAGCCGCCGGAGCAGCGATGCCGATACGAACGGCTGGTCGGCCAGCGCGATCAGCACCGCGTCCGGTTCGTCCGGCAGCAGCGCCTGCATCCCGAGCCGGATGGAGCGCGACATGCCTTCGTTCGCGTCTCTGCACGGCGCGATCCGGAATTTCGGCAGCCGGTCGATGCCGGCCCCACCGTCGAACAGCCACAGCAGCGGATCTTCCGGCCGGACGACGACGACGATCGGCTGAAAGCCGCTTCGCCTCACCTCGAGCAGCCCGCGGCTGCCGAGCGTCACGCCGGGCGCGAGCTCGAGGGGCAGCTTCGCCTCACCCATTCGCCGGCTGAAGCCGGCCGCCAAATATATCGCGCCGATTTTCATGTCGCATCTTCCTTTCTTCGTTCGCGGCGGCAGAAGCATGCCGCGTTTCGATCAACTGCGCCGCGACGCTGACGGCGATCTCCCGCGGACCGTCCGCGGGAAGCGGCAGTCCGGCCGGCGCATGCACGTTCGGTGTCCGTTCGAGACCCTCGAACAGCATGCGGATCCGTGTCCGTGAACCGATTATCCCAATGTAGCGCAGCCCCAGCGGCAGCACGAGCCCGAGCAGGCGGCGCTCCACGTCCAGCCGATGGCTGCATAGCACCAGGTAATCTCCTTCGCCTAGCCGCAGCGCGTCGACGAGCTCGGCTGGCGTCCCGACCGCGTCCGCCCGGCCGCGGCGGCTATCCCGCCAATCCGCCGTCACCGCGCGAAACCCGATGCCTTCCGCGATGCCCGCGATCGCCCGGGCATCCTCGCCGTCCCCGAACAGCACGAGCCGCGTCTTCGGCGCGATCTTCACGGCCAGCCGCCAGCGGCCCGATCGCGACTCGGCGTCCGGTCCCGCAGCATCCGGTCCCGCATCGTCCGGTTCCGCGGCGGCGGGCTTCCTGCCGCGCGATCGGTCCGCGCCGCCCCGGCCTGCAGACGCGATTACGTCTGCCCCGCAGCGGAGCGTATAGGCGACGGCAGCCTCGCCCCACGTCCGCTCCAGCGTCGTTTCGATTTCCTTCGCCAAGCAGATAGCGGCCAAGTTGAGCAGCTGCCGCAGCTCGCCCGCAACGGCTTCCAGCAGCACCGTGATCTCGCCGCCGCAGCCCATCGCTTCGCCCCAGACGGCATCTCCCTCCGATCGGAGGTTGTACGCCGCGCATGCCGGCTTGCCGGATTCGGCGACCGCCGCAGCTCTCGCCTGCAGATCGTCCTCGAGGCAGCCGGCGCTGACGCTCCCGGCTCTGCCGCCGCCCGGCAGGAACAGCATGGCGGCGCTTTGCTTCCGGTACGCATGGCCGCTCACGCGAGCGACGGTGGCCAGCACCGGAACGTCTTCATCGGGCAATTCGGCGATCAAGGATACCAACGCCGCCATATCCATGCCATGCACCTCCGCAGCATCGTGGACCGCCGCCGGCGGCCGCGGTCTCCATGGCCTTCTTTTTATGTTATGTTATATTATATTACATGTAATCCACTTCGTGAACACTTGCGTAATATTAATGTTATATTTACTAACATAAACTTTCGGGTATACAAAAAAAATCCTTCCTGCCGTTCCCCGATCGGGCGGCAAGAAGGATTTCGCGGCGGCATTCGCCGTTTATTGCATGTAGTTTTGGGCCATGGTCTGCGTGTTGGCGCCGCTCTGCTGCGAGCCCGGCACCGTGCCCTGCACCTGCGCCATCGCCTGACGGATTTTTTGCTGGATCTGCTGGATTTGGCGCTTCTGCGCTTCCATTTGCATCTGAAGCTGATTCTCCGCGAGTTTCAGCTCGCTTTCCACACCGTACAATGCTTGGACAACCGCTTGCGCATGCTGCGACTTCGGGTCGAGTCCTACGCTTCGCAGCGCTTCCTTCGCGCGCTGCTGCTCTTGCTCCTGCCGCAGCCTCGCCTGCTCCTGAAACTGCTCGTACGTCAGCTGCTGGCTGTTCACCGGCTGACCGGGCATGTTGTCATACATGGACGTACCTCCTCGGAATGCATCGTGATGCCGCCTTAGGATACCCCGCCCATGGGTAAATATGTATGCCCGGCCGCCGGCCGCCGGGCTACGGCTTCGATTGGCCGAGCTTGGACGCGATCGCCTGCAGCTGGTCGTCGGTTAATTTTCCGCCGCCGTACCGAACCGCTTGATAATGCCGCACGAGCGTCTCCGCCGCGGCGTCGTCCGCCGACCCTTCTGCGCTCAGCGCCCGCCGGATCTCCTCCGGGGTCAGATGGGGCCGGTGCTCGTAGCCGCGTTTGACGGCGCCCCCGACCCAGTGTCTGTACAAATAACGGAGGCGCGATTCGTTATCCGCGAGATCCTTCCACCGCAATCGTTCGTCCCTCGACCGGCCGAACCGCTTGAAGAAGCCGCCTTCGGTTTTCTTGATCTTCTCGACCTCGTCGACGTAGCCGCGCGCGATAACGCTGCCGTCGCGGTCGAACAGCATCATGAATTTCCGGCCGAGCGCGCCCAGCCAGCCGGGCAGCCGGTTGACTCGCCGCAGCAGCAGCACCAGCAGCACGAGCAGGAACGCGATGACGATCGCGTACATCAGATGGTCGACCCAAGCCGGCATCGTGCGCGTCTTGTCGAGCGGCGGCAGCATGTCCGGCGGCGGCTGCGCTTCCTGCTGATCCGGCGGCTTGACGTCGCCGCCGCCCCCGCTGAACAGCCCCGTCAGCCACTGCTTGAGCGACTGCCAAGCCGAGCCCAGCAGCGCTTGCAGCTGGTAGCTGGCGGCGATGAGCACGGTGACGGCGATCGCGGCCGCGACGAAGATGCGGTTGTTGCGCCGCACGGACGGCTCGACCGCCGGCTTCGCCGCGCCGGACAGCGTCTCCCGCCCGACCATGCCGCGGTTCGTCAAATAGAGCGCCGCGAACAGCGTGAACAAGCCCGCGCCAAGATAGAGCCCCCGATATCCGTCGATCGTCTCCTTGATCCCGTCCGCGAGCGCCCCGACGAAATACAAGCCCACGCCGACGATATAATCCTGCGTCGCCAGCCTGGCATTCAGCGGCCAGCCCGGCAGCCTGGAGCCCCGGTAAACGGCGCAGGCGAGGAGCAGCATGAGGACGATGCTCCCTTTCGCGATGCCGAACATGGCGTAACCCGCGGCCGCTCCGATGACGGCGGCGATCAGCAGCCGGGGGAACGCGCGCTTGAACTTCAGCAGCGCGTTCAGCCCGTACCCGATCCCGTAGGCCGCGAGCAGCAGCAGCGCGACGGCGGGGAGACCGGCCGAGCCGGGCGGCGCCAGCACGTAGGCGAAGAGCGCGACAGGGAAGAACAGCAGGAGTTCCAGCACACCTGCGACGATCAAGCTGCCGCCGAGCCGGCGCAAATTGATGCTCATACCGCTTCCGCCTCCTTCTCCGCGATCGGCAGCCAGTCGACCGCATGGCCTTCCCGCCGCAGCTGCGCCATCGCCTCCGCGATGTCCTCGCTCAGGAAGGCCGAGACGATGACGATGTCGCTGCGCTCGTCCCATTGCGGCGCGAGCTGCTCCAGCATCGTATGAAACGGCAGCCGGCGGACGATGGCGAGCTTGGCCAGCTGGCCGAACAGATGCGTCAGATGCTCGCTTCCGCTGCCCCGCTCCACCGTCATCACCTCATCCGGCGCATCGATCGAATGGCCGTTGCACGCGAAGGCCGTCTCCAGCCCCTGCTCCGTCGCGAGCTGCAGGATGCCGGCGGCGAGCCGGATCCCCTGCTCGATCAGCGCCATATCGTTGACCGCCTCCCACATGCCGGCATGGTCTTCGACGTTCAGCAGCACGATCAGGCGAAAATCCGCGGTGTAGTCGCGACGGTGCACCTGCAGCTCGCCGGTGCGGGCCGTCGCGTTCCAGTTGACCGACTTGAACGAATCGCCGGGCCGGTATTCCCGCACGCCGCTGATCGCGAACGGATCCTCCACGATCCAGCGCCTAACGGCGATGTCTCCCTGCCAGCTGCGCGACGGCAGCTGAATCAGGCTGCGATCGGCCGGAAGCGGATAGACGAGCAGCTCCACCTGCAGCGGCACCTTCTTCCAGGCGCTGAACAAGCCGAACAGATCGCCGAACGTCAGCGAAGCGCTCGTCACCCGGTAGCAGCCGCGCCGCGCGGCGTGCACGGCATGCCGCCGCGTCAGCTGCTTGTTGCCCATCAGGCTGAACAGGCTCTTATGGTTCTGGAAAAACTCCCCGTTGCTGACGTCGAAGTTGGCGTCGCTCCGGAACTGCAGACCCGCGTGAAGCATCGATTCCACCCGCAGCCAAGGCACCGGCAGCAGCTTGCCGTTCGCGAGCTTCTCCACCATCTCGATGTCGTCCCCTTCGAAGCAGGCCGCCGTGCTGAACGCGCGCGAATATCGCACCTTGCGCATGCCGAAATACCGGAACAGGTATCGCTGAAGCACGATCACGAGCACCGCGCTCAAAATGTACCATTGTATGCCCATGGGTCTCCTCTCCCTTCCGCGGCGGGGCTACGCCCGGCCGACGAGCGGCGCGTCCGCGGGCACGGGAACGGTCGACAGAATGCCGGCGATGATCTGCTCGGCGGCGTCCGCGCGCATCCGCTGCACGCTGCGCAGCGAGATCCGGTGCGCGAGGACCGGAACCGCGATCGCCTTGACGTCGTCCGGCAGCACGTGATCCCGGCCCTGGATGGCCGCCCGGGCTTGGCAGGCGCGAAGCAGCGCCTGGCTGCTGCGCGGGCTCGCCCCGAGCACGGCGTCGGGATGCTTGCGCGTAGCCTCGACGATCGCGAGCATGTAGCCGAGCAGCTCGTCCGTCACCTTGACGCCTACGTAATGGCGCTTCGCGTCCTCGATCTCGGAGGTGCCGACGACCGGCTCCAGCTGCTCCAGCGGGCTGTCCGCCATGAACCGCTTCATGATCGCGATTCCTTCCTCCGTCGTCGGATAGCCCATTTTCAGCTTGAACAGGAACCGGTCGAGCTGCGCCTCCGGCAGCGGGAACGTGCCCTGCTGCTCTACCGGATTCTGCGTCGCGATGACGAGGAACGGTCGGCCCAGCGGGTGCGTCGTGCCGTCGATGCTGACCTGGCGCTCCTCCATGCTCTCCAGCAGGCTGGACTGCGTGCGCGGCGTGGCACGGTTGATCTCGTCCGCCAGCACGATGTTGGCGAACAGCGGACCCGGCCGGAATTCGAACTCCGCCAGCTTCTGGTTATAGAAATGGATGCCCGTCAAATCCGACGGCAGCAGATCCGGCGTGAACTGAATCCGTTTGAAGCCGCCGTCGATCGATCTCGCCACCGCCTTCGCGAGCAGCGTCTTCCCCGTGCCGGGCACGTCCTCCAGCAGGACGTGCCCCGACGTCAAAATGGCGATGATCAATTGATCCACGATATCTTCTTTCCCGACGATGACTTTGCTGACGTTGCTCCGAATGGCTTGCGCCGTTTGCGCGATGTTTCCCGGATTCATCTCGCCGTGCTCCTCTCGTTTCGCATCGAATGGAAGTGCTTACACCAGTAGTATACCTACAATTCTTGCCGGGGGCTATCCTTTTACGGCGTTTCGGTCTCCGGCCGGAGCTCCCCGATGCCGTACATGTACGGGCGGAGCGCCTCCGGAATGCGGACCGAGCCGTCCTCCCGCTGATGATTCTCCAGCAGCGGAATAAGCAGGCGCGGCGTGGCAGCCATCGTGTTGTTCAGCGTGTACGGATGGCGCAGGCGGCCGTCCAAGGCCCGGTACCGGATATTCGACCGCCGCGCCTGATAATCGAGCAGCAGCGATGCCGAATGCGTCTCGCCGTAGCCGTCCCGGCTCGGCATCCATGTCTCGATATCGTATTGCTTATAGTTTTTGGCCGAGAGATCGCCGCCGCAGACGGCCACGACGCGGTAAGGCAGCTCCAGCAGCTGCAGCAGCTCTTCGGCGTTCGCCGTCAGACGCTCCAGCCACGCCAAGCCTTCGTCTGGCTCCGCGCGGCACAGGACGACCTGCTCCACCTTCGCGAACTGGTGGACGCGGTACAGCCCGTGCACGTCCCGGCCCGCCGAGCCGACTTCGCTCCGGTAACACGCGCTCACGGCGCCGAGCAGTTTCGGCCGGTCCAGCTCGACGATTTCGCCGGCGTAATACGAGACGAGCGGCACTTCCGACGTTCCCGCCAGCCATTTGTCCTCGCCCTGGACCGCGTAGCTCTGCTCGCGTCCCGAGGGGAAAAAGCCCGTCGCGAGCATCGTCCCTTCCTTGACGAGCGCCGGCACGTCCAGCAGATCGAAGCCCTTGCGGTGCAAGAGGTCGAGCGCCAGCTGCTGCACGGCGCGGTGCAGCAGCAGCCCGCCGTTCCTCAGCACGTACTGGCGGGCACCGCCGATCTTGACGCCTCTGGCGAGGTCGACGATGCCGAGCGATTCGCCGAGCTCGACATGGCTGAGCGGCGCGAAGCCGAACGCCGCCGGCTCCCCGACGCGGCGGATCTCGACGTTGTCGCGGTCGCTCGCGCCGTCCGGCGTATCCGGCGAGATGATATTCGGCACCTGCAGCATGAGCGTCTCGTACAGCCGCTCCGTTTGCCGGAGCCGCTCCTCGAGCGCCTTCAGCTTCGCCAGCGCCGCCGACGCCGTTCCCTTCTCGCGCTCCGCCTCCGCCTTGCGCCCTTCCCGCAGCAAGCCTTCGATCGCTTTCGAGCTTCGGTTTCGTTCCGCGCGAAGCGCCTCCGTCTCGCGCAGCTGCGCCCGCCGCCGGTCGTCGACCGCGAGCAGCTCCGCGACCGACAGCGCGATCCCTTTCCGATCCGCCGCGTCCTGCACGTCCGCCGCCCGTTCCCGAATAAACCCGATGTCCAACATGTCCATCACTCCCTGTTCATGGTAGCGGGGACTAAAAAAACGCGTTCTTCGTCCCCATGCCATGGGACGAAGAACGCGTTCGCGGTGCCACCCAAATTAGCCGGTCATACGACCGACTCTCTCGGTTCCGCGGGTAACGGCGCGGTGCCGGACTGCTTGGGGAAGCCGGCCTGCCCGGCCGCGCTTCCGTACGCAACGCCTCCGAGTTGGATTCTCATCATCGGCCTGTTTGCTGTATTGGCTTGAAGTATAACAAAAACAACCGCCTTTGCGCAAGAGGCGGCTGCTCGGGCATCCATAAATTAAAGAACGGAAGAAATCAGCTCGTTATCCAACACTTCGCGCTCGAATTGTTCCACATAGCTCGTCATGCAATTGCAGTAGTAATCCCTTCTGCAGATCGGACAAGGCACGGTCAGCAGGCGGTTGACGCCGATCAGCTTCCAGTCCGGTTTCTTCGTGAAGATCAACCGGCATTGGGTGTTGTCGGACATCGTCACGACGAAATGATAAAGACCCGCTTCCGGATTCATATCAGCCGCCGCAAAATCTTTAATTTTAACGTTGAATTTCATCATCGATCTCCCGTTCCGTGAAATTGAAAATTCTTTGTAAGCTTATATTAATTTAGGTCTGAATGTCAATTATTCATTTATCCAGGGTGCCCCGATCGCCGCTTTGCCAACCGTAGGCGGAAAAGGCAGGCCATTCCATAGCGGAAGCGGCCTTTTACCCGTCGGCGATCAAGTGCCCGTCCGGGCGCATTCTTTCCAGCATTGCGCAAGAGGGGCGAACGAAAAAAGGCCGCGGCCGGGGCAGGATGACGATCGTCGCCTTGCCGCCGACGCAGCCTTTATCAGGTTGCTCGATTTTGCCTTACAGATCGCGGGTCGACTCGAAGTCCGACGCTTCGATGCCCTGCTCGACCGCGAACTCGTAATCCTCGATGTCGTACACCTGGACCGGCACCTCGGCTTCCAGCAGCTTATCCTGGAATTCGAACTGGTCCGACAGGAGCGGGACGCCGAGCTTCATGGACGTGAGCAGCAGCTCAGTCTCGATCGGATCGAAATATTCCCCGTACTGGGCGTTGTCCACCGCGTGCACGACCGTGAACTGCACCGTGTCGTTCAGCAGCAGCGGCGAGCTTTCCCGCCACGGCATTTGCAGCGCCCGTTCGATCTTCTTGCGGTTGAACGGATCCTCGAAAAATCCGATCAGCTCCTGAATTTTGCCTTTCACGTGCTTATCGTCTTCCGGATCGTCCATGACCGGCTCCGATCCGTCCTTCATATCATAAAGCTCCATGATCGTCGAATATGGCAAGACAAAATCGACCGGCCGGCTTGGCACGAGCAATTGACCATAAGTAGCAACCATTACGGCTTCAATAACGAATCGCCGTCGCATTCTATCTCCCCCTTCAAGCAGCGTTAGCTTATTATACAACAATTTGTTCCTGCGACACAGAGCCAATTGCTTGTATCGGCTTTCCGCCTTCGCCGCCGGCCAGTGTGGCCATGGCTGCGGCGCCGCCTCCCGCAAATGTGGTAAACTAATACGTATTCCCGCAGAAGGCTCGAAATGAATAATGGAGTTGATAGAATCATGCTTATGCCTGACGAACAAATCATCATTATCGGCGCTGGCCCGTGCGGCCTCGCCGCCGCCGTCGAGCTTCAGTCGATCGGGCTCTCCCCGCTCGTCATCGAGAAGCGGAACGTCGTGCATTCCATCTCGCAGTATCCGACGTATATGAATTTCTTCAGCACCCCGGCCAATTTGGAGATCGCCGATATCCCGTTCACGACGGCGAACGAGAAGCCGTCCCGGCTCGAAGCGCTCAATTATTATCGCAGCATCGCACTGCGGAAGAACGTCCGGATTCACGCCTACGAGACGGTCACGGCCGTCGAGACTCAGCCGGACAGCACCTTCGTCCTGCGCAGCCATGATCGTACCGGCGAAGACCGGCAGTATCGCGCGGACGCCGTCATCGTCGCGACGGGCTACTTCGACCATCCGAACCTGCTCGGCATCCCCGGCGAGGAGCTGGACAAGGTCACCCATTTCTTCCGCGAGGCGCATCCGTATACCGGCATGAAGGTCGCGATCATCGGCGGAAGCAACTCCGCGATCGATGCTGCGCTCGAACTCGAGCGCGTCGGGGCGGACGTCACGGTCGTATACCGCGGCGAGACGTATTCGACGCACATCAAGCCATGGGTCCGCCCCCTCTTTGAAGGGCTGGTGAACAAAGGCCGGATCGCCATGCGATTCGCCTCCCGGGTCGTCGACATCGGACCGCGGACCGTGACGATCGAGCGCGGCGGCGTCCGCGAACCGGTGCCGAACGACTTCGTGCTGGCGCTCACCGGCTTCCGCCCGGACCGCGCGTTCCTGGACGCGATCGGCGTCACGATGGAGGAGGAAGGCTATCCGACCTTCGACGACGAGACGATGGAGAGCAACGTGCCCGGCGTCTATCTGGCCGGCGTCGTCGCCTCGCGCCACGAGGCGAACGAGATATTCATCGAATCCGGGCGGTTCCACGGCCGCAAGATCGCCGCGCATCTCCGCACCGGCAAAGTCCGCGCCGGTTCCTAAACGCAAAGGGTTTGATTCCGCCGCAGCCGGTCGCTGCGGGAATCAAACCCTTTTTTTGGGGGGCCGCCGGCCCCGTCACAGGCTCGCGATCGGCTGCAGGCCGTCGGAGTCCGCGCCCGAGCACGTCATCACGGTCGCGATCTTCTGCAGCCGGATATATTCGTTGTTCGCGAGCTCCGTCCGGAAATACGCGAACATGTACGCCGCTTCGAGGAAATCGAGCCCCGGATACACCGCGATGTTTTGATTGGAATACGGGTTGTCGAGCAGCACCTGCCATTCGCCGTCCCGTTCCGCCGCGGGCACGTCCCGGAACACCTGCGCCTTCGTGCGGACGATGCCGTCGTATTCGCGCCAGACGTACGCCCACGAAGGGCTCACCCGGCCCGGCTCGGGAACCGCCTGCTTCGCCCGCTTCAGCAGCTCGGACGCCCAGCCGCATTCCGCTTCCCCGTAGGTCCGCAAATAGTGCCGGAACGCGTCCAGAAACCGCCGCAGCGGCGTGAAGCCCGCCTCCCGCAGCGCTTCGCCGAACGCTTCGATTTCCCCCGGCGCGCGGAGCTCGCGCAGCCTTGCGAAATAATCGTCCTCCTGTGCTGCGTCCATGTCCCTCACGACCTCCCCGCCTGTGCCGGCGCTAGGTTTTGAACACGGCGACCGTTCCGTCGGGCTCGAGCACCAGCCGTCGCCGCCGGTCGTTGTTCAGCTTCACGTTGAACAGCTTCAGCCGCTCCTCCCGGACGTCGAGCGCGTCCCAGGCGCCGTCGTACTCGTAGCCGGCCAGCGCGAGCGCCGATTCGGCCTCGCGCTCCGCCGTCTCGTTATCCTCCCACCAAAGAGCGCCAAAATATGCAAAATCATAGACATTCTTCAGCACGCCGCAGGCGATTTCGCCCGATGCGCGGTGACGCAGTACGACTGGCATGGCGTGTCCGCTCCTTTCCCCCGGCCGGTCCGCATGCGTGCCGGCCGGGTCTTGCCCGGGGCCGATGCCGGAACGCAAGCAAGGCGCCGGCCCTTTCGAGCCGCGCCTTGGTAAACGGCGTAAAGGAACTTCTTCCTACAGATACGCGTTCTCGTGCTTCGCCTTCAGCCGCTGCCAGCGGCGCTCCACCTCGTCCTCGAACATCTTCAGCGCTTCGGCGTATTCCGGCCGCGTCATGTGCTTCGTCTTGCCCATGTTCTTGAGCCAGTCGCCGAGCGGTATCCGCTTGCCCTTGTCCTCCGGGTTGTACGTGATGGACGTGATGCCTTCCTCCACTTCGTACAGCGGGAAGAAGCAGCTGTTCACCGCGTCGTCGATCAGCGTTTGGCCGATCTTCTCCTCCGACAGCCAGTTGAGCGGGCACGTGATGAGAATCTTGCCGTACACGAGGCCCGCGTTCTGCGCGTAGTACTGCGCCTTGGCCGCTTTGCGGAGCAGATCCTGCGGCAGCGATTCCGAGCCCGTGAAGACGTACGGAATGTTCGTGGCCGCCATGATTTGCGCCGTGTCCTTGTGGTGGAACAGCTTGCCGCCCTGATGCTTGCCGACGTTCGACGTCGAGGTGCGATGGCCGAGCGGCGTCGAGTACGACAGCTGCGCGCCGGTATTCATGTAGCCTTCGTTGTCGTATTCGAGAATGATCATCTTATGGTTGCGCAGCGCGCTGCCGATCGCAGGCCCCATGCCGATGTCCATGCCGCCGTCTCCCGTGATCATGACGAACGTGAAATCGTCCTTCAGCCCGTATTGGTCCAGCTCGCCGCGGCGCTTGCGCTCCCAGAACATCTCGACGACGCCGGACAGCGTGGCCGCCCCGTTCTGGAACAGGTTGTGGATATACGTCGCCTTGTGCGAGGAATACGGGAAGCCCGTCGTGACGACCATCGCGCAGCCCGTCTGGTAGAGCGCCACGATGTCCCCCTCGATGCCTTTGAAGAACAGCTCGAGCCCGGAGAAAATGCCGCAGCCCGGACAAGCGCCGTGCCCCGGCGCGAGCCGCTTCGGCTTCTTCGTCAGCTGGCGGACCGGCGGCACCTTCACCTTGAGCTTGCCGCTCGCGGCGTCGCGGTCGACGGTGATCAGCCCCGTCTTGAGATCCTCGTACTTCAAGGGCTCCAGCACGCGCTTCGGCGCTTTGGCCGGATCGCCGGGCGAATGGCCCCAATAATCGAACGGCACGTCGACTTTGCCCGTCCGCGCCGCCTCGACGGCGAGCTCGAACAGATGGTGCCCGTCCTCGGCGTAGAAGTCTTTGCCCCCGAGGCCGTAGATTCGGCTGATGACGAGCGTGTCCTTGACGCCGTGCGTGAACAGCGCCGCCTTGATCTCGTTCGTCATGTTGCCCCCGTGTCCGCCGTAGGAATCGGCGCGGTCGCCGATCGTGACGGCCTTGACGCCGCGCAGCGCCTCGGCGATCTGCTTGGCCGGGAACGGACGGATCATGTTCGGCGCGATGGAACCCGCCTTGATGCCTTTGGCACGCAGCTGGTCGACGACGTCCTTGATGATCTCGGAAGCCGAGTTCATCAGGAACACCGCCACCTCGGCGTCGTCCATCCGGTACAGGTCGAGGATTGGGTAATCGCGTCCCGTGAGCGCGGCGTATTCTTGGCGGATGCGGTCAAATACGTCCGCTGCTTTGTACATGGCCACGGACTGCTGGTAGCAGTTGTTGATGTAATCCGGCTCGTTCATGTATGGGCCGACGGTGATCGGATTGTTGCGGTCGAGCACGTGCTTGAAGCCGTCCGGCGCATGCTCGCCGATGAAGGCGTGCACATCGGCCCGGTGCGCGAACGTCTGCACACGGCGCTTCTGGTGGGACGTGAAGTAGCCGTCGGACGCGACGAGCACCGGCAGCCGGACCTCCGGATCCTCGGCCAGCTTGAGCGCCATGATGTTCATGTCGTACACCGCCTGCGGGTCGCGGCACATCACGATCGGCCAGCCGGTATTGAGCGCGAAGTATAAGTCGGAGTGGTCCCCGTGAATGTCGAGCGGTCCGGAGACGGACCGGCAGACGAGGTTCATGACCATCGGGAACCGCGTGCCGGATTGCACCGGCATCTGTTCGAGCATATAAAGGTAACCGTTGGAGCTCGTCGCGTTGAACACGCGTCCCCCCGCGGCCGAGGCGCCATAGCAGATGCCCGCGGAGCCGTGCTCGCCGTCCGCCGGGATCAGCTTGATGTCGTGCTGGCCGTTCGCCTTCATGAGGTCGAGGAACTGCGCGACCTCCGTCGAAGGCGAAATCGGGAAGTAGCCCATGACGTGGTAATTGATTTGATGCGCCGCGTAGGCGGCCATTTCGTTGCCCGATTCGTACACCATCCGCTGCTCGACCGTGCCCGAGCTCACTTCCTTGTTGATTTCAATGGCCATTTCGAAGCTCCTCTCTTTCGTGCGCGGTGCCGCGCCACGACGTTAATTCGCTGCTGCCCATTCGAATCTGTGCGGTACCCGGTGCTCGTCGCCGTAGCCGTCCGTTTCGCGCTCCGAGGCGAGCGCTTCGGTCGGACAGGCGACGACGCATTTCAAACAGCCTTTGCAATATTGGTAGTCGATCCCCTGCAGGAACATCTGCGGCCGGCCCTTCTTGTCCGGCTGCTCCTCCCAGACGAAGCAGAAATCCGGGCAGGCCGTGTCGCAGGCCGCGCAGTGGATGCACTTCTCTTCGTCGAAATGCGGCATCATGCCCTGCCGCGAGATGCTGAGGTCCTTCAGCACACTGTTGCCGGGATTGACGATCATCCCTCCGATCGGCTGCGTCGCGTAGCCGAGCACCGGCACGTCCCATCGCGTCGGCTCCGGCATCGCGACGCCCTCCGGCAGCGCGAATGTCTGGAACCGCACCTCGTCGTAGCCGCGCTGGAACGTGCGCAGCGCAGGGTCGACCGCCTGCGGGTATTTCTTCTCCAGCGACTTGCGGATAATGCCCTTCATGTGCTCGAAATCGAGAAAATCGCACAGCCGGAACAGCCCGCCGAGCATCGCCATGTTGACGCGGTTATTCTCCTCGAGCGCGATCCCCGTGGCGTCGACGACCGCCAGCGTGCCGCCGGCCAGCTTGATTTTGTCCTTCAGCTGCTCCGGCGTCTTGGAGGAGTTGACCAGCACGACGCTGTCCTCGTAGATGCCGCTGATGACGTTGATCGTCTTCGACAGGTTCTCGTGGAATACGCCGACGATGTGCGGGCGCTCCACCGGCGTCGTATCGCGGATATTCGTGTCGATGTCGCAGAACCGGATATGCGCCTTGACTGGCGAACCCTTCTTCTCCGAACCGTACGAGGAAAAGCTCACCCCATTGAAACCGCTTCCAACCACGCCCGCCTCGGCTAGCATTTTGCCCGCCAGGTTGGCCCCCAGGCCGCCGATCGATTCCAATCGAATTTCAAAGAATCCAAGTTCATTCTGCTTTGGAAGTATTGCCACCTGCTCCACTCCCTTCCCGAATTAACTGAAAACTTTTTATATTCACAACAGTCAGTATAACACTAGAACCCCCCATCGAATAGCGGTTTTTTCCAAAACAGGGAGCCCAAAACAATGCTACAGCCGATTTGTCCGCCGTTCTGTGCTAGTACAGCTCGTCCGTTTTGCCGCAACAAGGCTGGAACAGCCGGTTCCGCCTTGCCGTGCCGTCCGTTACGGCGCGCTGCGCCTGCGCTGGTGCTGTCTCAGTTCGCGCCACCCGATCCGCGCGATTCCTTCCCTGCGCATCGCGTCCTGCACCTCGGGATCGCGGAAGACGTCCAGCTCCATGCCCCTGCGGTACGGCTCTCCGTGGAACGCGACGAGCTCGTCGGTGACGAGCGACGGATGGATGACGAGCTCCGTCACGCCCGGCTTCAACCGCTTGAGCAGCGCGATCATTCCCGCCTTGAACTGGGCGTACGTCTCGCCCGGCGCCGACCGGAACGGCATGCCGACGAGATAATCGAGCACGAGCACGCCTTTGCGCGCGGCGGCCTCCGCCTGCTTCATGGCGAGGCCCGCCAGTTCGGGCGGCGCCGGCATGCCGCTCTCGAGCAGCAAGTAGCGGGGCAGTCGGAACGGCAGCCCGTAGTGCGCGCATGCCTCAAACGTCTCGCTTAGGAAATCCCGGCCCGTCTGCAGCCCGTACAGGCTGCCCATGTGATTGTCGGCATGCGTCACGTCGACGCCGAGCGTCAGCGCCATTTCGATCTGGGCGACGATTTCCTGCTTGACCTGCGCGGCGTCGGCGCGCCGCTCGAACGCCTTGGCATCCTTGTGAAAATAGCCCTCCGCCGTCGTCATCGACTGGGTCGGACCGCCGCGGTGTACCGGTCCCCACTTCAAGGCGTCCCATTCGCTCGTGAACGTCAGGTGCACCCCGACGTCCAGGCGGCCGCGGGCGGCGCTCCACTGCGCCGCTTCCCGGGCCCACGCGCAGGGCATCATGATCGTGGCGGACGAGATCGCCCGTTCCTCCAGCAGTTTCTGGACGCCGAGATTGGTCGAATGGCAAACGCCGTAATCGTCTGCGTTAATGATCAATACGCGGTCGTTCGGACCGTATCCGAGCTGCTCGGCCGTGCTTTTCATCGATTGCGTTCCCCTCCTGCTGCGCCTGCGGACGCGGTGGCATTGCGAACCCATCATGGCATGTATATGACGAAAGCCCGGCGGTTCATTCCCCTTCCCTGGGATGAACCGCCGGGCTTTGCCCTTGCCTCGGCGCGCCGGCCTGCTATACGGCGGCATTCCGCGCGAGCGCGTTCCGGAACAGCGCCAGCAGCCGTTCCCGGCGGCGCTCGATCCAGCCGCACGCGGCGAAGACGCGCTCGATTTCCCGGATCCATACGCGCTCCGGATCCAAGCCTTCCGCGAACCGAATCGCGAAATGCAGCCAGACGTCGATCATGCGCAGCTGCATCAAGTCCGGCAGCAGCGCGATCTCTTCTGGCCCGAGCGGACGCTTCTCTCCGTAGCCGGCGCAGAACCGCTCCATCTGCCCAAAGGCGCGCTCGTCGTCCCCGCTCGCAAAATCGGCCAGCACAACGGCTAGCTCCATCGCCCGGACGTCGACCGTGCAAAATTCGAAATCGAGCAGCCCGACGATCGCGCCGCCTTGCGCCAGCGCGTTCGAAAACACGATGTCGCCGTGGATCCACTGTTGCGGAAGCCGCTTGATGCGGTCGATTAACGCCGTTAAGCGCATGCGCAGCGCGTGCAGCGCCGCGACGTCGGCCGCCCGTTCCGCGAGCGCCGGCGACCGCCGGCACAGCGCTGCGAGCATGGTCTCGTCCGCGGCGGCATGCGTTGCTTCGAAGTCGTAATAGGGCTTGTACATCGGCTCCAGACCCGCGATCGGGCCGCATGCCGCGAGCGCCTGCGTCAATTCGCCGGCCGCTCTGCCGAGCCCCGCCACATGGTCGGGGTTGTCCGGCGACGGCCGGTCGCCGTCGATGTAGCCGAACAGCGCGGCCAGCTTGCCGTCCGGCGCTTCGGCGATCGACGAACCGTCCCGCGCCGCGACGGGCGACGGAACGCGGAAAGAAAGCCCCGCTTGGCGCAGCGCCGCCAACAGCCCGTGCTCGACGCGGACGACCGCGCGGTCCCGGTGATTGTCGTACACGCGGAGGACGTAGCGATCGTTAGCGGCATAAACCATCCGCGTCGTGTTGTTCATGCCGCTCTCTTCCTCTGCGATCCGCAGCGGACCGCCGAGCGGATAACGGCTAGCGACGGCGGCGAAATACGCATCCGTCCGTTCCTCGGACGCCGCGGCCCGCGCGCCGGTCACGATGGCGCCCCGTCCAGCTTGGCCAGCCGCTTGGCCAGCGTCTGCCGCCAGCTCTCGGAAAGCTCGGGCAGTTCGAGCAGCTTCGCGATGCCGTCCCGGTCCATCTGATCCCGGTGCATGACGCGGTTCGCTTCCGCGATCGTAACCGCGGCTTCGTTCCGGCTGCGCAGCACGAGCGCGTCGCCCTGCTTGACGTCGCCTTCGCCGAGTACGCGGAAGTAGAAGCCCGTATAACCGCTCTCCTGCACGTCCAGCTGCAGCGACGGCAGGCCGTGCTTCATGCCGAGCTTGAAGCACGGCTGCCGGGGCTGGCTGACCTGCAGCAGCGCCCCGCCGGCTTCGACGACGTCCCCGATGCAAAGCGACGTCTCCGTCAGCGCGGAGACGGTGAAGTTTTCGCCGAAATCGCCGGCACGCGCGGGTCTCCCCCACCGCTCCGTCCAATACGGGAAATGAGCGGCGCTGTAGACGCAGACCGCCTTATCCGGTCCGCCGTGATAGACGAGATCGCCCTGCGCGTCGCCGGGCAGCCCCGAGGCCGCCAGACGGAGCAAGCCGGCGAACGGTTTTTTGTTGATGCCCGTGACGACTTCCTTGTTGCCGAACGGCACGGTTTCAAGCAGCGAGACGTTCAATGACAGCAATGTTCCGAGTTCCACCTTCGACCTCCATCCTAGCATGCGATACCGAAATTATACGCGCAGCCCGGGAGGTTGGCAAACTTCTCGCGAGAGGCGCGGCAGCCGGAGCCGGCACGATCAGGCAGAATGCCGCGGGCTGTGTCGAATGCCCGCCGATCGTGTTGCATCCTGCGCTTCCCCGGGAAATGACGGACCGAGCGACGGCGGGTATTTCCCAGGCAGCAGCATGCCATTTCCCGCGCTTCCAAGCCCGCGCGAGCGCCCGGCAGCTTGCTGTACCGGCATCGCCCGCGCTGTCTGATCCATTATTGTGGGAATTTTCTTTCAATTCTGATACATTCATCAATCGTCCGCCGGCTGAAGCGCATCGACCCGACGATCTTCAGCGGCGATTTGCGCCGCAAGGCGCGCTGCCGGCGCTCGATGCCGACCGCACCCGCCGCGCTGATGGCCGCCGCGGCCATCAGCGCGACCGGCTTCAGGAGGCAGACGGCCATGAATCCGGTTCCCGCGAGCCAGCACACCGTCGCCGCGTCGACGACGGCGGCGTATTTCCCGAGCTCCCAGGGCCCTCTAAGCCTTGAGCGCTTTCGGCTTCCCCCGGCGCCTCGCCCGCGCAGCGTTTCCATCAGCCGGCCGGCAATCGGCAGCGCGTAGGCCGCGTGCATGGCCGCGACGCCGGCCAGCACGAGCTGCGGCAGCTGCAGCCCCAGCGCATCGCGCGGCACCGCCAGGGCGAACGCGAGCGCGGGCAGACCGGCGCCCGCCGCGGCCGCCAGCGTCGCCCAGGCCGGCGAGCGGTGCCTCACGGACACGGCGGCCAGCTTCGCCGCGAACGGCGCCGATTCGTCGCGGCCCATGGCGAAGAGGGTCTTTGAGACGGCGGCCAGCGTCGACGTCCCGCCCGCCCAGACGATCGCGGCCGTGAGCAAGAAGAACAGCGACGCGACGGCGTTCCCGAGCCGCTCCCACGCGCCGACGAGCCAATCGCCGATCGCGGCCGGCGCGGTCAGGCCGCCCGCTCCGGTCCGCGCGTGCATGGCGATGAACGCGAACAGCACGAAGCCGAGCAGCGCCAGCGCCGCGGCGGACAGGAAGATCGACCACGGCACGTTGACGCGCGGATCGTGCGTCTCTTCCGCGGCTTGCGCCCCGTCGCCGAGGCCGAGGAACATTCGCTGCAGCAGCATAAAGCCGAGCAGCGCCGGCCCTTGACCGCCTTCCTCCCCCGCCGGGTTCATATCCGCCGCCGTCAGGCCGAGCGACAAAAACGAATCGCCCCCGTGCCAGACTTGGGCCGCGAGCGCCGCGACGATCACGGCCGGCAGCAGCAGCTGGACGATCGCGGACCATGCCAGCAGGCGGACGAAACCGCGCATGGCCCGCGCGGCCACGGCCGCCTGCGACACGAACAGCGCGGTCAGCGCCGTATAATACAAGCCCGCGCCGCCGGTCGAGGCGAAGAGCCGCTCGACCGTCCGGCAGATCCAATCCGCGAGCCATACGTTCGTGGTCATCAGCAGCAGCGACGAGCCGGCGATATGCAGCCAGCCGGACCACAGTCCGGCCCGCCTGCCGCTCGCGGCCAGCGCCCAATGGTAGCAGCCGCCGGCCGTCGGCACCGCCGATGCGTACGAAGCGACCGCGCCGGCCGTCAACAGGCCGAACAAGCCGATGATCGGCCAGCCGACGCCGATGACCGCGGGTCCGCCTGCGGCGATCGCCGGACCGAGCAGAAACAAGGCGCCCCCGAGCATCGGCAGCGACGAGAACGTCAGGCCTAAGGACGACAGACCGCCCATATGCCGGGAGAGCTGCTGCGCGATGCCGAGTCCGTTCAGCTCGTGTTTGTCCCGCATATACCGGACATAGGCGCCGTGGCTTCGCAACGGCTGATGAAGCGACAGCTTCGCTCTGCGCTCGGCGACGCGCGCCAAAGAGAAGGCAAGTCCGCATACCGCGGCGAATAACGCGCATCCGATCCAGAGCAGCAGCATGCCGACACCTCCTATTTGACTCTATGAGGCGGCCGATTCGGTCAGCACGCCGCCCGCATTTCCCCGCCAATAAAAAAACGCCGGAGGCGCGCACCCGGCGGACAAAAGTGAACGGAAGGGACTTGTACCCTTGACTAGGATATGTAACCTCGATTTGTAATTTGATTTGTAATTTTGATTTGTAATCTGGACTTGTATTGTTCATTTGAATTCTTCATGTGCATTCAACCTTTGAACCGATCCCTAGGCCATCTTATCCGGAACGCACGCGCGGACTCGCGGGTCGCGAGTTCATCAGGAAGGGACTGATCGCCGCGCCCGGTCAGGACACTTCGCCGGCGTCGATCCCGGCGTCGATCGCGCCGCCCAGCACGTGGCGTTTCACCTGCAGCAGATCGAACGGCTTCATGAAGCACGCCCCGATCCCCAGCCGTTCGGCCTCGTTCAATTGCTCGGGACTCCCGTAGCCCGTCATCAGCGACACCGGGACGCAGTCGTCCAAACGTCTAATGGCTCTAAGCGCTTCGATGCCGTCCATGTCCGGCAGTTTCAGGTCGAGCAGGACGTGATCGATGCCGCCGGCCCGGACGGCGTCGATTGCGGCAGCGCCGCTCTGCGCCTGCCTGACGATCGCGCCCTCCCGCTCGAACAGCTCGGCGAGCATCGCCCGGATCAGCGGCTGGTCGTCGACGATGAGCACGCGGCGGACGCTGCCGCCAGTGGAATCGCCCGAAGCCGCGATTTCCCGGTCGGAAGGCTCCGCCGGCTTCGGCATGCGCGCGGGCGCGGTGCCGCGATCCGCGATGACGGGCTTGCTCCGCTCGTCCCTCCGGCGCCGCGCAGCGAACAGAAGGAATCCTAGAAGGACGAGCAGCGATACGAGTACATACACCATGGGAACGGGAACCCCTTCTACGCGTTAATCGTTCGCGTCCATCCGCCCGAGCGGCCCGAGCGGATGGACGATGTCGCTCACATCGTACACCGAAATTGGAAAATAGGGAAATCCAAACGCGTACGGCGTGATTTCGTAAAGCGCGAAATAAATGACCAATGCGCGGTCCGCGATATAAAATGGCTGGTCGGGACGAATGGCCTTGAACGGTTCGAACGTCTCGATCTGCCGCGCCGCGATTTGCGCCCGGACCAGGTCGGACAGCCGCTTCACGTAATCGCTTCCCGGCTTGAACAGCTCGGCGAGCGTGAAACTTTTGCCCGTCGCCGCGTCGAAGGTGAGCGATTCCTGGAGCGTCAGGCCGTGCGCCCCGCCGGTATAGGCGTAATTGTAGAGCGAAAGGCTGAGCACGTTTTTTTCGTTCGTCTTGATTTCAAAATACCCGATCATTTCCGCCCGGGGATCGGAGAGCGAGCCTTGATCCTGGACCAGCTGCCGCTCGGTCTCGCGGATCTTGTTGTTGATCGCGGCCTGCGCGGCCGGCTGCCGGAGCCCGCTCACGACGGGCACGTGAAGCTCCGCCTTCGGGAACGCGACCCGCGAGGATTGCACGATGGCCGGCGGCTGGAATTGGAACGCCATGTCGGAACACCTGCCTCTATAGGATGATGTTCCATTCTATGCCGGTTCCTTCCCGCCTTTGCCATTTGCTTCAATCACCCCGCGCCGCGGAGAGATTCCGCTTCATTTCGTGCCACGCCAGACCGCCGTGCGCGGAAGCCGACCTGCCTTCGTGACGGAAGCCGAGCTCTTCGTAAAAGCCGATCAAATGCGCCTTGCACATGAGCACGATGCCCGCAAGCCGATCGTCCGCCGCTTGACCGATAAGCGCTTCCATGAGCGCCTTCGCGACGCCCCGGCCGCGGTGCGCCTCCGCCACGGCGACGGACAGCACGCACAAGTATCGGCCTTCCGCGTCCGGCGAACCGTGCGCGCTCTTGACGCCGTCCGACGCGCTGCTGTCGTCGTCAGTACGGACGCCGCACGCCAGGCCGATCAACGCTCCGTTCCGCCAGGCCGCACGGAAATAGCCCGGGAAATGCCGCTGCCGGAACGCGAACGCCTCGCGCGCCGCCGCCGCCTCGGCCGGATAACAGGACAGCTCCAGCTCGTGGGCCGCATCGAGGTTTTCCGCACGCATCGGCCGGAGCTCGAACGCGTAACCATCAGGAGCCCAGGCGCTCACAGCAGGCTCTTCTCCCGCTCCGTCATGCGCCTGCCCTTGATGTCGAGCACGATCTCGCCGCTGTTCAGGCCGACGATCCGGTCCGCGAACCGTTCCGCCCAATCGCCCTGATGCATGACCGCGACGACGGAGATTTGCTGGATCCGGCACATCCGCTTGAGGTCGGACAGCACCTGCTCGGCCGCGTGCGGATCGAGGCCGGATACCGGCTCGTCAACGAGCAGCGTCTTCGCGCCGTGGACCAGCGCCCGTGCCATGGCGATGCGCTGCCGTTCCCCGCCGCTCAGCTTGTCGCCCTTCTGATGGGCTTTGTCGAGCAGGCCCATCTTCTCGATCATGTCCATGGCGCCCATATAATCGTCGTTGCGCACCATCCCCGTGATCCGCCGCCAGAACGGCGTCTGTCCGACCGCCCCGATCGTCACGTTCTTGAGCGCCGTCCGGTTGCCGTACAACGTCGGCTTCTCTTCCAGATACGCAATTTCGCGGTGCACCTTCAAGCGGCCTTGAAGCCCTTTGGCGAAAATATCGACGCCGTCGACGGTATAGCTGCCGCTCGTCCATTTTTCCTTCAGCGCGAGGCATTTCAGCAGCATGGACTTGCCGCTCCCGCTCGCACCTTTCACGGCGATGAACTCGCCCGGTTCTATAGTGAGGCTGATGCCGGAGAGAACCTGAGGCCCGCCCGGGATTTGTTTCGATAATTGCGATACTCTGATCATGACTGGCGCTCCTTATCCCTCGCGGGGCTGCTTAATCTCGTTAATCGTTCGCGATTAAAAGGCTTTCATATGAATCTAGTGTAAGGGAAAAAAATAATAGTTTCCATACGAACAAATGTTTGCTATAATCAAAATAGGAACAGATGTTCTAATCTTTCAGATACCGTGAGGAGGCTGGCCTTCATGACAAACTGCGAAAACTATCGTTTTATCGAGAACCACCGCCCGTTCCGGGACTTGACGTTCAAGTTCTATTCCAACGGCGCGTTGACCATTATCGACAACAGTGCGGATGAGGTGATCAGCCCCCGCGATCTGAAGGGAGCCAGCTACGACTTCTACGTCAAAAAGAGACTTGCGTTCATCAAGCAGGACTTAACGGCCAAGATGAAAAAGTACGCGTGATCGTGCAGGCGCGACGATTCCGCTTCTCGGTGTCTCTATATAACGAAAGGCGCCTTCGATGGACGCCGCCGTTCACGCGTCCGGCATGCCATCCGCCATATAGAGACCTCTACCCTATTTTCCGCTTAGGGACCTTCTGACCAAGACAGCGACGCGCCGCTCGTTCGGCTACGGCAGTTGTTTGTTAATACCGTTCAGGCTTGCCGGCCTGTTTGCCGCTTTTTCCGGCTTCAGGCTGACGTAATATTCCTTCAGGCTGGACTGGTCGTTCCGGTTCCGCTTGCTGTTCTTGTTCAGCACCATTTCCACTCACCTCCGGGCCTTAGGTTTTGTAAATGATCCCAGCGCTATTCGATTTGACGGCGAATCCCAAGATGCGGTAGATTGTATCTACAGCGAAATCATCCGGAGAAGGAGCCGTGCTTAAGATGAAACAAACCATTCTATTCGATCTCGATGATACGCTTATTTACTGCAACAAATACTTCTTCTTCGTCATCGACCAGTTCACCGACTGCATGACCGACTGGTTCAGAGGCTATGGCGTCACGAAGCAGGAGATCCACGAGAAACAGACGGAGATCGATATCGCCGGCGTGCAGCTCGAGGGCTTCAAGAGCGATCACTTCCCTCGTTCCTTCATTGACACGTATCGGTACTTTTCCGATTTGCTGGGTCGCGCGCGATCCGCGTCGGAGGAAGATTTCCTTTGGAAACTCGGACACAGCGTGTACGAATTCGAGGCGGAGCCGTATCCGAACATGGAAGAGACGCTGTACGCGCTAGCCGACCAAGGGCATGAGCTGCACTTGTACACCGGTGGCGAACTGCTCATTCAACGGAAGAAAATCGAACAGATGCAGCTGGAACGGTATTTCGGCCCCCGCATTTACGTACGCGCCAAGAAGAACACCGAAGCGATGGAGGGCATCCTCCGGGAAGGAAACTTCGACCGGAACGCCACCTGGATGATCGGCAATTCGATCCGGACCGACGTCATTCCGGCGCTGACGGCCGGCATTAACGCCATTCACATGAAGACCGATTCCGAGTGGATCTATAATATCGTCGGCATCGACGTGGAGCCGAAAGGCGCATTCTTCACACTGAATCACCTGCACGAAATTCCGGACAGCATCAAGAACTACGTCGACGGACGCCCGCACTGACGCGGAAGACGCAAACAGGCTTGCCTTAAGCCGGAGCACGCGCTGCTCTTGCTTAAGACAAGCCTGTTTTTAAGTTGCCGGTTGAAAGGTGATCGTGCCTTTGGCCGGGTCGGTCAAAATCCATTTCCCCGAGACGGACGTACCGTCCGCGAGCTTGAACGTCGACTTTCGCGTAGCGCCGTTCTCGGCCAGCGCTTTGGCCATGGCCGGCGTCACGCGCTTCCCCTGCTGCTCCTTCCAGATGACGAACTGGCAGCCCTCTCGAAAACGCAGGCAGCCGAACCCGCGCTTGCCTTCGATCAGCTGCCCGCCGCAGCCCGGTCTCGGGCATGCCGCGAGCGCGCCGCGCGAGCCGGCCGAGGCTCCGCTGCTCGCCGCAGCCGGCTTTGCTGCGCGCTCCTCCGCTATTGGACGGGACGCGGCTGCCGGCGCCTTGGCGCGCGGTACCGCTTCGACCGGGGCGGCGAGCATACGGCCGCCTTCGCTCGCGGACGCGCGGGCGGATGCACCGGCGCGTGAAGCGTTCAGCCCCGAGCCGGCAGCCGCCGCGCTTCGGGACCGGGTGCCGGCGCGCGATGCCGCCACTCCCGTTTTCCGCGCAGCCGCCGACGCGCCGCGGCTCTTTCCTTTCGCCCCGCGTTTGCCGCCGCCGTCCGGTTCGCCGAACAGGTTCGCGGGCGCTTGCTGCTGCTGCTTCACCTTCGCCACGATCAGCTCCGCGAATTGCTTCACCTTGGCGATGAATTGCTCGTCTGACGCCTCGCCTCTGGAGATTTGATGCAGCCGCTGCTCCCACTGGCCGGTCATTTCCGGCGAAGTCAGCAGCTCGACGCCCGCGCCGCGGATCAGCTCGATCGCGGTACAGCCCTTCGTCGTAATATCGAGCCGCTTGCCAGTGGACGTGATGTACCCGACCTGCTTCAGCCGCTCGATCGTAGCGGCGCGGGTGGCCGGCGTACCCAGACCGGTCTGCTTCATCGCGTCGCGGAGCTCCTCGTCCTCGATCGCCTTGCCCGCGCTCTCCATCGCCTTCAGCAGGGTGCCTTCCGTGTACGGCTTCGGCGGCTTCGTTTCTTTCTCGATAGCCGCCGCGTCGTCGCAGCGGACGGGCCGGTCGGCATCAACCGAGAACGGCCGGTCGGTTTCGACCAGGTCCTCGTCGCCCTCGTCCGCCGCCGACGCGTCGTCGGTCTTCCTCTTGCCTCTGCCCTTCCCTTTCGCCGCGTTCGCTTCCGGTTGATCCAGCACGACGCGCCACCCGAGATCCAGTTGTTCCTTGGCCCGCGTGCGGAACGATTCGCCCTCGACCTCCGTGATGACTTCGTGATTGTTGTATACGGCCGGCGGATAATAATGCGACAGGAAGCGGCGCACGATCATGTCGTAGATGTTTTGTTCTTCCGTGCTTAACGTCCCGGGCTTCTTCGGGGTCGGCAAGATCGCGTGATGGTCCTCGACCTTGGCGGGATTGCATACTGCCCGGTTTCCTTTATGTACGCGGCCCTTGTCAGCGCCGTTCGCGAGATCCGCGTACGCCGTCCCCTTCAGCATGTTCAGGACGCTGCCCATGACGGGGATGTTCTCTTCCGTCACGTAGTTGGAGCTCGTCCGCGGATACGTGATGACTTTATGCTTCTCGTAGAGCGCCTGCGCGAGATCCAGCGTCTTTTTCGCCGGATAGCCGTATCGCCCGTTCGCCTCGCGCTGCAGGAGCGTCAAGTCATAGAGGCGGTACGGGTATTCCTTCGACTCGTTGACGGCGTAGCTGACGATGGTGCCGGGCTTGCCCTTCACCTTGGCCGCGAGTGTCTCCGCCTCCTCGCGCTTCGTCATCCGCTCGCCCTGCCAGATGCCCTTGTAGCCGAAGTCGTCCTGGCTGAAGGCCGCCTGCACGATATAGTACGTCTCGCTGTTGAATGCCGTTATTTCCTTATGGCGATCGTACAGCAGCGCGAGCACCGGCGTCTGTACGCGTCCGACGGACAGCAGCTCCTTGTGGCGGATCGTGAACGCGCGGGACGCGTTCATGCCCACGAGCCAATCCGCCTCGCTCCGGGCGCGCGCGGCGCGCGTCAAATCGTCGAAGTCCGCGTCGCTGCGCAGGCCGTCGAAGCCGCGCCGGATCGTTTCCGCCGTCAAGTCGGATATCCACAGCCGGTCGGTGGGCTGCGAGAGCTTCAGATACTGCCGGATGAGATGGAAGATCAGCTGTCCCTCGCGCCCGGCGTCGCAGGCGTTGACCAGCCGGCCGCACCGCTTCGACAGCTCGCCGATCGTCTTCAGCTGATCCTTGGTCCTCGCGTTCGGCCACAGCTTGAAGCGGTCGGGGATAATCGGCAAATCCGCCTCGTTCCAGCGTTTATATTTCGGGTCGTATTGATCCGGTTCGGCCAAGCCGACCAAATGGCCGATCGCCCAGGTGATGATGTAATGCTCGCCTTCCAAATAAGTGCGCTTGTTCTGCGCCCGCGGCTCCACGACCGCGGCGATGGTGCGGCCCATGTCGGGTTTTTCGGCTATGATTAATGTTTTCAGGATAATCCCTCTTCTTCAGCGTTTCGAGTCCGCCGTGATATGCGCCAGCATCGCGCTGAAAATGCTGTTCACGCCTTTCGACCAATGGGGATCCTCCGCATATTCGCGGTTGATCCACGTGACCGCATCGACGCCCTCCGGCCGGTCGAAGCTGAGCCGGTTGATCGTATTGCCGGCGATGCGGGCCGAATCGGCAATCGTCGTATTGAACGCCTTCCAGCTATAGAAGACGTTGAACGGATTGTTCGCGATCTTGGCGGCGTCCTTGGCCGACTTCGGCACGAAGGCCTGCTCCTGGCCGGTAATGGCGAACAGGAGCAGCGGATGAATGTCATGCTCCTTCGCGGCATGCAGAATCGCGTTCAAATACGGCTCTTCCGCCAGCAGCGACGACTTGCTCCGCAAATACCGCACGAGCCGTTCCCGGTCGACTTCGGCGTATCGCAGCTCCGCGGGCAGCGCGTTCTTCTGCTTGACGACGGACGGCGCCGGCGCCGGGACCCGCACGATCGTACGCGGCTGCTCGATCTTGGCCGGCGCCGGGCGAAGCGCCCACCAGCCGTAGCCGAGCATGGCCGCGCACAGCGCGAGCGACATCGCCAGGTAAGCGCCCGAGGGCAGCTTCGCCGCGCTGCGCGTCGGCAGTTTCACCGGCTCGGGCAGCCTCGCCGGTCCTGCTTCCGCCGCGTGCGCGCCGTGCGGGGCGAACCGGCCGCTGTCGTACAAGCCGGCCGCGCCGACGACCGCGTCCCATGCCGCGAGCCCAAGCGCCGGCGACGCGGCGATGACTCTGCTTTCGGCCAGCGCGTCCCGGAACCGCGCCGGATCGATCGCGATGCCCGTGCGCTTCTCGCACCAGGCCTGCAGCGGCTGCAGCAGCTCTGGCAGGTCCGTGTCTAGCTGCAGGCAGGCTTCATAGATCAAGGCTTCATTGACCGGCAGCGCTATGCCCACGGCGACGGCGCGCATCAGCGCCCGCATGACCGTTTGCTTCACGTCCGCCGGAAAATCCGGCAACTGGCGCAGTACGACGCGCTGCATAGCGTCCGCCACGATTTCGGCCCGTCGCTCCTTCGGCAGGTCGCCGTGCTTGTGCTGGACGTATTGGCGAATCTTGCGAATATCGGCGTTCGTGAGCACGCCCGCGGCATGGCCGTACATGACATCGCCTCCTGATCACCCATGGCTCTCAGGAATATAGTACCACAGCTAGTCTTCGCTGCGCGCTAGATTTGCGATAGCGTCTTGCATGGCTTCGCCTTCGATATACGCGCGAATTTGATCCTTCTCATCCGCCGTAAATTGAAACTCGCAATCCGTCCCTTCATCTAAAGGCACGATCTGGGCGATGGCGCCGCCATGCGTGCAGATGACGAGCGCCGTCAGCTGCGCGAGCTCGGGCGGGACCGGCGTGGCCGGATCGACGTCGACCGCCAGTTCGATGTCGATCCATTGGGCGTCGCGGCGCTCCAGACGCGGGACGAACGAGCGGAATTTCAATTGTGTGACGCTGTCGGAACCGTATTGAATCATAAGGATGCTCCTTTCGGTCGGAGAACGAAATAAAAAGCGCCCGAAGGCGCTTTGGGTGAATAGGCTTGTGAAAAATGGACTTAAGGAAGCATCGTCGTCCCCATCAGATAGCGATCGACTTCCCGCGCAGCTTCGCGCCCTTCGTTGATCGCCCAGACGACCAGGCTCTGTCCGCGGCGCATGTCGCCGGCGGCGAATACTTTCTCGACGTTCGTGTTGTATTTGCCATACGCCGCTTTGACGTTGGAACGACGGTCCTGCTCTACGCCGAGCTTCTGGATCAGCGTGTTTTCCGGTCCTTCGAAGCCGACGGCGATCAGGATGAGATCCGCTTTCCATACTTTCTCGGTGCCCGGAATTTCCTTGTAGACTTTGCGGCCGGTCTCGTCGACCGTACGCTCGATTTGAACCGTGTGCAGTTCTTTCACGTTGCCGTTCTCGTCACCGACGAATTTCTTCGTCAGCACGGAGAAGGCGCGCGGGTCTTCGCCGTACAAGGCGCGCGCTTCCTCCTGCGCATAGTCGAGCGTGTAGACGTTCGGGAATTGCGGCCATGGGTTCTTCTCGTTGTCGCGCGTCAGCGGGGCTTTCGCGTGCGTGCCGAATTGGGTGACGGAGCTGCAGCCATGACGAAGCGCCGTAGCCACGCAGTCGGTGCCCGTGTCACCGCCGCCGATGACGATGACGTTTTTGCCTGCCGCATCGATGTAATTGCCGTCTTCCAGGTTGGAGTCCAGGTAGCTCTTGATCGTGCCGTTGAGGTAGTCCATCGCGAGGTGGATGCCCTTCAAGCCGCGGCCCTCGATCTCCACGTCGCGCGCCTTCGTCGCGCCGCCGCAGAGCACGACCGCGTCGAATTCGTTCATGAGCTGCTCGGCCGGCACGTTCACGCCGACTTCGGCGTTCGTCACGAAGTTGATGCCTTCGGCTTCAAGCAGGTCGACGCGCCGCTGCACGACTTTCTTGTCAAGCTTCATCGTCGGGATGCCATAAGTCAGCAGACCGCCGATACGGTCAGCACGTTCGTACACCGTAACCGTGTGGCCGGCTTTGTTCAGCTGGGCGGCCGTTGCCAAGCCTGCCGGGCCGGAGCCGACGACGGCGACTTTTTTGCCCGTGCGCATGAGCGGCGGCTGCGGAACGACCCAGCCTTCCTCGAAGCCTTTGTCGATGATCGCCGATTCGATCGTCTTGATCGTGACGGCATCGCCGATCAGGCCGACGGTACAGGAGCCTTCGCACGGAGCCGGACAGACGCTGCCGGTAAATTCAGGGAAATTGTTCGTCTTGTGCAGACGGTCGAGCGCCTCGCGCCACAAGCCGCGATAGATGAGATTGTTCCATTCCGGAATCAGGTTGTTGACCGGGCAGCCGGACGTGCCGCCGGGAAGCTCGATGCCCGTATGGCAGTACGGCGTGCCGCAATCCATGCAGCGCGCGCCTTGCGTTCGCAATTGATCTTCGCTGAAATGCTTATGAAATTCATTCCAGTCCTTGATCCGCTCCAGCGGGTCGCGGTCGGCCGGCAGTTCGCGCTTATAGTCCATAAATCCAGTAGGTGTCGACATGATCGCTTTCCTCCATCCATTTTCCCATTACCGAATGTTCGTCTTCTCTCTCAAAACTATAGCGAGAAATCCGCAATCAATCAATATCAAACTTTCCCAAAACTATTTAGAATATCGTAGCAATAAGGCCTACGGCATGTAATGGATTTTCCGTACAATCATTTGCACTTTCGCACATAACGTTCGACGTTTCCTTCGGTGCCGCTCAGCGTTCGGACTTCGTCCTCACATAGGTGACGATGGTAAAATCGTACGCGTTTCTCTCGTCTTTGGCATGAAACTCGCGGCTGGCAGCCTGCCACTCCGACGCGTCGAATTCAGGGAACCGCGTATCCCCTTCGACGGCCGAATCGACTTCCGTCAAGAGCATCATATCCGCATGCGGCAGAAATTGCGCATAAATCTCCGCACCCCCGATGACCATAAGCTCGTCCTCCCCCGCGTAGCGCGCGAGCGCTTCTTCGACAGAATGAACCGTCTCGGCGCCTTCGGGCCGGTACGTCACGCTGCGGGTCAGCACCACGTTGCGCCTGTTCTTGAGCGGACCGCCGAACGATTCGAACGTCTTCCTGCCCATCACGACGGTTTTGCCGGTCGTCGATCGCCGGAAGTGGCTCATCTCGGCGGGCAAATGCCAAGGCAGCGCGTTGTTCGCGCCGATGACGCGGTCATGGGCCATGGCGGCGATCATCGTAATCGTCATGGCTGATCCCCCTTTTGTCTCTGGTATGGTTTATACGGCCACGGGCGCTTTAATGGAGGGATGCGGATCGTAACCGTCGACCCGGATATCGCCGACCTCGAAATCGAAGACGGACGCCACGTCCGGATTCAGCTTCAACACCGGAAGCGGCCGCGGTTCGCGGGCCAGCTGCACGTCGATCTGCGTCAGGTGGTTCAAATAAATATGGGCGTCGCCGATCGTATGCACGAACTCCCCGGCCGCAAGGCCGCATTCCTGCGCGATCATATGCGTCAGCAGCGCATAGCTGGCGATATTGAACGGAATGCCGAGGAAGATGTCGCCGCTGCGCTGGTACAGCTGGCACGACAGCTTGCCGTCCGCCACGTAGAACTGGAACAGCGTGTGGCAAGGCGGCAGCGCGGCACGTTGCGGCGTCGCGTCTTCCGGCGACCACGCCGTGACGATGAGGCGCCGCGAATCGGGATTGCGCTTAATCTCCGCGATGACGTTCTTCAATTGGTCGATCGTCTCACCCTGCGACGTCTGCCAGCGCCGCCATTGCTTGCCGTAGACATTCCCTAGGTCGCCGAATTCGGCGGCGAACGCATCGTCGGTCAGGATTCGTTCGACGAAGAGCGCCTCCTGTTCCCGGTACTGCTGCGCGAACACCTCGTCGGTCTGCGAGCGCAGGCCGAAATTCGTCATGTCCGGCCCGGTATAGGCATCGCTTTCTACCCATTTCTTGAACACCCATTCGTTCCAGATGTGGTTGTTATGCTGCAGCAAATAGCGGATGTTCGTATCGCCCCTCATGAACCAGAGCAGCTCGCTCGCGATCAGGCGCAGCGGCACGCGCTTGGTCGTCAGAAGCGGGAAGCCCGCCTGCAAATCGAAGCGCATCTGATAGCCGAATACCGACAGCGTCCCCGTTCCGGTCCGGTCTTCCTTCTTCGCGCCATGCTTCAGGACATGCCGAAGCAGGTCCAGGTATTGCCGTTCGCTCGTACTCAACTTCCTTCCACTCCCGCGCATCGCGGCCGCAGCCGCGATGGTATTTCTACTATTTTATCACTTTATGTCGGATCTGTCCCGTTTTCGCTGCATGCGAAGTTCATAACGATCCGGAGCCGTGCGGTGCAGTTCGGCCTCCTCCTCCGTTTCCGGGACGATGGCCGGCACGGGCTTCGGCTTCCCGGCGTCGTCTAGCGCGACGAACGTGAAGAAGGCGGTGACCGCTGTCTTCCGCTCGCCCGTGTATACGTGCTCGGTCTCAACCTTGACGTACACTTCCATCGAACTCCGATGCGTCCACGCGACGAACGCCTCGACGTCGATCATATCGCCGACGCGAATCGGGGCGACGAAGTCGAGGCTGTCCGTGGAAGCGGTCACCACCGGCCCGCGCGCATGGCGCATGGCGGCGATGGCGGCGATTTTGTCCATGTACTCCATGACTTTGCCGCCGAACATCGTGCCGTGGTAATTCGCGTCCAGCGGAAAAATAAGCTGCATCATCGTCGAGCGCGATTCCCGCGTCGATTTGGCATTCGTGGTCATCTGCCTATCCCTTCCTTATCCGGTGGAGTCGGTCGATCGGCTGCGCCGTTATGTAAAAAGAGGCCCGCCTGCAGAACGACTGCGGCGGGACCTCTACGCGCTTGTCACGCTATTGTATGTGGATATCGAGCAGAACGATGCTTACTTCTTCGCGATCGCGTGGATCGGATGGCCGAGCGCCACTTCGACGGCATCGAGCACGATTTCGCCAAGCGTCGGATGCGCGTGGATCGTCAGGGCGATATCTTCAAGCGTTGCGCCCATTTCAATGGCCAGGCCCAGCTCCGCGATCATGTTGGACGCTTCGATGCCGGCGATTTGCGCGCCGAGCACGATACCATTATCCGCGTCCGCGATGATTTTGACGAAGCCCTCGTTCACGCCGAGCGACAAGGCGCGGCCGTTGATGTTGAACGGGAATTTGCCCACTTTAACGTTGTGGCCTTTTTCCTTCGCTTCCTTCTCGCTGTAGCCGACGCTCGAGCACTCCGGATCGGAGAACACGACGAGCGGGATGCACTTGTAATCGATCTTGCTCGTCTGTCCGGCGATGGCTTCAGCCGCGATGCGGCCTTCGTACATCGCTTTGTGCGCGAGCGCGGGACCCGGAATGATGTCGCCGATCGCATAGATATGCGGAATGCTCGTCCGGCATTGGTCGTCGACTTCGACGAGGCCGCGGTCGGTCATCTTCAGGTTGATCAGGTCGAGGCCGAGCTCGCCATCCGTATTCGGGCGGCGGCCGACGGTCACGAGCAGGTAATCCGCCGTCACTTGCTTGTCTTCGCCGTTAACCGTGTACGTAACCGTCACGTCTTTGTCCGTTTGCTCCGCGCTCTTCGCTTGGGCGCCGGTCACGATATCCGCTTTCGCGCCCTTCAGCTTCTTCGCTACGAGCGAGGACATGTCTGAATCGAAGCCCGGCAGGATGCTGTCGGAGCCCTCGATGATCGTCACTTTCGTGCCGAACTTCGAGTACATTTGGCCGAGCTCGATGCCGATGTAGCCACCGCCGATGACGACGAGGCTCTTCGGAATTTCCGGCAGCGACAGCGCTTCGGTCGAGGACACGATGCGGCCGCCGTACGGGAATGCCTTCAGCTCGATCGGACGGGAACCCGTCGCGATGATGCAGTTTTTGAAGCGGTAGCGCGGCGCTTCTTGATCGTTGAAGACGCGTGCTTCGTTTTCGTTGATGAACATGACTTCGCCGGCGAAGTATTGAATCTTGTTCGCCTTGAGGAGCGCAGCAACACCGCCCGTCAATTTCTTGACGACGCTGTTCTTGAACTCCTGCACCTTGCTCCATTCGACCTTCACGTCAGAAGCCGTGATGCCGAAATCGGACGCGTGGCTGATGGACTCGTATTGATGGGAAGCGGAGATCAGTGCCTTCGACGGAATGCAGCCGACGTTCAAGCACACGCCGCCAACGTATTGTTTATCGACGATGAGTACGTTCTGACCGAGTTGGGCCGCGCGGATCGCCGCGACGTAGCCCCCCGGTCCCGCACCTACGACGAGCAAATCGATATCGAGTGAAGCGTCACCTACGACCATGGTATTAAACCTCCATTACTAGTAATTGCGGATCAGCAAGCAGCTGTTTGATGTAATTCATGAAGTTTTGAGCTGTCGCGCCGTCAATCAGACGGTGGTCGAAGCTGAGAGACAAGGCCATGACGGAACCGGCGACGATCTCACCGTTCTTAACGACCGGCTTCTCGGAAATGCGTCCCGTGCCCAGGATCGCCACTTCAGGGAAGTTGATAACCGGCGTGAAGAACATGCCGCCCGCGGAGCCGATGTTCGTGATGCTGATCGTGCTGCCGCGCATTTCTTGCGCACTCAGCTTGCCGTCGCGCGCTTTGACCGCGAGGTCGCGGATCGCGTCAGCCACCATCCAGACATTCTTGCGGTCTGCATCCGGGATGACCGGTACGACGAGACCGTTGTCGGTGTCGGTTGCGATGCCGATATTGTAGTACTTCTTGTACACGATCTCCTGCTTCTCTTCGTCGAGCATCGCGTTCATGATCGGGAACTGGCGGCATGCCGCGACGAGCGCCTTCACGATGAACGGCAGGTAGGTCAGCTTTACGCCTTTCTTCTCGGCGAGCGGCTTCGCTTTCGTGCGGAGCTCGACGAGCGCCGTCACGTCCACTTCGTCCATGATCGTGACGTGTGGAGCGGTATAGACGGATTTGACCATCGCGTTCGCGATCGCCTTGCGGATGCCTTTGAACGGCACGCGCTCTTCGGCGCGGTCGCCCACGGACACCGCTGCCGCAGGAGCGGCTTTAGACTCGGCCGGAACCGCCGCCGCTTCTTGAGCAGCCGGAGCGGTTGCAGCCGTTCCGCCGCCCGACGAGAACGCCGAGACGTCTTCCCGCGTGATGCGGCCGTTTTTGCCGGAACCGGCTACGCTTGCGATGTCGACGCCTTGCTCACGGGCGAACTTGCGCACGCTCGGAGTCGCCAGCACAAGGCCGCCGGCCGGTTTCGAAGGCACCGGAGCCGCAGGTGCGGCTGCAGGAGCTTCCGCTTTCGGCGCGGCTGGGGCTTCCGCCTTCGGCGCTTCCGCGGCAGGAGCCGGCTCGCTGTGGCCGCCGCCCGCAGGCGCGGCCTGTTCGGGCACTTCGCCTTCGGCATCAATGACGGCGACGATGTCGCCGACGTGGCAAACTTGTCCGTCCTTCACGAGCACTTCGAGCACTTTGCCGTTCACAGGACAAGGAACCTCGACGATCGCCTTGTCGTTTTGCACTTCCATGATGATATCTTCATCCGTCACCGTATCGCCGGGCTTGATATGCATTTTGACGATTTCGCCTTCATGCAAGCCTTCGCCCAGCTCCGGGAAACGATATTCAAACTTTGCCACGTCCCGTGACCTCCTTTCAGGTCTCACAACCTGCCCAATTGTCGTCTAGCGGTGCTTAAAAGTTCAGAACTTGGTTGGCGGCCTTCACGATGCGATCCACGTTCGGAAGCCAAGCGTCTTCGATTTGCGCGAACGGATATACGGTATCCGGACCCGCAACGCGGAGAACCGGCGCTTCCAGGTGAAGGATGGCATGCTCGTTGATTTGCGCGATGATTTCGGCTGCAGCGCCGGACGTCTTTTGCGCTTCCTGCACGACGATGGCGCGGTTCGTTTTTTGAATCGATTTGACGATCGTCTCGATGTCGAGCGGCAGCAGCGTGCGCAGGTCGATGACCTCGGCTTTCACGCCGTTCTTCTCGAGCTCGTCGGCCGCCTTTTGCGCCGTGTGCACCATCAGGCCGTACGCGATGATCGTGACGTCGGCGCCTTCGCGAACGACGTTCGCTTTGCCAATCTCGACCGTGTACGCCTCTTCCGGCACGTCCGTGCGGAAAGCGTGGTACAGGTTCAAGTGTTCCATGAAGAATACCGGGTCGTTATCGCGAATCGCCGAGATGAGCAGGCCTTTCGCGTCGTACGGGTTCGAAGGCACGATGACCTTGATGCCCGGCGTTTGGATCGCAAGGCCTTCCAGCGAATCCGTGTGCAGCTCGGCCGCCTTGACCCCGCCGCCGAACGGCGTGCGGAAGACGATCGGCGAATTGTAACGGCCGCCGGAGCGGTAACGCATGCGCGCCGCTTGGACGAACATTTGATCGAGGGCTTCGTAGATGAAGCCGACGAACTGGATTTCGGCGACCGGACGGAAGCCTTGGATCCCCATGCCGACCGCCATGCCGGCGATCGCGGATTCCGCCAGCGGCGTATCGAATACGCGCTCTTCCCCGAATTCCCCTTGCAGCCCTTCTGTCGCCCGGAATACGCCGCCGACTTTGCCGACGTCTTCACCGAAGACGATTACGTTCGGATCGTTCTTAAGCTCCACGCGCATCGCATCGCGGATCGCTTCTTTCATGTTCATTTGAGCCATTGTCGCGAGTTCCTCCTTAGCTTGCTTCTCTATTCATCCCATTATTGAAAATCGGCTTTTTGTGCTTCCAGGTAGGCCGGCGTCGTTTCGAACATGGAGTCGATCAGGCCCGGAACCGTCATTTTTTCGGTCGCTTCGGCTTTTTTGATGTTTTCGTTGACGGCCGCTTTCGCTTCCTCTTTCACGCGGGCTGTATCTTCTTCCGTCCACAGCCCTTTCTTCTCGAGGAATTTGGCGAAGCGCGTGATCGGATCCTTCAGGCTCCACTCGCCCTCTTCGTCCTTCGTGCGGTATTTGGTCGTGTCGTCCGCCATGGAGTGCGGGCGGAACCGGTACGTGATCATCTCGATCAGCGTCGCGCCTTCACCGTTGCGGCCGCGTTCCGCCGCTTCGGATACCGCTTTGATGACGGCGAGGACGTCCATGCCGTCGACTTGTACGCCGCGAATGCCGGCAGCCACCGCTTTATGCGCGATGGACTGCGCCGCCGTTTGTTTGGCGAACGGCGTCGTGATCGCGTAGCCGTTGTTTTGAACGACATAAATGACCGGAAGCTTAAATGCGCCCGCGAAGTTCAAGCCTTCGTAGAAATCGCCCTCGGAGGAACCGCCGTCGCCCGTGTACGTAATGGCGACGCGCTTCTCGCCTTTCTTCTTGAACGCCATCGCAACGCCTGTCGCGTGCAAAATTTGCGCGCCGATGATGATTTGCGGCATGAGAACGTGGACGCCTTCCGGCACTTGGCCGCCTTGCTGATGGCCGCGGGAGTACAGGAACGCCTGGTACAGCGGGAGGCCATGCCATACGATTTGCGGCATGTCGCGGTAGCCGGGGCAGATGAAGTCGTCTTTGTTCAGGGCGTATTCGCTGCCGACCATGGACGCTTCTTGGCCGGACACCGGCGCGTAGAAGCCGAGACGGCCTTGGCGGCCGAGGTTGACGGCGCGCTCATCCCACGTGCGGGTGAATACCATGCGGTACATGATTTCTTTCAACTGCTCGTCGGTAAGATTCGGCATATAGGCCTCGTTTACGACTTCTCCTTCGGGAGACAAGACGGAAAGCGGCGTAACCGGCTCCGAATGAACTTCGTAAGGCAACTTGCTCATATTGTTCACCTCAGTTAAATATTTGAAAAATCGCGTAGCTCTGTTATAGAATGATTATAAACCTGTTTAACCGATATGGTCAAAGCATAAAGCACTAAATTCCGCTGTAATCGGCAACAAAATGTCTATAATCCTGCCAAATTGTATATGTAACAGCTGTTAAATTTTGATAGTACAGCATAATACAACAGCATGGAAATCGCGGTACGCCTCCCTTTTGTTTACCCTAACGGCCGCGAAACCATGCAGCAGGCGCAAAGCGTTTGCAATCGAAAGGAGATATCGCCGCATGACGGACCAACGCTATTTAAAACGAACGATCGTGAAGGAAGTCGTCGCCAGCCGCTTTTTGCCGGAAGGCTCCCGCAATCTTCGCGTTTATTTGCCCCCGGGCTACAACGAGCTGCTCAGTTATCCCGTCGTCTACTGCCAGGACGGCGAACAGTTTTTCAACTTCGGGCGGATCGCCACGATCGCGAACCAGCTGATTCTCGACGAAGGCGTGGAGCCGTTCCTCATCGTCGGCGTCGACGTGAATCTCGCCCACCGGACGGCGGAATACGCGCCGGAAGGCGATCGCCACCGGGCTTACGTCTCGTTCTTCGGCGAAGAACTGATTCCGTTCATCGAAGAAAAATATCCGATCCGCCGCGAATCGGAGTCGCGGATTCTCGCCGGGGACTCGCTCGGCGGCTCCGTCAGCGTGCTGCTCGCGCTCGCATATCCCAATTTGTTCCATCAAATTATTGCCTTGTCCGGCGCCTTTTATCCCGAGATGCGGAAAATCGTCGAAGCCGCGGGCGATCTAAGCGCGCTCTCGCTGTTCATGATCGTCGGCCTGCAGGAAACGGCGTTCAAATCCGATCTCGGTGTCTTCGATTTCGTCGCGCTCAACCGAGAGATGCGGCGCCTTCTCGAAAGCAAGGGCGCATCGGCGGTCTACGGCGAGCATGACGGCGATCACGTCTGGGGCTTCTGGCAGCGATTCCTCCCGGACGCGCTGCGCACGTTCCTGCGCGCGGAGAGCTGAGGCGCTCCGTTCGCGTTCCCGCGCTCCACGCGAATAACCGGTAAAAAACAAAAACCGTAAGCAGCCCCGCCGGGGTGCTTACGGTTTTTTGTTCATGCCGGCCGCTGTACGCGGCTCTGGATACGAGCGTCGCGTCGTCTTATACCTTGTCGGGGTGCGCGCGGCGGATGCGGTCGAGCAGCCGCTCGCAGCCTTTCGCGACCAGCTCGTACACCTCGTCGAAGTTGCCGGTGTAGTACGGGTCCGGCACGTCCTTGCTTTCCTTCTCCGGCATCAGGTCCATGAACCGGAACACCTTCGCGTTGCCGTCCGCCTTGCTGCCGAACACGTCCCGCACGTCGGTCTCGTTGTTGGCGTCCATGCAGACGATGTAGTCGAACCGGTTGAAATCATCCAGCAGCACCTGCCGGGCCCGAATGCCCTCGTACGGAATGCCGTGCCGGTCCAGCAGGGCGCGGGTCCCTTCATGGGGCGGCTTGCACAGATGCCAGTCTCCCGTGCCCGCGGAATCGACCTCGATCCGGGCCTCCAATTCCCTGGTCTTCACCAGGTTCCGGAACACCGCTTCCGCCATCGGCGAACGGCAGATATTGCCGAGACATACAAACAAAACCCGAATCAAAGCCCTACCCCTTCCTTATGCTCTTTCTTCGCCGCCGTTCGTTCGTCTTCCGCGAACACCGATTGCGACAATGCGTATTTCAGCGACCGCCGCGGCAGCCGCCAGCCGTAATGCACCGAGAGCATCCGGAACAGGATGACGGCCGCGAACAGGATCAGCAGCTCCACCGGCGAACGGAACCACCCGAGCCCGATCGCGGCCCCCGCGCTCATCGCCCAGACGGCGTAAATTTCGTCCCGCAGCACGAGCGGTTTCCGTCCCGCCAGCACGTCGCGGATCATGCCGCCGCCGATGCCCGTCAGCATCGCCGCCACGATGACCGCGCTAAGCGGATATTTGCCCGTCGCGTACAGCGCGCCTTGGATCGCGAAGGCGGACAGCCCGATCGCGTCGAAGAACGCCTCGCTCTTCTTCCAGGTCCGAATCCATTTCAAGGGAAGGACGAAAGCTACGGTCATCGCAATCACCGCGGTTTTGAGCAGCATGCCCTGCGTCCAAATCGTCGTGATCGGAACGCCGATCAAGAGGTTGCGGATCACGCCGCCGCCGAACGCGGTCACGAGGCCGAGCACGTAAACGCCCAGTATATCGTATTCTTCCTCCATCGCCACGATCGCGCCGCTCACCGCGAACGCAATCGTGCCGATAATGCTGAAGACCGTGAAGATGTCCATATTCATCGCTGCATTCATCTCATGATGCCTCCGCCGGTTTCGTCCTATTCTTCAATAATCCTTTCTCAAATCCTTTCTCATTTTAGCCGCGGCGACTGGAATCTTCAAGCGGTAATTGCACGCCAGTTCGCAAAGCAGCCGGTTGGCAAACGACGGCGGACGAACGTATACTTGGCTTAAGAACCGCTGCGGCAGTTTCCGGGCTGCGCGCTGACTGGGCAACGACTAAGGAACAATTGATTTGAACTCTTATCGAAAGGCGGTTTCATGGATATATGAACGACAAACGCATTGTGATCGTGACGGGAGGCCGGCTTGGAGACTGGGCGCTGCCGCTGATCGAACCGGATGATTTCCTCATCGGTGCGGATGCCGGCGCGCTCTTCCTCGCGCGCCGCGGCCTCCGCCCGGACATCGCGCTTGGCGATTTCGATTCCGTCACCGCGGAGGAGCTCGCGCTCGTCCGTCGGGTCAGCGCCGAAACGCGGGAATACGACCCCGTGGACAAGGATTATACCGACACGGAACTCGCCTGGCGGCTGGCCGTCGCCAAGCGCCCCAAGGAGATCGTCCTCGTCGGCGGTCTCGGCACCCGCTTCGACCATACGCTCGCGAACGTGCACCTGCTTCGCTTCGCCGCGCGCGAAGGCGTCCCGGCCTGCCTGGCGGACGAGCACAACCGCATCCGGCTGGTCTCGCGGTCGCTGCGGATCGCGGACGAGGGCTTCCCATACATCTCGCTGCTGCCGCTTACGGAATCGGTGACCGGCATCACGCTGACCGGTTTCCGGTATCCCCTCGCGGACGCGGCCATCGAGATCGGCCAATCGATCGGCATCAGCAACAAGCTGACCGGCGGCGAAGGCATGATCGCGATCAAGGAAGGGCTGCTGCTCGCGATCGAAAGCCGGGATTGAACCCCGTTCGCCCCTTCCTACTCCTTGTCGTCGGCCGGCGACTCGATCGACAAGCCGGGCACGTATTTGCGGCGCATGAGATTCCGCTTCTTCCTGTTCTCCTTGGATTCGAACACGATGTCGAGGTCGTAGCCGCCTCCCGGATACAGCTCCGTGTGCGCGATGTACAACGACAGCCGCTTCCGGTTGAACGTCATCTTCGCCTTCTGCACCTGCACGACGACGTCGCCCCGTTCGTCCGCCGTCCGGTAGACGATGCCCGTTCGGCGGAGCGGATGGATCCAGACGGAGTCACCGACCTCGAGCGGCCGCTTCACCTTGGGCTCCCCCGCCGTCGTCTCCGGGTCCGTGGGGCCGACGGAGTCTCGGCCGGCCTTCTTCGAACGTTTCGGCCTCTTAGCCGACGCTTGGTCGAACGGCTGCGAATCGGAAGGCGCTCCGTATGGAACGGCTTCCCCCGCGTCCGCTTCTTCTCGAGGACGGACCGCCGACTTCGCTCGCTTCTCCGCCCGTTTCACCACGGCTTCCGGCAGACCGAACCGCCGGGCGATCGCGAAGGCGAAGCTGTCGCCGGCTTCGCCGATCTCCAGCCGGTAGAGCGGCCTTAGCGTCTCGGGGTCGAACGTCATCCGTGCGTTCGTGCAGCCCGGTACGTGCGACGCGAACCGCTTGATTTCATTGAAATGCGTCGTCGCCGCCACCAGCGATCCCCGCTGCAGCAGCTCCTCCAGCACCGCGATCGAGAGCGCGATGCCCTCCCCCGGATCCGTCCCCGCCGCCAGCTCGTCGAGCAGCAGGAGCGATCGGCCATTCGCCGCCCGCAGCATGTCGCTTAACGCGTCCATATGCGCCGAGAACGTGCTGAGCGACTGCTCAATGCTTTGCCCGTCGCCAACATCGGCCAGGACATGCTCGAACAGCCCCATCTCCGTGCCCCGCTCCGCCGGCAGCAGCAGCCCCGCCTGGTTCATCAAGGCAAACAAGCCGACCGTCTTGAGCGCGACCGTCTTCCCGCCCGTATTCGGCCCCGTTATGATCAACTGCCGCCAAGCTTCGCCGAGCTCGACCGTCAACGGCACCGCTTTCTCGCCGAGCAGCGGATGCCGCGCGCCGACTAGGCGGACGAACGGCCGGTCGACGAGCGCCGGCGCGATGCCGTCGTATGTCCGGGCCAGCTTGCCGCGCGCAAAGATGAAGTCGAACGACGCCATCGCCTCCATGTTCCACCGGAACGCCGCGGCATGCGTTTCCGCCAAGTCGGACAGCTCCGATAATATCCGCGTCCGCTCGCGTTCCTCCTCGCCCTGCCACAGCTGCAGCTCGCCCTGCAGGTCCGCCACGTCGGCCGGTTCCACGAACAGCGTCTGGCCGCTCGCCGATTCGTCCCATACCGTGCCCGGTACTTGACGTCGCAGCTCGCGCTTGACCGGAATGACGAAACGGCCGTTCCGCCTGCTGACGAGCTGCTCCTGCAGCGCGCTCTTGTACTTGCCGAGCAGCTGGTTGAGCCTGCGCTCGATCCGGTCCTCGGCGGCCGCGATATGGCGCCGGATGTCGCCCAGCTCGGGACTCGCCTGGTCGGTCAATCGTCCATGCCGAATGCAGCGGTCCAGCTCGCGCACGAGCTCCGGGCAGTCCTGCATGGAATCGGCGTAGCCGCTGATCGTCGGCGCCGTCATCCGCTTGCCGTCCATGTAGCGTTTCATTTGCGCCACGGACGTCAGCCAGACGGCGAGCTGGCCCAGCTCGTGCTCCGTGTAGATTTTGCCTTTGCCGAGCAGCGCCAGGAACGGCCCGATGCCCTCCATGGCGGACAACGGCACGCTGGCACCGGTCGCGAGCAGCGCTGCCGCCTCTTCCGTTTCTTTCAGCCAGGCTGCGACCTGCTTGGCGTGCCGGCTCGGCTCCAGCCGGTCGACGAGCGTCCTTCCCGCTTCCGAGACCGTATACGCGGCCAGCATCGCTTTAATTTTATGAAATTCCAGAGTCGTCATCGTCTTGTGATTCATCGTGCACCCATCCTTTTCGTTAATATGAAAATAAAAAAAGGGACGGAAAGCGCATAAACGCATTCCGTCCCTGTGGGAATGACGGTGCTTCAGCCGATCGCCCACTTCTCGCGAGAAATGGAACACCGGCATGAAAAAAGCGTGCTCGAAGAGCACGCTCCATTACCGTCCTGCAGCAGGCGGGAAATGGGTCATGTTCTTAACTCATTGGCGACGAGAACGCGGAATCGGGAATAACGAACTAAACCTGCCGTAAAACGGTCAAGGCGCAGGTCGTTCAAGCTTTGCGATTTGCGCTTTCGTCCCTGGCGGCCTTCGGCCCCAGGTCATATCCAATTAGAAGTTAAGAACACCGACACGCATCAAAATTTCCCCTTGCTGGTTAAAGTTAGTAACATCATAACGGCTGGCCGCCGTCAATGTCAAGCTGGCTCCAACCCAAACCGAGTTCGGCGGCCTCGGCCTACACCGTAACCGTCTGTCCCGTCCGCGCGAACGCCGCTCCGGCCGGCAGCCCGTAATCGCGGCCGAGGTCGATGTCGTGCGACAGGTGCGTGAACACCGCGCGTCCCGGCTTCAACCGTTCGAGCAGCGCCAGCGCTTCGCGGACGTCGTAGACGGAACGGCTCTCGAACGCGTACGGCTCCTCGTAGAAGCTTGTGCCGAGAATCAGCACGTCGAGTCCGTGAAGCGGCTCCAGCTCTTCGTCCGACAGCGCGATGGCGTCGGAGCAATACGCGAAGCTGCGTCCGGTCGCGGCGTTCTCGAACCGGTAGGCGTACGCGTAACCGTTCTTGCCGTGGTTGACCTTCCAGCAGAACGCCTTCCAGCTGCCGAACGTCAGGTCGCCTTCGATCGGCACGAACGCGATCTGTCTGGACAGCCAAGGGAATCGGACGAGAATCTCGTCGATGACGTCCGGCATCGCGTACGCCGTTCCTTGGCGCCCGAGCCACCGGCACAAGTCGGCATATTCCGGCAGCCCGGCGATGTGGTCGAAGTGGGCGTGGGTAATCAGCACGGCGTCGAGCTGCCGAAGTCCCGCAGCTTCCATGCCGCGGCGCCAGTCCGGGCCGCAATCGATCAACAGCGAGCCGATCCCCTCGTCCTCCAGCCGGACGAGCGAGCGGTACCGGCGGTTCGTCCCGCCGCTTCTCGCCTCCTCGCAAACCGGACAGGCGCAGTAGACCCGCGGAACGCCCATGGCGTCGCCCGTTCCCCAAAACGTGATTTTCATGCTGCGATACTCCTTTAGAAAAACCTAGCCGTGCATTCGTTATTGAATCGCGCCGGCGCAAGATGCCGCCCGGTCGCGGCCGGGACACGGATCTAGAGCGGCAGCAGGCGCAGCTTGTCCTGCGTCTTCAACTGCTCCATCATCGCATACCATTCCGCAGGCTTGTTCGGCAGCGCCGAATAATATTGGGTCAGAAACGCCGTCACGAGCGACGCGTCGAGTTCCGTCCGGTTCTCGTCGGCGGGGAGGAAACTGAGATTGAGGCCCCCGACCGCCGAGCCGTCCTCTTCCCAGGACGGATGCACGTACGGGAAATCAAGCCGCATGTAGCCGATATGCGAGAGCACTTCCCGGCGCACGTACGGATTCATCGGGTAGATGCCGCCGAATTCGTAGCTCGCTTGCGCCGGATCGTAAATTTCGGCGAACATGCCAAGCGAAACGGTCCCGCTCTCCGCCGCAAGCCGCTGTAAATCCCGCTCTCGGCTGCGAAGCAGGAAGCGGCCGATGCCGAGACCCGGGCGGCCGACGATCGTGAAGTCCGTCATCGCCACACGCAGGCCCGGATAATACCGGTACTCCGTCGTGCCGACGACCTCGCCTTCATGCACGGCGACGTACACGTGGATGCTCTCGTCCTCGAGCGGCGCGCGCCATTTCTCAAACGCCAGCACTTCCTCCGGCGGGAAAACCGTCTTCATCAGGTCGTGCATCTTGGCGAACAGCGGGTGGTCAATGGATTGAATGCGTATGTAGTCCATGGTTTCGCTCCTTCGGTCTGTTAATGGCCGCCTTCTCCGGGATGAAAGGGGTTCCGCCACTCCATGAGCGCGGCGTAATTGCGCGATTCCTCGTCGTCCAGGTAGCCGGCGACGGTCCCAATCGGCATCCGGCCGCAGCGCAGCAGGAACGTGATCACAGGATCGCTGTACCGCCCCGCGACGATGCCGGATAAGTAGTCGTCCGGCGCGACCTCGTCCGCGTACCGGTGATAGCTCGGCATCCGGCCGCCGCCGAGCAGCCGCTTCAGCCCGAGATGGACGACCGTCTCATACATGCTCTGCATGAGCCATTTGCCGATCCCGGCCTTGCGCATCTCCGGTACGACGCAGATGTCCGCGATGTAGAGCGTGTCTCCGTTCGGATCGTGCGTGCGGATATAGCCGCGATCGGTGACGGTCTCCCAGCGATGGTCGCCATGCAGCGCATCGCCGCGCACGACGAGCCCCGTCATCGAGCCGATCAGCTTGCCGTCGTGTTCCGCGCATAACGCGCCTTCGGGAAACCGCGTCACGTGCTCGCGGAGCTGCTGCTCGCTCCACCACAGCTCGGACGGGTATGGCGGCGGAAAGCACAGTTTCTGAATCTCGATCATGCCCGGAAAATCGGTAAACGTATAATTGCGAATGACGATCTCGATCGGCTTGCCGTTTAAGAAGACGATCAACTGCTTGCGCATTGCGATAACTCCTCCTTCGCGCGGACGGACCGCCGGCTTAAGACCAGTCGCCGTACAGATCGGTGCGGCGGTCGCGCCACGTCGTGACGAAACCGGCTGCCCGGACGTCGTGCAGCAGGCGGACGTCGATGTCCGCGACGACGAGCATGTCGTCGTTCACGACGCCTTCCGTCAGGATGCCTGCCGGCGGGAACGGAATGTCGTTCGGCGAGATGACCGCGGCCTGCCCGAAGTTCGCCCGCATAAAGTCGACCTTCCGGAGAGAGCCGACCGTGCCCGTCGTGACGATATAGACTTGATTCTCGACCGCTCGCGCGTGGCAGCAGTAACGCACGCGGTAGAAGCCGTGACGGTCGTCGGTACAGGAAGGGCAGAAAATGATGTCCGCTCCCTTGGCCCGCGCCATCCGGACAATCTCCGGAAACTCGATATCGTAGCACGTCAGCATGGCGATCGTGCCGAACGGCGTGTCGAACACCTCAAGCCCTTCGCCGGGCGACATGTTCCATTCCTCGCGCTCCGTCGGCGTCATGTGCAGCTTAGCCTGCTTCTCCACGCGGCCGTCGGGATAGAACAGATGCGCGGCGTTGTTCAGCTTGCCGCCTTCCGCTGCGATGACGTGCGTGCCGCCGATAATATGGACGCCGTATTCCGCCGCCAGCGACCGGAACAGCGCGATGTAGGCGTCCGTGAATTCCGGGAGCCCGCCGATCGGCAGCGCGGCGCCCGTCCCGTCCCCGATGGACAGAAGCTGCGTCGTGAAAAATTCGGGGAACAGGATGACCTGTACCCCGTACTCCGAGGCGTTCCGGACGTAGTGCCGGACTTGGAACGCGAATTGATCGAAGCTGTCGATGTCGGCCAGCTTATACTGCACGGCGCAAACGCGGATGCCGCTCATGGTACGCTCTCTCCTTTACGTGACGCTATTTTTTTTGCGGAATCGCGATCGAGATCGTCGTTCCTTGGTCCGGCTTGCTGAATACGTCGATCTGCCCTTCATGGAGGTCGACGATCCGCTTCGCGATGGACAGGCCGAGCCCGACGCCGCCGGTCGAACGGCTTCTCGCCCCGTCTACCCGGTAGAAACGCTCGAATAGGTTCGGCATTTCTTCCTCCGGAATGCCGATGCCTTTATCCGAGACCGAGAACCGGACGACGTTCTTATGCAGCGCGATGTTGATGTCGATCGGTTCCTTGCTGTATTTGATGGCGTTATCGAGCAAGATGACCAGCAGCTGGCGGATTTTCTCCTTATCGGCGTTCATCCGGATGTCCTGCTTGCCCGGCGTATGGACGCGGATCATCCGCTGGAACGTCATGTGCAGCATATCCGCCGTCTCGTCGGCGAGCTGCACCAGATTGAACGTTTCCCGCTGAAGCCAGTCCTCCTGCTCCGCCTGCGCCAGCTGCAGCATAGACTTCGTCAGGTTCTGCAGCCGCGTCGATTCCTTGCTTATCGCTTCGATCGCTTCGTCCCGAATGCTCGCGTCGTCCCGGCCCCAGCGCTTCAGCATGCCGGCGTAGCTGGTGATGACCGTGATCGGCGTCTTCAGCTCGTGCGACGCGTCGGCGACGAACTGCTTCTGGCGATCGAATGTCCGTTCGAGCCGGTCGACCATTTGGTTGAACGCCCGGGCGAGCTGCAGCAGCTCCGCGGATTGGTCGCGCTCGGCTAGCTCGATTTTGCGCAGCTTGCCGCTCCGGTCGATTTCCCGCATCGTCTGCACCATGTGCTGGATCGGCGACGTGAGGCGGGACGTGAACCAGTAGGTTCCGAAGATCGCGAACAGAATCGCCCCGATGCTCGTGATCGACAGCGCGATGACGAGCACTTTCAAGTAGCTGTCGAGCAGCGTTAGCTTGCGGTACAGCTCCAGCGTGCCGATGATTTCGTTATCGTGGAAGAGCGGCACCTTCATATAGAGCACGCGGCGTCCGTCGATGAAGAACATGCCCGTGTCGTGACGCGTGGTGAAATCGTGCTTGAGAGCGAGCAGCTCCGGGTCGGAGCCTTGCGTGTTGACCACTTTGCCGTTGCTGTCCACGATGCGCATCAGTTCGCTGACGTTGTAGTAATCCCGCAGCAAATCGGCGTTCGACAGCTGGGTCGGGTCGTTGATCCGAGGATCCTCGAGCAGGATGTTCACTTTGTTCGTGAGCAGCTGATCCTCGCTGCGGATCGTGATTTTGATCACGAACAAGTAGACGAAGATATTAAACAAGATCAATATAAAAATAAGCCAAAAAATCGTAAAAAACGTAAATCGGCGGCGAAGCGTCATGCATCCGGCTCCTTCAGCATGTAGCCGACGCCGCGGACCGTATGAATGAGTTTATGGCGGTAGCCTTTATCGACCTTCTGCCGCAAATACCGGATGTAGACGTCCACCAAGTTCGTTTCCCCGATAAAATCGTAACCCCACACTTCGGATAAAATGTCCTCGCGGGATTTCTCTTCGTTCCGATGCTCAGCCAAATAGACGAGCAGCTCGAATTCACGAGGCGTAAGTTCGATCGGCAGATCCTTGCGAAACACCTTGCGCGTTCGCAGCTCGATCGACAAATCCGCGGCTTTCAGCACGTCGGGGCTCTCCGGCTCCTTCGGCTGCTGCTGGAAGATGCGCAGCAGGTTGCGCACCCGCGCGAGCAGTTCCTCCATGGCGAAAGGTTTCGTTATATAGTCATTGGCACCGTGTTCGAATCCGCTCACTTTATCCGGAATCGTGTCGCGGGCCGTCAAGAGAATGATCGGAATCGGATTGCCCGCCTGCCGGATGCGCCGCAGCACCTCAATGCCGTTCAGCTCCGGCAGCATCACGTCCAGCAGCAGCATGTCCCACTCGCCGTTCATCGTCTGCTCCAAGCCGCTCCTGCCGTCCGCCGCGCGGCCGACGACGTAACCTTCGTGCTCCAGTTCGAGCTGAAGAATCCGCGCGATGCCGTCCTCGTCTTCGATGACGAGAATGCGTTCGTTCATACGCCTTTGCACCTACTTTGCTCTATTCTGTAACCGGGTTCCCGGCGAACCCTTCCCATAATCATAATGAAGCATGTCCGCCAATGCAAGGGTCTTCGGCTTGCGCGACCCGGGCCGGGACCGCCCGGGACGCCGCGTCCGGTCTCCGTCTCCCCCTGCTGCCGCGTCCCTCAATTGTAACACATTCATCGCCCCCTGTGGCTCACACCGACGCGGCAATCGCCTGCAGCACGGGCTGCAGCGACCGTTCCAGCAGCGGCTGCCATGTCCGGTGCGCCGTGGCCCATTTGCCGGACCATATCTGATCCGTCCACGCCTCCGCGGGCAAGAGCGGAATGGAGCAGCCGGGCTTCGCCGGCATGGCGGCGAGCCAATCGCCGCGGGCGCCGAACTTGCCGTCCTTGTTGGCAATCCAATACGTGCCTCGGCCCGCGAGCTCCCGCTCAGCGCAGATTCGCTTCGCCGCGGCCAGCCGTTCGACCGTCCATTTGGCCGGGAACGGGTCGGCCACGAACAGCAGCAGTTCGCACGCGGCCAGCTGTTCCGCCATCTCCGGCGACAGCCATCGGCTGGACACGTCGGTCAGCACGATCGGCGCTTCGATCGCCTGCAGCATCAGCCTGTGCTTCAGGTGCAGCTCCGCCTCCTGCCCGGCGGCCGCGTGCGCCGCGGGCTCCAAGCGGTACCAGGTCATCCGCCCGGACGGCGAAGCCGCCGGTGCGTACCTCCGGTCGGGGCTGGCGGCCGCCCCGCTTCCGAACCGCCCTTTCCCCGCATCCGGCAGCAGCGCATGCCATTCCGGCTCGAGCGCGGGATGCTCCACGGCCGCCGCAGGCGGATAAGCCGGGCGATCGAGCAAATGTCCGAGCGTAATCGCCGTGAATGTCGCGCCGGCTCCGGGCGACAAGGACGCGACGACCACCGACACCCGGCGCGAACGCGCCTGCCTGCCGCTCGCGGCAAACGCCTGCCGATCCGCTTCTCCGCCTGAGCGCTCATGCAGGCAGACCGCGAGCGCCTGCCGGGCCTCTTCCATGGTCGGATAACGCAGCGCGGGTACGGGATCGATCATCCGGGCGATGACCGCGATCAATGCCGGCGGCCCGCCGAGCAGGCCGCCCATGGCCGGCGCGCTTCCGCCCCCCGGCCCGCTGCCGGGCTTGATCCCGCCGGCAAGCAAATAATAGAGCAGCGCGCCGAGACCGTACACGTCCGTCCGCGCGTCGCTCTGGCGGTCGCCTTCCTGCTCCGGCGCCGCGAAGCCCGGCGTGCCGAGCGTCACCGTATCCTTCGCCTGCCCCGGCTTGAATTCCCGGGCGATGCCGAAGTCGATGAGCCGCACGAACCCGGAGCGGTCGATCATTACGTTCGTGGGCTTCAAGTCCCGGTGGATGATCGCGGGCCGCTGGCCGTGCAGATAATGAAGCGCCTCGGCCAGCTGAAGGCCGATCTCGACGACGACGGCCGCCGGCACGACGCCGCCCTGCCGTTCCAAGTATGCCTGCAGCGTCATCCCGTCGATGTAATCCATGACCAGCAGCTCGCAGCCGTCTTGTTCCTCCGGCGGAAAATAATCCACGATCAGCGGCAGATGCGGATGGTTCAGCCGCATGAGCAGCGCCGCCTCCTCCGCGCCGCGGAAGCCCGACGCGGCGCTCGAGCGGTTCGCCTTCAAGGCGCGAATCTTGCCGTGCAGCCGCACGTCCTCCGCTGTGTACACCTCGCCCATTCCGCCTTTGCCGATCAGGCCGTGAATACGGTAACGCCCGCCGATCAGCGTGCCGCTCACGAATGTTTCTTCCCGTTCCATGTTCATTGCTCTCGATTCCCTCCATTTCAACGTCAAAAAAAGCACCCCGAACGAACGGACCGGCGGTCCGTGCGATCAGGATGCTTTCCTGCGATGCCCTATGCTCTCATGCGTTATCGTTTCACCATATAGATCGTCATTTCGTCGCGATTATGAAATAGCTGCTTCGCCTTACGCAGCTCAAAAGCCGTCTCCAGCTTCGCGATCACGTCCCGGATCGTCTGGAGCGGCTTTTTGTGCATCAGCTTGATCGTGATGACCGCCGCCGCGCCTTCCCGGAGCGCCTCGACCTTCTCGAGCACCAGCTTGGCCATCTGCATCGGGCTCCAGCTCATGTCGCAGACGAGCAGATCGAAGGAGCCGGGCGCGAACGTCACGTCCGAAGCGTTCTTCTTGAGCGCCGTCAACAGCGGGTATTCGGCCAGCTTCGGGTGAAGCTCCGCCGGATCGATCGATGTGACGCGCAGTCCGCGCTCCAAGAGCAGCTGCGTCCATCCGCCCGGCGCGGCCCCGATGTCGAGCGCGTCGCGGAACGTCTCGAAATGAAGGTCAAATGCGCGCTCGGCTTCCAGCAGCTTGAATTTCGCGCGCGAAATTTGCCCTTCCTCGCGTTGGAACCGGACGGCGCCGCCCGGCCAATCGGAGAGCTGCTCGGCCGGCGTGCCCCAGCCGACGTACAGCTCGTCCGTCCCGGCGAAGATGGACAGGATCCGATCCGGCGCCTGCATCGTCGTCTCCCCGCCCAGCTCCATGATCACCGCTTCCAGCACCGTCTTCGTATCGGCGGCGGAATACGGATAGCGCGACCCTTCGACTTTGCGCAGATGGATCGCGGTCGTACCGGACGCGCAGCGGACGCGGGCGTGCCGGACAAGCTCCGACAGCGCCTGCAGGTCGTCCGCGTTGCCTTGGATCGGCAGGATGCGGTCGATCGCCTGAATATGCCGCAAGAAGATCGGCTCGTGCGTCCGCAGCTGGTCGGCCATCGCTTCACGGTTCAGCGGCACCTCCATCCGAAATGTCTCGCCGGCGATGAGCTGCGTGAATTTAAGGCCTTGTATCGTTCTGCGAAGCTCTTCCATCGCCAACGAGGCGAAGCCGTGATTCGCGGTTCCTATCCATTCCGTCACTGCGTCTTTCCTCCCGGTAATGCCCGAATCCACGGGCGGTCATTTGCCCAATGCACGTCTACCGGCCAGCCGTAGGCGGCGGAGAGCCATTCGGCGCTCAGCACGTCCTTCTTCGGCCCGGCCGCGACGATTTCCCCGTTCTGCACAAGCGCGACATGCGTGAACAGCGGGATGATTTCCTCCATATGGTGCGTCACGTAGACGACCATCAGGTCGCGCTTGCCCAGCCGTCCGAGGTCGATCAGCAGATTTTCGCGTTCGTACAGATCGAGCCCCGCGCAAGGCTCATCCATGATCAACAGCTTCGGATCCTGCATGAGCGCGCGGGCGAGCAGCACCTTCTTCCGCTCCCCCTGCGAGAGCGAACCGAGCGACTGCCCGGCTGCATGCGGCAGGCCGACCTGCTCCAGCAGGGACAGCGCCTTCTGCCGGACGGCTTCGTCTATCTCCTGATAGAAGCGCAGGAACGCGTACTCGCCGGTCGCGACGACTTCCCAGACCGGGTCGCGCAGCGTCAGCTTCTCCATGATGGACTGGCTGATGTAGCCGATCTCCTTACGCACCTCGCGAACGTCGCACTCGCCGTAGCGGTTGCCAAGCACGTCGATCGTGCCGGACGTCGGAAACTCGTAACCATTCATCATTTCGAGCAGCGTCGTCTTGCCGCAGCCGTTGCGCCCGAGAATGACCCAATGCTCGCCCGGGTTCATCCGCAGATTGACGCCGTTTAGAATTTGCCGTTCCCCGCGGCGGAACGTGACGTTATGCAGCGTGATCATGCCGGTCCCCTCCCCCAAAATTACGCCTGCTTCATCGGCCCGTGATGGATGGCCACGTCCGGCGGCGCGTGCCGCGACAGCAAATGAATCATGGCGATCCGGCCCGCGGCGCTGGACGTATGAAAATAACAGCTTCGCGGATAGCGCCCGCTGTCCACGATGTACTGCACCACGGCGAGGCCGTTCGGCTGACCCCAGCCCAGCTCGTAATCGAGCGACAGCACGTCCACTTCTTCGTGCTCCAGCAGCAGGATGCATTCTTCCGCCGATTTCGCGAGCACGAACCCCTGCGGGCACGGCCGGTAATCGTCCAAATAGACGTTGATCATGTCGCTCACGCGCCTCCCATGCTCCGGATAAGGGCCAATTGCTCCCGATGCGTGCCGTCCGTTCCCGAAGGCGTTTCCAAGACGAACGGCGTGTCCGCGAGCAGCGGATGCCGCAGCAGCCACGTCAAGCCCGGCGCGCCGATGCAGCCTTCGCCGATGACCGCGTGCCGGTCCCGCTTCTCGCCGCTCGGATAGACGGAATCGTTCAGATGAACGGCCGCGAGATGCTCGATCACGCCGAGCGCCTGCGCCTTCCACAGCCAGTCGGCGTCCGGGCTTCCGTCCCATGTCCCGCTCGCGAACAGGTGGCACGTGTCGAGGCAAAAGCCGATGTTATGATTGTCCTTGCATAAACCGCGGATCTGGGCGAGCTCCTCCATCGTCGTGCCCATGAAGGTGTGGTCGCCCGCCTGATTCTCGATCAGCAGCTTGGCCTTGCCCCGCCACTGCTGCGAGACGGCGCTCAGCGTCACGACCGCGTTGCGATACCCTTCCAGCGGATCCTGCCCTTTATAGACGCCGAAATGCACGACGACGCCAAGCGAGCCGCACGCCTCGGCGATGTCGAGATCGTTCAGCAGCGACAGCACGGTCTGCGCGCGATGCTCGGCGTCCTCCGAGGCGACGTTGGTCGGGTACGGCGAATGCGCGATCGAGACGATGCCCTGCTCCGCGCAGAATTCCGCGCAGCGCCGCGCCTCCGCGAGGTCGAAGCGCTTGACCGCCAGGCTCCGCGGATTCTTCGGAAAATATTGATAGGCTTCCGCGCCGAACGCCGCCGCCCTTCTCGCGGCCTCGCGGTAGCCTCCCTTCGTCGACACGTGAAACCCGGCGCGCATCCGGCGTTACCGGTCCTTCTGACAAGACGGGCAGTAGAACAGCTTGCGCGAGTTGAGCTCCGTCTGCACGATCCCGCTTCCGCAGCGCGGGCAGGCTTCGCCGCCGCGGTCGTAGACACGGCAGTGCTCGTTGTAGCCCCCCGTCACCGTATCGCCTTCCGTCAGCGGAAGCTCCATGTATCCGCCCTTGGCAATCGCGTCGTTCAGCACTTCGCGCATGGCCGCGTAGATCCTCTCCCAGCTCGCCGGCTCGATGGCGGCCAGCTTGGCGTCCGGGCGCACCCGCGCCTCGAACGCGATCTCGTCCGCATAACAGTTGCCGATGCCGGCGATGACATGCTGGTCGACGAAGGACGTTTTGAACGAGCCGCGTTTTCCTTTGAACCGCGCCTTGAAAGCGTCCAGCGTCAACCGCGGATCGAACGGCTCCGGTCCCAGGTCCGCCAAGCGTGCGAGCGTCTCCTTCACGGTCAAGAGGTGAAGATAGCCGAGCCGCAAGCCGATGAAGCACAGATCACCCGCGGGAAAGCCGATCGTGACTTGCACGGAGCGGTCCGGCCGTTCGGGCGGCAGTCCTTCCGGCGTCAGCAGCGTATGCGATTCGTACCGGATCAAGCCGCCCAGCATCAAATGCAGCAGCAGCCTCTTGCCGTTGTCGAGGTGAAAAAGCAGCATCTTGCCCCGCCGCTCCACGAACCAGACGGTCCGGCCGACAAGCTCCCGCTCGAACGTCTCGACCGGCACGTTGATGGATTTCGGCCGCGTCACGTCGACCTTCGTAATGGGCTGGCCGGCGATGCGTTCCGCCAACAGCCTGCGATAATGTTCCATTTCCGGATATTCCGGCATCCCTACAACTTCCTTCCTATCGGCTCTCAATCTGCCTTGTCAGCCGGCGATGCAGCCACTCCCGCAACCGGTGCAAGTCGTCGATGACCTCGTTCGCCTCGCAGTCGGCCGACGCGAGCAGCTCTTTATAATTGTCGGCCGTTGCCAGCCCGGTTAATACCAGGACGGTCGGACAACCGACGGATTTTCCCGCGGCGATGTCGGTCGCCGGATTATCGCCGATCACCCAGGTTTCGTCCGGCGCCAGGCCCAGCCGGTCCAGCGCGAAGCGCATCCCGATTGGCGACGGCTTGCCGATGACGACCGGCTCGGCGCCCGAAGCCGCCCGCAGCATGGCGGCGATCGACCCGGCGCCCGGAACAAGCCCGTGCTCCGCGGGCACCAGCAGGTCGGGATTCGTCAAAATATACGGCGCGCCGCCGCGGATATGCCGGACGGCGGCGGCAGCTTTCTCATATGTAAACGACCGGTCGATCCCTTGGACGACCAGCTCCGGATCCTCTTCGACCAGCCGCATGCCCCTCTCCTCCAGCGCGGCGAGCAAGCCGGCCTCTCCGATCGCATGCACCCGCGCGCCCGGCTGCCGTTCCGCGATATACGCGGCCGCGGCTTGCGCGGACGTGCAGACGTCCCCCGGCTCCGCCGGAATGCCCATCCCGTTCAGCCGTTCCGCGACGACGGCGGGCGTCGCGGACGAATTGTTCGTAACGAACAAATAACGGACGGCTTCCGTCTTCAGCATCCGGACGAATTCGTCCGCGCCGGGGATCATCCGGCCCCCGTGGTACATCGTGCCGTCCAGGTCAATCAGCAACCCGCGAAGGCGGCCCGTGCCCTGTCCCATGTCGTTCACCCCTTCGATCGTTTCAAGCGCAGACGGTCGATCCGCTTGCGGATCAGGTCCAGCTCGCCTTGCCGCCGGCCGCGCGCCCGCGGTCCCGCACGGCGGCCGGCCGCCAGCTCGAGCGCCTGCTCCGCCAGCAGCAGCGCGCGCCCGAATTCTTTCGTTCTATGCTCGTAATACATCGCAAGCTCGATATGCGCCTCATAGTCCGGCAGCACCGCTTCCCCGGACATGCGGACAGCCTTCTGCCACAATACCACAGCGCGTGTCCAATTTCCACATTTCTTGTCGCGTTCCGCCAGCAGGCACAGGCTCCGGTAGGACGGACGCGGATGCTCCGCGAACCGGGCGTACAGCGGCTCGGCTAACTCCGCCTTGCCCATCCGTTCCAGCCACAAGCCCGTGCGGAGCAGCTCCTCGGCTTCCGCCGGAACCTCGACGCGCGTGCCGACCCCGCCCGCGAGAAAATGGCCGAAGCGGATCGCCAGCGCCGCGAGCGACAGCATGTCGGTCTCGTTATGCGCGAAGACGCCCTGCAGCGGCTCCGGGTCCCCGTCCGCCAAATATTGAACATAGATCGCCGGCGCCAGCGAGCCGGGCACATCGTCCCCCCGGCTGATGCCAAGCCGCTCTTCCTCGACGCGGCTCAGCTTGCACGAAACGAGCGTGTTGCGCCAGACGGAGCGGGACGGGTGAAGCAAGTCGATATGGACCGGCTCCCATTTGAACGCGCGGTAGCCGTGCAAAATAAACCGGTTGTGCAGCACGGGCCAGTCGAACGTCCGGCCGTTGTACGTCACGAGATGCGTGAACGTCGGCAGCATGGCGCTCAAATAACCGATCATCGCGCGTTCCTCCGCGGGATGGCGGATCAGCATCTGCTCGACGACGAACGCGTCGTCCTGCACGTACGCCAGGCCGACCATGAACGGCACATTGCCCGCGCCGACGCCAAGGCCCGTCGTCTCGAGGTCGAGGAACAGCGCGTTCCTGTAAGCGTACGTGCCGCCGGCTCCCGCATCGAATGCCGACATCGCTTCCTGGACGCCGAGCCATTCGTCCAGCCGGTGCGTGCCGTGCCGGTGCGACAGCGGATAGCGGGACTCCCGGACGAGAAATTCGCCGTCCGTCGAGCTGACGAACCGGACGCCCATCCCGCTCCAGGCCGGATGCAGTTCCTCGTCCGCCTGATCGGCGCCTGCGTCGCGCGAAGCGCCGCCAGGGCTTCCTGCGGCCTCCATGCCTTCGGCGACCGCCAAGCCTTCGGCAAGCGGATTGGCTTCGCCGGCTTCCCAGCTTTCGGCCGCTTCCCCGCCATGCAGGCCGGCCGCAACGCCAGCCGCCTCCGGCCGAAGCGCGGCCGCCGGCGGCTGCTCCGGCATGCCCGCCAGCCGCTCCGCCTGCGCGGTCTGGGCGCTCTTCATCCGCAGCAGCTTGTCGCGCAGCCCGCTCATGACGGCACGGCCGCCTTGGTTTGCGATTCGACGGGCATTCGCCCGCAGGCGCCAGGCCCTTGCCGTCCCGGCTTATCGCATCTGATTTCGGTCATTTACAGCCCCTCCAGTACCAGCAGGCTCTTAGGCTTCGCGTCCATGCCTTCGATCTCCGAACCGATGCACGACGGACAGCCGTCATCGCACGGGCAGCGGCGGATCAGGTCGATCGCGGCCGCCTTCACCTCGTCGAACCGCTTGTAGATGCCGTCGGCAAGCCCGATGCCGCCGGGGTAATGATCATAGATGAAGATCGTCGGCAGGCCGGTATGGTCCGCCTTGATCTGCGAGATGACGTGCACGTCGCTGCGGTCGCACATCGCCAGTACGGGCACGATGTGGTTCATTACGTTCGCGATGCCGAGGAGCAGCTGCTCCAGCGTCTTCGTACCGAGCTGCGGATCGACGTCCTTGAGTTCGATCCAGGTCGCGCTCGTGTGCAGCTCCTGCTCCGGGAGATGAATAGGCCCCCAGCCGATGTTCTCGTTGGTGGACAAGCGGATTTTCTTGAACAGCGTTGGGAGCGCCGTGACGCTGACGTCGCCGTAGTGAATGGCGCCGAGCGGGCGCTGCGCCGTACGGTCGATCTCCAGCACCTTCGTCTGCACCGCCAGGTTGGCGTCCGTATAATACTCGACGTCCACTTCCCGCACGTACGCCTTGTTATGGTCCCAATCCAGCTTCTCGACCTGGTACTGCACCCCTTCGTGCAAATAGATCGCTTCGTCGTGCAGCAGCGTCATGGCGCTGAATTTGTCCATTTCCCCGATGATTTTGACGTCCGCGGTCACGGATTGGTCGACGATCACGACGTTCTCCTGGGAGGCGGAACGCAGGCTGACGCCGCTCGCGGGGAACGCCAGATTCGCCCAATAATAGGTATCGCCCCTATGGTGAAGCACCCGCTCCTCCGTCAAATATTCCATGATGTCCGTCACGTCCAGCGGCCCGAATTCTTCCGTGCCCTTGAACGGCAGCTCGTACGCGGCGCATTTCAGATGGTCCACCAGAATCATCAGGTTCTCCGGATTGATCCGGGCATGCTCCGGGGTCCGCTCGAAGAAATAATCCGGGTTGTGCACGATGTACTGGTCGATCGGCGTCGAGCCGGCCACCATGACGATGAGCGCCTCGCCGTGGCGGCGTCCGGCCCGGCCCGCCTGCTGCCACGTGCTCGCCACGCTGCCGGGGTAGCCGGTCATCACGCACACCTGCAGCTGTCCGATATCGACGCCGAGCTCCAGGGCGTTCGTGCTGACGACGCCCAGAATCTCGCCGTCGCGCAAGCCGCGTTCGATCTCTCGGCGCTGCTGCGGCAGGTAGCCGCCGCGATATCCGCGAATCGATTTCGCGGTCAGCTCGTTCTTGACCAGCTCCTGCAGATGGCTCAGGATGAGCTCGACGCGCACCCGGCTGCGGGCGAACACGATCGTCTGGATTTTGTTCCGCAGAAACTCGCGGGCCAGCTGGTTGACCTCGACGGTCGCGCTCTTGCGGATATTGAGCGGCTGGTTCACGATCGGCGGGTTGTAGAAGACGAAGTGCTTCCGCCCGCCGGGCGCGCCATTGTCGTCGATGAGCCTCATCGGATTGCCCGTAAGCTGTTCCGCGAGCTCCTTCGGGTTCGCGATGGTCGCCGACGTGCAGATGAAGACGGGGTCGCTGCCGTAAAATTTGCAAAGGCGCTTCAGCCTGCGGATGACGTTGGCGACGTGACTGCCGAAGACGCCCCGGTACGTGTGCAGCTCGTCGATGACGACGAATTTCAAATTTTCGAACAAGCTGACCCACTTCGTATGATGCGGCAGGATCGCCGAATGCAGCATGTCGGGATTCGTGATGACGATATGGCCGGCTTTGCGCACGGCCTGACGGATCGCCGGGGCCGTGTCGCCGTCGTAGGTATAGCTCTTGATATCGATGCCCATCTCGGCGATGATCTCGTTCAATTCGCTCTTCTGGTCCTGAGCGAGCGCCTTGGTCGGGAAGATATACAGCGCGCGGCTTGACGAATCTCCGGCGATCGCCTGCAGCACCGGCAGGTTGTAGCACATCGTCTTCCCCGAGGCGGTCGGCGTGACCGCGACGATGTTCTCCCCCTTGTTCACCGCCTCGAAGGCGGAATGCTGATGCGTGTACAGCGACTCGATGCCGCGCCTGGCCAGCGCGTCGCGGATGCGCGCGTCGACGCGGTCTGGAACCGGCCGCAGCCGGGCTTCCCGGGGTTCGATTTCATGCCAGTGGATGACGTTTTCATTATGGCGAAGCTGCTCGATCAGGTCGGGCAGCGATTTTCGTTTGAACATGTGCGGTTCACCTCTTTATACGCTCCATTTTAGCGAATATCTGTTCGCTTGACCAGCAGGAAGTGCGGCGGGACGCGAATTCCCGGGCCAACGACCGGTAATTTCGCATGCCCTTCGGCAGGCGCGTTCCCGTTTCCGGGGCCAAACGCAAAAAAGCCCGCGGGAGCGGGCGCCGCATGATGCCGGTGCCTTGCCGCGGACTGTCGCAAGCGTATCGCGCGATGCATAAGGATGCGCGTCACACGAACGGCGGCTGCCACGATTTCTTGTTCCAGCCGATCCGTTCGCTCAGCACGTTCATATTCCGGTCGAGCGTCACGGCCGCACTGAACGGCATGCCGCGCTGATGCCAGAAGCGGACGTCGCTCCATGTCACGAGGTACCCGTCGACGACCTCCTGCACCTTCACGTGCACGCGCTCGGCGAAGTGATGGAACGCCCGCACGCCGGCCGCGGCCATCGTCGCCTTCGCCGGTTCTGCGAGGCTCTCCGGCTTCGCCTTCGCGAGCCGTGCCGCATCATCCACCCGGCCGCCCCGGAACTAGCCGGTCGCGTATTCGTCGCCCGTGTCGGCCACGTACTGCCAAGACGTACCAAGCAGTGACGGCAGCAACGTGATACATGCCGCGTCCATGCTGTAATGCGCGGTCAGTTTGCTCAGCACGACGCGGTTGACGGTGAGACGCCAAGCCATATATAGGGCGGTCAGCACATAGACGAGCATGCATGCGAGCACGGCGTACGAATAGCCGGACAGCAACAGCAGCGCCGCAGCCGCGTGCCCCCCGAACAGATACGGATCGAACAGCGGAAGCGCGTCGAGATGCAGCCATTTGCGCCTGATCGGCCTTAAGCATTGCACGCCGTAGGCGTTGAACAAATCCAGGACGATGTGGAAGCATACCGCGAGCAGCGTCCAGAGCACGACGGTCCAGCTCCATTCCCCTGCGCCGAACAGCCAAGCGGCCGGAAAGCCGAGCAGCGGCGCCCACGCGAGCGGGGCTGGCAGCGAATGCGTCAGGCCGCGGTGATGCCGGATGTACGCGGACGGACCGCGCAGCCGCATCACGGCATCGAAGTCAGGGGCATGGCTGCCCAGAAGCGCGGCCGCGAGCACGGCGTGCTGCAGCTCCGGATGGGCCGCCACGGCTGGATCCGCCATGGCAAGGCCGGCAAGCGTGACGCCGAACAACAGATGACTACCGGTATCCATGCATCATCATCCCTTCGTCTGCTGGTGGTCGCTGGTCTTCGCCATCATCCTACCAGCGGACTGTCAAGGGAACGTTCGCGGTTCATTAAGAATTTGTAAGCGGGGGCCGCGCAATGACGATGTCCGCCATCTCGACGGCCGGCTCGATCTCCGGGAAAATCGCCTTGACGCCGTTCGCCAGCTCCGCGACGGCTTCGTCGTCGTAGCGCGAGCTGAAATGCGTCACGACGAGCCGCTTGGCGCCGGCGGCGCGGGCCGTTTCGGCCGCCTGCCCGAACGTCGAATGCCCGTACGCCGCCGCCTTCTCCTCCAAACCGACGGCGAACGTCGCCTCGTGCACGAGCAGGTCAGCGCCGCGCGCGAGCCGCACCGCATTGTCGCACGGGCGCGTGTCGCCGAGAATCGTCACGACGCGGCCGGGATGCGGCTTGCCGACAACGTCGGCAGCGGCTACGGTCATCCCGCATTCGAGCGTAACGTCCTCGCCGCGCTTCAGCTTGCCGTACAGCGGTCCGGCCGGCACACCGAGCTCGGCCAGCCGCTTCAGGTTGAGCGGCCCGTGCTGCGGCCGCTCCGTGATCCGGTAGCCGAAGCACGGCAGCCGGTGCTCCAGCGCCGCCGCTTCGACGAGATAACGATCGTCCTCCAGCACGACGCCTTCGGCGATCTCGACGACGTTCAGCTCGTAGCCGAGGTGCACGCCAGTCAGCTCGAAGACGGTGTCCAGGTAGCGCTTCAGCCCCGGTGGACCAAAGATATCCAGCTTCGCGGCCCCTTCGAAATAGCCTCGGCTGCTCAGCAGGCCGGGCAGCCCGTACAGATGGTCGCCGTGAAGATGCGTCATGAAAATGCGTTCCAATTTATTCAGCTTGAACCGGCTGCCGAGCATCCGGTGCTGCGTGCCCTCGCCCGCGTCGAACAGCCAAAAGCCGCACTGCGGCTCGGGCAGCGACAGGGCGATCGACGTCACGTTGCGCGTTCTTGTCGGCCTGCCGGCGCTGGTGCCTAGAAACGTTAGCTGCAAGCGGTTCCCTCCACTTCGTTTGCAATCCCGATCCTTATAACAATACCCTCCGAAGGGCAAGGTTCATACCAGGCTTCGGAGGGTGGCCGATCTCGGCTATGCTTTCTCGACGTTGAAATACTGCGCTTCCGGATGCGCGAACACCATGGCGGAGACCGACGCTTCCGGCTCCATCATGAAGCCTTCCGTCAAGCGGACTCCGATGTCCTCCGGATGCATGAGCTCGAACAGCGGTTCCTGGTCCTCCAGGTTCGGACAGGCCGGGTACCCGAACGAGACCCGGATGCCTTGGTACCGCGCCCCGTGGCGCTGCTTCATAGTCATCTCCGGCGGATCCGGGAAGCCCCACGTATCGCGCATCATATGATGCACGCGTTCGGCGAGCGCCTCCGCGACCTCGAGCGCCACCGCCTGCAGCGCGTGGGAGCGCAGGTAGTCGCCGTTGTCCTTCAGCTCCCCCGCTTTCTCCCGCACGCCTTCGCCCGCCGTTACCACGAGGAAACCGACGTAATCCATGACGCCGCTGTCCACGGATTTCAAGAAGTCTGCGAGGCACAAGTACGGCTCCACGTGCTGACGCGGGAACGTGAACCGCTTGATCTCGACGCCAGGCCGCTGCGGATCGTAAATGATGATGTCGTTGCCCGCCGACTGCGCGGGGAAGAACCGGTACATGCCGTGCGCCTGCAATTGGCCTTTCGCCGCTTCCTCAAGCAGACCGTCGACCGTTGCCTTCAAACTGACCGCTTTCTCGTTGCCTTCCTTCAGCAGCGCGTCGATGTTGCCCTTCAGCCCCAGGTGATGGCCGAGCAGCATCTGCATGTTGACGTACGGAACGATGTGCGGAATCGGCACGTTCCGAAGGACGTGACGGTCCGTATCCGGCGGGATGTATACAGGCGCGTCCGGCGAGATGTTCGAGCGGACCGCGCGGGTCAGTTCCGGCAGCGGCTTCTTCTCGGCTTCGTCCAGCGCGCCGGACGCCTTGAACGCCGCCATTTCTTCCTCGTACGCGCGGCGATGCGCCGGATCCATCAGTTTATTGGCGATATCGAGGCCGTCCATCGCGTCCTTCGCGTATAGGACGAGACCGTCGTATTCCGGTCCGATCCTCGTCTTCGTGAACTTCCGCGTCAGCGCGGCGCCGCCGACCAGAATCGGCGCGTCGATGCCGGCATTCCGCAAATCCTGCGCCGTCACGACCATCTGCTGCGCCGATTTGACGAGCAAGCCGGAGAGGCCGATCGCGTCGACCGGCTGGCTGCGATATGCTTCAATGAGCTGCTCGGGCGGTACTTTGATGCCGAGGTTAATGATCTTGTAGCCGTTGTTCGAGAGGATGATCTCGACCAGGTTCTTGCCGATGTCGTGCACGTCGCCCTTGACGGTCGCGAGCATGATCTTGCCTTTGACCGCGGATTCCGACTTCTCCATATGCGGCTCGAGGTACGTAACGGACGCCTTCATCACCTCGGCGCTCTGGAGCACCTCTGCGACGATCAGCTCGTTGTTGTTGAACAGCCGTCCGACTTCCTCCATGCCCTTCATGAGCGGGCCGTTGATGATGTCAAGCGGCGGGTACTTGCCGAGCGCTTCGTCCAGGTCCGGGAAAAGTCCTTCCTTCGTGCCCTCCACGATATACGAGGCGAGCCGCTCCTCGAGGGTCAGGGTGGAGACCTTCTCCTTCTTCTCGACTTTCTTCTCGCGGAACGCGGCGACGAACGCGGCGAGCGTCTCGTCGTTCGTGTTGTAGATCAGGTCTTCCGCCAAGCGCCGTTCCTCTTCCGGAATGGACGCGTACCGTTCCAGCTTCTCCGTGTTCACGATCGCATAATCGAGGCCGGCCTTCGTCGTGTGGTAGAGATAGACCGAGTTCAGCACTTCGCGGCCGGCGTCGGGCAAGCCGAACGAAATGTTGCTGAGGCCGAGAATCGTCTTCGCGCGCGGGTACTTGGCTTTGATCATCTTGATCCCTTCGATCGTCTCGACGGCGGAGCCGATGTACTGCGGATCGCCGGAGCCGACCGGGAACATGTTCGGGTCGAAAATGATGTCTTCCGGCTGCATGCCGTACTTCTCCGTCAGCAGCTCGTACGCGCGCGTTGCCACTTCCATCTTCGCTTCGCGCGACACCGCCTGGCCGCGTTCGTCGATCAGGATGCAGACGACCGCCGCCCCGTAACGGTGGATGAGCGGCAGGATCTTCTCGAACTTCGACTCGCCGTCCTCCAGGTTGATGGAATTGATGATCGCCTTGCCCTGCGAATATTTGAGCCCAAGCTCGATGATATGGTCGTACGTGGAATCGAGCATGAGCGGCACTTTGATTTTTTTGACGACCTCCGGCAGGAACCGCTTTACGGCGTAAGCCTCGTCGATGTCCGTGTCCTGCAGGTTGATGTCGATGACTTGCGCGCCGCCCTTGACCTGGGCGCGGGCGATTTCCGACGCCTCGTCGAATTTCTCTTCTTTAATAAGGCGTTTGAATTTCCGCGAGCCGGAAATGTTCGTCCGTTCCCCGATCATGATCGGGCGGTTCTCATCCTCGATATACACCGTCTCGATGCCGGATACGGCCGGCGGGTGGTCGCCGTATTGGCTGCGCGGCGCGTAGTTCGCGAGCGTCTCGGCCAGCTCCTTGATATGCGCCGGGGTCGTGCCGCAGCAGCCGCCCGCGATGTTCAGCCAGCCGTTCTCGGCGAAATCGGCGATCTTCTTCGCGAGCGATGCCGGCGACTCGTGGTAGTTGCCGTTCTCGTCCGGCAGGCCCGCGTTCGGATAACAGCTGACCGCGGTGCGGGCGATGCCCGCGAGCGAACGGATATGGTCGCGCATGAACTCTGGTCCCGTGGCGCAGTTGAGGCCGATCGAGACCGGATTCATATGCTCGAGCGAAATGTAGAACGATTCGATGTTCTGCCCCGCGAGCGTCGTGCCCATCGGTTCGATCGTGCCCGAGATCATGAGCGGCAGCGTCTTGCCTGCCGCCTCGAAGGCGCGCTGAATGCCGATCGTGCCGGCTTTGACGTTCAGCGTATCCTGAGACGTCTCCAGCAGCATCGCGTCTACGCCGCCTTCGATAAGCGCGATTGCCTGTTCGTAATAGCTGTCGACGAGCTCGTCGAACGTCACGCCGCCGGTGACGGAGAGCGTCTTCGTCGTCGGCCCGAGCGCGCCGGCCACGAACCGCGGCTTGTCCGGCGTGGAGTACTTATCCGCCGCGTCGCGAGCCAGCTTCGCGGCCGCCAGGTTGATCTCCCTGGCTTTCTCCGGGATGTCGTATTCCGCCAGCACGACGCTCGTCGCGCCGAACGTATTCGTTTCGAGAATATCCGCGCCCGCGGCCAAATATTCCTCATGTATGTCGCGGATGACGTCCGGACGGGTCAGCACGAGCATCTCGTTGCAGCCCTCCAGCTCGTCGCCGCCAAAGTCATCCGGACCGAGGTCGCGCTGCTGAATCATCGTTCCCATGGCACCGTCCAAGATGAGAATGCGCTTCCCTAGCTCTTCTTTGATTGTCGGTTTCGTCATTGATGCACTTCCCTTCCGAAGCTGCCGCTCGCCGCCGAACCTTCGTTCAAGGGCTGGTCAAGGTTCAGCTCAAAAAATCATTTCCCTATACTCTACCAGAATTCGTCCCCGGTGAAAAGGCATGTTCATCCGTATCGAAAAGCCTCCGCAGCGCCGGTCGACAGGTCCCGGAATATGTTCTATACTTATTCATATCGGAATTACGATCTTATTGAAGGAAGCAGGGATTCGCATGGCAGAAATCCGTATTCGCAACACGAACGAACGCATTACCGGCGAAGCGAACGTCCGGGCGTTTTTGGACAAACAGGAAGTGCTGTACGAGCACTGGGACGCTTCCAAGCTCCCGGCCGAACTGCAGGACAAATTCGTCCTGAGCGACGAAGAGAAGGCGACGATTCTGACGACGTTCGACGCCGAGATCCGCGACCTCGCCGCCCGCCGCGGGTATCAGATTTGGGACGTGATCTCCCTCTCCGACGCCACCCCGAACATCGAAGAGCTGCTGAAGAAATTCGAGCAGATCCATACGCATACCGAAGACGAAATTCGGGGCATCGTATCCGGCCGCGGCATCTTCATCATTAAAGGCGACGAGGAGACGGGCTACTTCGACGTCGAGCTCGAAGCCGGCGATGTCATTTCCGTGCCGGAGAACAAGAACCACTTCTTCACGCTGATGGACAGCCGCCAGATCATCGCCGTCCGCCTGTTCATTGAGAAAGACGGCTGGATTGCGCACAACGTCGAAGACCCGGCGTTCGCGTAAGCGCACCGCTCCTTATGAGCCCTAGGCTCGAGCCACCGCAACCATGCAAAAAAAGAGACCCGTCCATCGCCATCGACGCGTCTCTTTTTTTACTGGCCGCATACTTTTGAATGCATGTTGTTCAATGCATTCTGTTGGTTGCTTGCCGCAGGTCTCGCTATCGGCTCCGGCATCCCTGCCGAAGTCCGGCCGATGGCCGCGAACGGCTACGCCAGCAGGGGCAGCAGTTCCGACAAATGCTTGATTTCATGCGTAGGGATGATGTCGTCCGTGCGCGTCGCGCCGTGGCGATTGACCCACACCGAGGTCATGCCGATCGTGTTCGCGCCGAGAATGTCGGTCGTCAGCTTGTCGCCGACCATGATGCCGTGCTCTGGCTCGATGCCGAGCCGCTCCAGCGCATGACGGAAAATGTCCGCAGACGGCTTGCCCTTGCCGAACTCGCCCGAAATCACGATATGGTCGAAGTACGGGACGATGTCGGGCACGCCGGCGAGCTTCTCGCGCTGCAGGTCCGGCGAACCGTTCGTCAGCAGCAGCAGCTTGTACTTCCCTTTCAACTCGTTAAGCACCTCGAACGTCTCTTCGTACACGTACGGCCGTTTGCGCCGCTCCGCCGGGAACTGCTCCGCCAGCTCGGCGCCTAGCGCTTCGTCATTCACGCCGAGCGCCTGCAGGCCGCGGGTCCATGCGTCCTTGCGGTAACCGGGCGCGAGCGCTCCAAGCTTGCGGAACTCCTCCTGCTCACCTTCCAGGAAGTTCGCCCACAACCCTTCGAAAGGGTTAATGCCGATCATTTTCGTAAACGGAAACGTCTCGTACGATTCATAGAGCGCACGCGCTTCGCGGCGGACGGCTTCCTCCAGTGCTCTGGCGTCGACGCCGGTAAGGGCCGCCGCCGCCGCGCAGGTCGCGTCGAACGCTTCCTGCACGCTGCGGTCGTCCCATAGGAGCGTATCGTCCAGATCGAACAAAACTGCTTGTTTGGCCATGGTTCCTGTTGCACTCCACTCTGGTTATTTTTCGGTAAACGGAATTGCGTTCTGTTCCGCGAAGACTTTCAAGCGCGAAGCCATTTGCTCCGTCGGATAGCGGTTCATGACGCGGGAGAACACCCAGTTGCCGCCCTTGTGCTGCTCGATGACGATGTAGCCCTTCTGCGCGTTGATACCCTTGATGTTGCTGACGTAGATGTTGCGATCCCCCGTGAACCGGCGGGAACGGACGAAATCGCGGCCGACCGCCAGATACGGGCGGCGCAGGACGAACAAACCCGCGAGCAGCACGTAGCACCCGATCGTCACCCAGAACATCGTATCGCCCTGCTTGAACGCGTCGGACGTGACCGTCACGATCACGTAGAACAGAATGAAGAGCAGCAGGAACGCCGGCATTAAAAAACTGCGTCCCTTAAAGGTGTCCACCCCAGCCGCGCCTCCGGACTTGGCGGCGGCCATTAACGGGGCTTCTCCGCGCTTCTTTCGCTGTTTGTTGATTAATTCCTGGTTTTTTTGCACTTTACGCTGCCACGATCTGGACACGAATGAACCCCCTCAACATGATGCAAACCCATCTCTCGTTCACTTGCTTCTTCCTATGTAAACGCACGGTCAGAACGGACGGGCGAATTTGGCGATGAACCGGTTCGGATATTCGCTCGGAAGCGCACTCGCTTCGTCGAGGGCGTTCCATATCTCGTCCGGCATCGTCCAGCCGGCCGCGCCCATGTTCTCTTCGTATTGCGCAAGCGTGCTCGCCCCGAAGATCGGCGATGTGATGCCTTCGCGCCGCAGCAGCCAGGCCAGTGCGACCTGCGCCGGCGTCTTGCCCAATTCCTTTGCCGCGGACTGCACCGCCTCGAGTACGGCGAAGTTTTTGTCGGACGCGCGCAGCGCCCACGAGCTCTCGCCCTGCTTGGCGGTCAAGCGTCCGCTGGACGGTTCCTCGCGGGTGTAGCGGCCCGTCAGGAACCCACCGCCGAGCGGCGCCCACGGAATGACGCCGACGTTCTCCTCCAGGCATAAGGACATCATCTCGCGGTCCATCTCGCGGCTTACGAGACTGTACTGCGGCTGAATCGACACGAACCGGGCGTAACGCTCGCGGTCGCTGACGGCCAGCGACTTCATCAGCTGCCACGCGAAGAAATTCGAGCAGCCGATGTAGCGAACTTTCCCCGCCGTGATCAAGTCGTCCAGCGCGCGGAGCGTCTCTTCGATCGGCGTCGCGTGGTCCCAGACATGCACCTGATAGAGGTCGATGTAGTCGGTGTCCAGCCGCTTCAGGCTTGCTTCCGCCGCGTCCATGATATGCTTGCGCGAGACGCCGCCGCTGTTCGGGTGCGCGCCTGTCATGAACCGGACCTTCGTCGCCAGCACCGTTTCCGCGCGCCGGCCCTTGATCGCTTTGCCGACGATCTCCTCCGACTTGCCCTGCACGTATACGTTCGCGGTATCCAGGAAATTGCCGCCCCGGTCCAGGAAATCATGGACCATCGCGATGGAATCCGCTTCGCTCGTCGTGTTGCCGAACGTCATCGTGCCCAGGCAGAGTTCCGACACCGCAAGACCGCTGCGGCCCAATAGCCGATATCGCATTCGGTTACCCCTCCTCGAATATTCGCTTAATGCTTGATGGAATCGTCGTTTTCTTCGTCTTCCGCCCACTTGATCGTATCCAGCTGGTTGCGGAAGTTGCGTTTGAAATTGTCCAGGTAGATGCGGCGCAGCTCGTCGCGTTCCGCAAGCTCCTCCGCCGTCAGCCCGACCGATTTATTCTTTCGGGAAAGCTCGTTGATGCGAGCGATGATTTTCTCCATGCAGGTCTTCTCCTCTCGTCCTTCGGGCAATATCCCATCCTTTACTTTGACATTTTATAACGGTCATTGTCAAGGCAAGGCAGCCTCCTCGCAGAGCTGGACATCACCGAACGGAAGAAAAGACCGAACGAATGCGTTCGGTCTTCGTCGTCTGCTTATGCCCGGCGCTACTCCCGGTCTTCCGCAGGTATAATGAGCGTCTGGCCAGCCCGTAAGGAAGAGGAGCTTAAATTGTTCCGCTTCTGCAAATCGTAGACCGTTCGGCGAATATCTTCGCCTTCCTTGCGCACGCTGCTGGCGATGTCCCACAGCGTATCGCCGGCTCCGACAACGATGGTCTGCTCGCCTTCCGCCGGCACGGCGGGAAGGTCGCTGTCCGCGTGTCCCTTCATTAAAGTGAGCCCAACGAACAGCAGGACGAAAAACAGCGAGGCGGCGGCGAGACGGAGCAACAGCCGTTCAATGGCGCGCTCCTTGCGCGATACGTTCGCTTTGCGAACGGCGGGTTTCTTATTGGTATAAGCAGTCGAGTATGTCGAGATTGTTTGCATGATCATCAGCACCCCAAACATTTGTTCTGTTTATGCACTCAGCTTAACACGAACATCCGTTTGGCGTCAATCACTTTTTAGAACATTTGTTCGCCATTCGATGCGAACCTGTGTTTCTCGAACTTATGTTTGTACGAACTCCGGTTCTGTGCTATAATTTTACACAAATGAACCTTATGGAGTGATTCCGGTGTCGAAACTTTCAACCCGCCAGCAGGCGATCCTAGAATTCATCAAGACGGAAGTCCGGGATAAAGGTTACCCCCCTTCCGTGCGCGAGATCGGCGAAGCGGTCGGACTTGCTTCCAGCTCGACCGTTCATGGCCACTTGGACCGGCTGGAGAAGAAAGGCCTGATCCGGCGCGACCCGACCAAACCGCGCGCGATCGAAATTCTGGACGGCGAGGGCAACGAGATTCCGTTCCCGCTCGCGATCGCCAAAGTGCCGGTCGTCGGTAAGGTTACCGCCGGCGTGCCGATCACCGCGACGGAGAACATCGAGGATTACTTCCCGCTGCCGGCAGACAAAGTCGGCGACGATACGGTCTTCATTCTGAATGTCATCGGCGAGAGCATGATCGAGGCGGGCATTCACGACGGCGACTACGTCATCGTCCGCCAGCAGCAGAACGCGAACAACGGCGATATCGTCGTCGCCATGACGGAAGAAGACGAAGCCACGGTCAAAACCTTCTACAAAGAAAAGGATCATATCCGCCTGCAGCCAGAGAACGCCACGATGGAACCGATTCGGCTCCGCAATGTCAGCATTCTTGGCAAGGTCATCGGACTCTTCCGCGACATCCATTAATGGGTTAACAAGCAAGGGGCAGCCTCCCGCTTTCACGAGCGCGGCGGCTGCCCCTTTTTTGTGCTTGGTGCCCGCATGAATCGCAGATGTCACCTAACCTCCTAATTCCCGGAACAATAGGTTACGGTAAGTGAACGGGCTGCTGCGGTATTTAAAGTTCAATTCGACGCCGGAGAATCGGATCCGCACCGACTTGAGCGCCGCGGTCTTCACTTTTCGTCGAACGAGGCAGCGAACCGTCGCCAGCCGATTGCCGTTAATCGCCGCCGCTACCGCGGCCGCGTAAGCTGTCGATCGGGCGAGCGCCCGGTAGAATGGCAGCACGGCTCGCGCGATCGCTTGATGGATCGGCGTCGAGAACGTGAACTGCGTCGAACCAGGCGGAATCGTCGTGCCGTTGGTATACGTGCTGATCGGATCCGGGAATCCGATATCGACGAAATACCCGATCGCGTTCGTCGAGAACCCGTCCCGTTTCGTAAACGTCGTCACCGACTTGAACAACCGAAGCAGCGTGTTGAGATCGCCCCGCCTTACCGCCTTCGACCATCGCAGTGCGAAGCAGCGGTTCGTCGCGATTTTCGTATAGAAGGGAACCATGACGGCAGCCACGCGTGACAGCGTCGAGCCGCTCACCTTGAACGCCCCGCCGTTCGCCTTCGTTTTCCCGGCCATCGGTGCCACACCCTTTCGTCGTACTCGGATAGGGCATACTATGCGGCCGCGAACGTCCCAGTGCGGAGGATCGATCGGGAGCGGTTCTCCCGTTCGAAGAGCTTTGTCCTGTATAAGCGCTAAGCTTCATCCCGGTCCCAACGTGCCTTCGACGACAAAAAAACCTTCGGCGCCAATGGCGCCAAAGGGTTCGGTTCTGCTTCGCGTGAAACTTAGTACAACGACAGGTACTGGTCTCTTTCCCACTCGTGGACTTGCGTGCGGTACATGTCCCACTCGATTTCCTTCAGCTCGTAGAAGTGCGCCAGCGCGTGGTCGCCCAGCGCGTCGACCATGACTTCGCTGCGCAGCAGCTCCGTCAGCGCTTCCTTCAGGTCGTCCGGCAAGCTCGGAATGCCTTCGTCGATCCGCTCTTCGTCGGTCATCACGTAGATGTTGCGATCCGTTGGCGCAGGCAGCGGCAGCTTATTGCGAATGCCGTCGAGGCCGGCCTTCAGCATGACAGCAAGCGCGAGATACGGGTTCGCCGCCGGATCCGGGTTGCGCACCTCGATGCGCGTGCTGACGCCGCGGGAAGCCGGAATACGGATCATCGGGCTGCGGTTGCTCGCCGACCATGCCACGTAGCATGGCGCTTCGTAGCCAGGCACCAGACGCTTGTACGAGTTGACAGTCGGGTTCGTGATCGCTGCGAACGCGCGGGCGTGCCGCAGGACGCCGGCCATATAATAACGCGCCGTCTGGCTGAGCCCCAGCTTGTCGCTTTCATCGTAGAACGCGTTCTCGCTGCCGCGGAACAGCGACTGGTGGCAGTGCATCCCGGAGCCGTTGACGCCGAACAGCGGTTTCGGCATGAACGAGGCGTGCAGGCCGTGCTGGCGGGCGATCGTCTTGACGACGAGCTTGAACGTTTGGATTTGGTCGGCCGCCTTGACCGCGTCCGCGTATTTGAAGTCGATCTCGTGCTGGCCCGGCGCCACTTCGTGGTGGGACGCTTCGATCTCGAAACCCATCTCTTCGAGCGTCAGCACGATCTCGCGGCGGCAGTTCTCGCCGAGATCCATCGGCGCGAGGTCGAAGTAGCCGCCTTGGTCGTTAAGCTCGGTCGTCGGATTGCCGTTCGCGTCCGTCTTGAACAGGAAGAACTCCGGTTCCGGACCGACGTTCATCGACGTGAAGCCGAGCTCTTCCGCCTCTTTCAGCACGCGCTTCAAAATGCCGCGCGGATCGCCGGCGAACGGCGTGCCGTCCGGCATGTACACATCGCAAATCAGGCGCGCGATGCGGTCCTCGGCCACCCATGGGAAGACGACCCACGTGTCCAGATCCGGATACAGGTACATGTCGGATTCCTCGATACGTACGTAGCCCTCGATGGACGAGCCGTCGAACATCATTTTGTTGTCCAACGCTTTATCCAGCTGGCTGACCGGAATTTCGACGTTCTTGATCGTGCCGAGCAAGTCGGTGAACTGCAGACGGATAAAACGGACGTTCTGTTCCTGGGCGATGCGGCGAATGTCATCTTTCGTATAGCTCACGGGATCATCTCCTCAGTCTTCGTAGTATTGTGCGAATCTTGCGGCGTCGCGCGACGTTACTTTTTGTTATAGAAACGGGACAGCTGGCCTTGGATCAAAGACGCCTTGCCCGGTCTCTTCTCCAACAGCTGCTGTTTGAGCAGGCGGTGCAGCTGCGCGTCGGAAAGCTCGCGCCGTTTCACTTCCGACAGTTCGCTGACGACCGTGGCGTCCTCCGATTCCTTGGAGACCGGATTCATGACCTGCTTGATGCCGGCGATATTGACGCCTTTTTCGATCAACGATTTGATTTCCAGCAGCCGTTCGACGTCGTTAAATGAGAACAACCGCTGATTGCCGGAAGTACGGGCGGGTACGATCAGCTCGTGCTGCTCGTAGTACCGGATCTGCCTGGCGGTCAAGTCGGTCAGCTTCATCACGATGCCGATCGGAAAGAGCGCCATATTCCTGCGAATTTCGTCACCCATGTCGCATCAACCTTCCAGTAACTGATTGTATGCTCTCATTGTACCGCCATGCCAAAAACATGTCAAGTTGTGTGAGGTTTTGTGTGAGGTTTAATTACAATCAACTCTCGCTCGGCAAGGACGGATAGAGCATTCAGAACCCCGTATTTGACATGGGCGTATGTCAGCCCGCCCTGCATATAGGCGATGTACGGCTCACGGATCGGCGCGTCCGCCGACAGCTCCAGACTGCCGCCCTGCATGAACGTGCCTGCCGCCATGATGACGGGATGCTCGTAGCCCGGCATGTCCCACGGCTCGGGCACGACATGGGCGTCGACCGCCGACGCGCGCTGGACGCCCTGGACGAACGCGATCAGCTGGTCAGCCTCCTTGAAGCGGATCGCCTGGATGAGATCGGTGCGCGGCGCGTCGAAGCGCGGGTTGGTCTCGAAGCCGAGCAGCTCGAACATTGCCGCCCCGAACACGCTTCCCTTAAGGGCTTGTCCGACCAGATGCGGCGCGAGGAACAAGCCTTGGAACATCGCGCGCAGCGTGCCGAGCGTCGCTCCGACTTCACCCCCGATGCCCGGCGCCGTCAGACGGTAAGCCGTCAGCTCGACCGCCTCCCTGGTGCCGGCCACGTACCCGCCGGTCGGGGCGAGACCGCCGCCCGGATTCTTGATCAGCGAGCCGGCCATGAGGTCGACGCCGACCTGCGTCGGCTCGAGCTCCTCCGTGAACTCGCCGTAACAGTTGTCTACGAACACGTAGACGTCGGGTTTCAACGCTTTCGCGCGCGCGACCATCTCGCCGATCTGCGCGACCGTATACGACGTACGCCAATCGTAGCCGCGCGAACGCTGAATGCCGATGACGCGCGTCCGCTCCGTGATGCGGGCCGCGACGGCGTCCCAGTCGATTGAACCATCGGCAAGCGGCGCGACCTCTCCGTATCCGATGCCGAAGTCCTGCAGCGAGCCCTTGCCGTCGCCGGGCTTGCCGATCACTTTATGAAGCGTATCGTACGGACGTCCGGTGATGTAGAGCAGCTCGTCCCCCGGACGAAGCAGCCCGAACAGCGCGCAGCTGATCGTATGCGTCCCGGACACGAAATGCGGCCGAACGAGCGCCGCCTCGGCGCCCATCACGTCCGCGTAGACCAGATCGAGCACCTCCCGGCCGCGGTCGTTGTACCCGTAACCGGTCGAGCCGTTAAAATGAAAGTCGCTTACCCGATGCTTCTGGAACGCATCGATGACTTTCCACTGATTGCGTTCGGCGATGCCGTCGAGCGAACGAAAAACAGGGGCGGCCTGCTGCTCCGCAGCCTCCGCCCACATCGTCAACGTTTGCCAATGATTTCCTTGCTGTCTCACGATTCCGGTCTCTCCTCATTCGCGTTTGCTTATGGCTGCCGCACGTAGTCGTCGAGCTTATGCCCGTGCAGCGCGTAATCCTGCTTGTTCAATTGTACCGTCATCAGCATCGTCTCGCCGTCGACCGACTGCTCGAGCACCTCGCCCGACCGGTAGGCCAAAGCGATGAGATCGCCCCGTTCCGCGGGCAGCGCGAACGTGCGGGTATCCCCAGTCAGCTTGTCCTGCACCGCTTGGCGCAGCCGCTCCAGATCGCCCGGATTGAAGGCGCTGATCGCGAGCGTATCCGGCCCGTTCGCCGGCACGAGCTGCGGACCGTTTGCGCCGACGAGGTCGATCTTGTTGTACACCGTCACCTGCGGCTTGCCGGCGGCGCCGAGCTCGCCCAGGATGCGCTGCACGACCTCCATCTGCTCCTCGCGCATGTCCGAGGCGCTGTCGACGACATGCAGGACGAGGTCCGCTTCGAGCACCTCTTCCAGCGTGGCGCGGAACGCCGCGATCAGGTCGTGCGGGAGATTCTGGATGAATCCGACGGTATCCGTCAGTACGACTTCCTTGCCGCTCGGCAGCTTCCAGCTGCGCGACGTCGGATCCAGCGTGGCGAACAGCTGGTTCTCCACGTAAACATCCGCCTGCGTCAGCTCCCGCAGCAGCGTCGACTTCCCGGCGTTCGTGTAACCGACGAGCGCGACCTGCTGGACGCCCGATTTCCTCCGGCGTTCGCGGTGCAAATTGCGGTGCCGGACGACTTCCTCGAGCGTATGCTTCAAATCCGTGATCCGGGCGCGGATGTGACGGCGGTCGGTCTCAAGCTTCGATTCGCCAGGACCGCGCGTCCCGATCCCCCCGCCGAGCCGGGAGAGGTTCTTGCCGTGGCCCGACAGCCGCGGCAGCAGGTAGCTGAGCTGCGCCAGCTCGACCTGAATGATGCCCTCCCGCGTCTTGGCGCGCTGGGCGAAGATGTCGAGGATCAGCTGCGTGCGGTCGATAATCTTCAGATCCAGCGCTTCCTCCAAATTGCGCACTTGGGCGCCGGAGAGCTCCTGATCGAAGATCGCCGTCGTGGCACCGAGCTCATCCGCGGCTGCGCGTAGCTCCTCGACCTTGCCTTTGCCGATGAACCACTTCGTGTCGACCTTCTCCTTGTTCTGCGTCAAAGACGCCAGCACCTCGACGCCCGCCGTCTCGGCGAGGCTGACCAGCTCGCGCAGCGAAAGCTCCGGATCGCCGGAGCCCCGCTTAATGTCCGGCGTGACGAGGCTGACGAGAATCGCCCGCTCCCTCGCGTCCGTATCCGTATCGTATGTCGTTGGCCGCATTGATGTCGTCTATCGCTCCTTATTCATTCGGCAGTCGGTCATTTCTCCCACTTCAGATCCTCGGGCCGCACGGACATCAGCTCCTGCTTGCCCGGGGAACCGGTCGGATATTGGGTCATTAAACGGACCGCTTGATGCCGAAACGCCTTCTCGATAATATTGCGCACGTAGCGCGCGTTGCTAAAGGCGAACATGGACATCGCCTTCTCTTGCATCAGATGCTGGCGCAGCTTGAAGAGCGATTGCGGCATCAGCGCGTAATCCCGGTTCTTGGCCATCAGCTCGGCGATCTGGATCAGCTGGTCGATCGAGTAATCGGGGAAATCGATCTGGATCGGGAAGCGAGACGGCAGCCCGGGATTCGTCATCAGGAAATGCTCGATTTCAAGCGGGTAACCAGCCAGAATGAGCACGAACTGGTTGCGGTAATCCTCCATCGCCTTCACGAGCGTGTCGATCGCTTCCTTGCCGAAGTCCTTCTCGCCGCCGCGCGCCAGGCTGTACGCTTCGTCCACAAACAGGACGCCTCCGAGCGCCTTGCGCACGAGATCGCGCGTTTTCTGCGCGGTATGGCCGATGTATTCGCCGACGAGATCGGCCCGCTCCACCTCGATCATATGGCCTTTGGTCAGCACGCCCATCTTCTGGAACAGCTTCGCGACGATGCGCGCGATGGTCGTCTTGCCCGTGCCGGGATTGCCCGTGAAAATCATATGGTACACATGCGAGCCGCCCGACAAGCCGGCGTCGGAACGCATCCGGCTGATCTGCAGCAGCGCATAGATCTCGTATATCAGCGTCTTGACGTTCTCCAGCCCGACCATGGGATCGAGTTCGCGTTGAATGTCGAGGAACGGATCGCCCGGCGTCAGCGGCCTGGCCGCCGGCGCTTGTTCGCTCTCCAGCTGCGGAGGCGAGCTGCCGGTAGTTGCGAACGTCTCGCTGTTGCGAAGGACTACATTGATTTGGCGGGCGGGCCGCCCATTGCCGCCGCCGCCGGAAGTTACGACTCGATCGTCCATGTCTGCTCCATCACCTATCCTTCACTGGATCGTTGGCATCTAATCCATTATATTCTAGCGATGGCAGGCATATTAACAGATTCCAGCCGAGCCCGGGAGCGCGCTTCAGAAGGAATCCGGGAGCCGGAAGCCGAGCCGCATCAGCTGCTCGTCGACCTTCCACTTGGTGAACGCCAACACCTCGCGGGAGTAGTTATACGTCACGTTCAGCACCTTCGACTTTCGGCCGAGCACCGTCGTATTCGCCTTGGGATAGTCCAAGTAGTCCGCAATATCCTCGGACCGCGGCGCATGGAAATCGTGGGTGACGACGAGCAGCCGCTTCCATCCCCGCTTCGCGGCGAGCGGCTTGCTGAACAATAAATTCTCGTAAGTACTCCGGGCGTCGTTCTCGAGCACCATAGCAGCGGCCGGGACGCCCTTGGCCGCTAAATAATTCCGCATGCCCTCCGCTTCGGTCAGCGTGGAGCCGTTATGGTCGAGGCCGCCCGACAGGATGAAATGGCCGAACAGCCCCTGCTTGTACAGCTCGAAGGCGTAATCGAGCCGCTCCTGCAAGCCGGGGCTTGGCTGATCGGACCAAAGCGCCGCGCCGAGGACGATCGCGGCGTCCGCTTTGGGGACCGGCTTCGGCAGCTCGTACCCGGCGATCAGCCAGAGCAGGTAGGCGCACCAGAAGGCGCCGAACGCCGCCACCCAGGCGCAGATCCGCAGAATGAAGACGAACGGGCGGAATTTTCTGCGGGAGCTGCGTTTGGGCGAACGCTTGGACGAGTGCTTGGACGAGCGCTTGGAGACGGCGGCCGCGTTCACGACTCGCTGAGCTCCCCGCTCTGCGCCAGCGTCTTGCGATGCTTCAGGCTTAACGTGAAATACCGGAACCGTCCGTTCCGTATCGTCGACAGCAGCCGCCCGGCCGTCTTGCGGGCGAGCGCGGCGTCCTTGTTCGTGACCGCTCCCTGCGTCACGGCTTCCTCGAGCTCGTCTTCGTCCAGCAGGAAGACCTCTCCGCTCGGCAGCACGACGACGTCCAGATATAGATCGTCGAACCATGGCACCTGCTGATCGGTCAGCCCCTGCGTCTTGCAAATATCGATATACCATTGAACGACGCGGTTCTTATCGTCGAACATCGTCGTGACGACAAAGTGCTCGCCGCGGGGGAAATGCTGCATCCACAAATATCCGCGGTCGGCAAGGCATAATTTACGTCCGTTGTATTCTTTCCACAACGGCTCGCGCAATTCATGGATCCGGTAAAAGGTGACCAAGCCCTTGAACTCATCCCCGTCCATGTTCAGGCACGTATAGCTTCTGCGCAAAATGCGGCGCCAATTGGCCCGGTCAGAAAATTTTCGCTTCATACGGAACGACCTTTCCGTTAGGATCTCGCTTCATTTGCTGCGCGGTACGTCAACCAAGCGGCAGGACGATGTCCCTCGTCGAAATGAAACGGCTGCAGCTAGATGCAAGTCACATCCCCAGAAAGATAAACAGAGCCCTTTCCATCGTAACCTCGGTATCTTTAAAAAAAGATTACCACAACTTAACGTCCATCTCCACTAACCCCGGAAAATAAACCAAGTCCCGCTTGTCCGCAAAACGAAAAAGAGAACGGCGCGCTGCCGTTCTCCCCCATGGCCAAGCTTATTTCTCCGAAATCGAAATCGATTGGATCGTGACGTCCTCCGTCGGCGCGCTCTCCTCGCCCGTTGCCGGATTCGAGGTCACCGGCGTCGCGGCAATCGCCTTCACGACGTCCATCCCCGAGGTGACTTTCCCGAAGATGGTGTAGTTCGGCATGCTGTTCAGGTTAACCGCGTCCGCGCCGGTGCAGATGAAGAACTGGCTTCCGCCGGAATTCGGCTGGCCGGTGTTCGCCATGGCGATGACGCCTTCCTCGTACTTGTAGCCCTTGTTCAGCTCGTCCGGGATCGTGTAGCCCGGGCCGCCGGCGCCGGTGCCGGTCGGATCGCCGCTTTGGATCATGAAGCTCTGGATGATACGATGAAACTTTACGCCGTCGTAAAACTTCTCTTTGGACAGGAACACGAAGTTGTTGACCGTCTCGGGCGCGTCCTTGGCGTACAGCTCGATCGTGAAATCGCCTTTGTTCGTGCTGAAGGTGGCGCTGTACGATTTGGACGGGTCGATTGCCATCTTCGGCTTCTCGGACCACTGCTTGGGTTGGCCGGTCTCGGCGTTCGAAGCGCCGTTATCGCCGCCGTTCGAACTGCCGCCGGCCGTCGTTTCAGTCTGCGTGCCTTGATTGGTTTGGTTATTGGCTGCCGTATCGTCGGGTTTGTTGCCGCATGCGGCTGCTACGAGCAGCATCGCGGACAGGACGACCGTAAGCGCCGTCCGATTCTTCATTGTCATCTTCGTCTTAACCTCCGCAATCGCATTCATTGTGTTCTGTTCGCGCTAACCGGTTCGTCGCCCGAATCAGTGCGTCGTCAGGAGCGGGACGTCCGCGCCGTTGCCGCCGTCCGTTCCGCCACCGGCCGGCGGAGCCGTCGTACCGTCGCCCGGGGTTTGATTGCCATTGACCGGCGTTTGGCCGCCGTTATCCGGGTTCTGACTGCCGTTACCCGGTGTCTGACCGCCGTTCGTCGGCAGACTGCCGTTGCCCGGCGTCTGACCGCCGTTCGTCGGCTGACCGCCGTTGCCTGGTGACTGTCCGCCGTTGCCCGGCGTTTGCCCGCCGTTACCCGGCGTCTGTCCGCCGTTGCCCGGTGACTGTCCACCGTTGTCCGGCGTTTGCCCGCCGTTATCCGGCGTCTCACCACCGTTGCCTGGGGTTTGGCCGCCGTTATCCGGCGTTTGGCCGCCATCGCCGTTATCCGGCTCGCCCGGCGGAAGCTCCGCGGCCGGTACGTCCACCGTCACGGCGGCCGAAGGCGTGCCTTCCATGTTCGTGGACGGATCGAACGCCGCCACGTAATATTCGTAGCTCAGGCCGGGCGCGATGGCCATGTCGTCCACGCCTGTCGCGGTGAGCGAATCCATCAGCCGCGAAAACTCCGCTTCGCCCGTCGCTTTGCGGTATATCCGGTACGTCATGCCTTGGCCTTCCACGGGCGACCATGCCAGCTGGACGGCGGCCTTCTGATCGTTGTAGACGGCGCTGAAGTTCGCGATGCCGACCGGCGGCTTCTCTTCGTGCTCCTCGGCGGGTTTCTTGAAGCTGCCTTTCGGCACGCCCTTCATCGCCTCGCGCATGACCTTGCCGAACATGGCGGCGGACTGCTCGCTGCTCTTCTTGATCATGTGATTCCTATCGGTTCGATCATACCCCATCCAGACGACGGCTGTCCATTCGGGCGTGTAGCCCGAGAACCAGGCGTCGCGGTTATAGCCGTTGCTGAGACCGGGAATCCCGTTCTGCGTCGTGCCCGTCTTGCCGGCGACCGGACGGTCGAGGCGGGCGTTCACGCCGGTGCCGCCTTTCTCGAGCACGGCCTGCAGGACATCCGTCATGTACTCAGCCGTGGCCGGCTTCATGACCTGCTCGGCGTTCGGCGCGTTGTACGTATAGATCGGTTCGTCTTCCTGATCAGTAATCTTGATCAGCGCGTGCGGGTCGACGCTCTTGCCGTCGTTGGCGAACGCGCTGTACGCCTTCGCCATTTGGAACGGCGTCACTCCGTACGTCAGGCCGCCGAGCCCGATGGCCAGGTTGCGGTCCTTCTCGGGGTCGAGCTCGAAACCGAGCTTCTTGGCGAAAGCCAGCCCTTTGCTGACGCCGATCTTGTTCAGCAGCCAGACGGCCGACGCGTTGCGCGATTCCTTGATGGATTGACGCATCGGGATCGGTCCGAGGTACTTCACTTTGTTGGAATCGGACGGGCAGTATGAGCCATAGCAGGTCTTCACGTCCTGCAGCGTCGACCATGGGAACCAGTCGCCCGTCTCGATGGCGGGGCCGTAGACCGTGATCGGCTTGAACGACGAGCCGGGCTGACGGGGCACCAGCACCCGGTTCAAGCCCTTGTTGACGTAATCGCGCCCGCCGACGAGGCCTTGGATCTCACCGTTCCGGTGGTCCACGATGATCATCGCGGCCTGTTCCTTCTGCTCGTCGACGCTCTTCTCGAAGTTGTTGTCGTCCTCGAATTCCTTCTCCATGGCCGACTGTGCCTGCGTGTTCAAGGTCGTGTAAATCTTGTAGCCCTTGATGCGCAGTTCTTCCTCCGTAATGCCGCCGACGTTCTCAGCCTCGGCGATGACATAGTCGATAAACGCTTGATAGGTCGCGGAATCATCCGATTTGTCACGTTGTACCGGCTTGTAGTCGACGGCCTTGGCTTCTTCCATCTCGGCCTGGGTGATGTAGCCCTGGTCCGCCATGAGCGACAGCACGACGGCGCGGCGCTCCTTCGAATTGTCCGGGTTGTTGATCGGGTTATACGTCGACGGCGCCTTCGGAATGGCCGCGAGCGTCGCGATCTGCCACAGCTTCAGGTCCTTCACGTCGGCGTTGAAATAGGTTCGCGCCGCGGCCTGCACCCCGTACGCGCCTTTGCCGAAATAGATCCGGTTCAGGTACATCGTGATGATTTCGTCCTTCGTCATCTTGTGCTCGATCGCGACGGCGATGGACGCCTCCGTCGCTTTCCGGAAGAACGTTTTGTCCTGGGTCAGAAACAGGTTCTTCGCCAGCTGCTGTGTGATCGTGCTTCCGCCTTCGACGGCGCTGCGCGCGACGACGTCCTTCACGAGCGCGCGTCCGATCGACCACAGATCGATGCCGGAATGCTTCTCGAAGCGCTGGTCCTCCGTGGCGATGACGGCGTCGAGCATCAGCTCCGGAATCTCGTTGAAATCCACGTTCTCGCGGTTGGCGCCGAGCTTGATGATTTCCTTGCCGGCGTTGTCGTAGATCGTCGACGCTTCCGGCAGTTCGAATTTATCTTGATTGTCGGCGAGGATGCGTTCCCCATTCAATATGATGAGCATATACCCGATGATGCCGCATACGACGGCGATGGCCGCCGTGAAAAACAGCCAGACGGCAAGCTTGCGCCGGTTGCGCTTCTTTCTCGGTTTCGCCTTTTTCTCGGTCTTGCCTTTCCTGCTTCGCGGTCCTTCTGCCATAAGCTGAGATCCCCTCCAATTCGAAAGCCTTGTCTCTCTAGTTATGCCCTATATGCATAAACAAACGGCAACGACCGCCCCGAAACGGGCATTTCCGCGCAAACGGAAAAGCAGCCCCGCACGGATGCAAGGCTGCTCTATCGTGCCGATATCCAATTAAACGATGCATGTCGCGAAAAGGTTTCAAACATGCCCGAAGAGTGGCTTAGGCTTCGTTGTCCTGAACCTGCATGAGCGAGACGTTGCGCTGCGGGGTAAACGTCGAAATCGCGTGCTTGTACACCATTTGTTGGCGGCCTTCGCTGTCAATGACGATCGTGAAGTTGTCGAATGCTTTGATGACACCGCGGATCTGGAAACCGTTCGTCAGATACACGGTTACCGGCACGCTGTCTTTGCGAAGTTGATTCAGGAACGTGTCCTGAATGTTGATAGATTTGTTCATTGCGCGTTACCCCCATCGTCAAAAGGTTGATTAACAGTATATTCGGGTTCCATCCTAAACTTTCCTGCTATTATAGCATGAATCGTTTGCAAATTCTTGTTAAAATTTTCACCGGCATCAATCCAATTAATGTCAGGCATATGCCTGAACCAGGACAGCTGCCGCTTGGCGAAATGCCGCGTGTCGCGCTTCAGCAGCTCGACCGCCGCCTCCAGCGTGATGTGCCCCTGCAGGTAGGGCACGATTTCTTTATACCCTAGGCCGTGCATGGAGACGGCGTCGGCCGGCACGCCTCGCTCGAGCAGCCCGCGAACCTCGTCGACCAGTCCTTCCGCGAGCATCAGCTCCACCCGTTCGTTGATCCGGGCATACAGCTCCGCCCGGTCCATCGTCAAACCGATGATACAGAGTTCGAAGGTCGACGTCTTTTTCTGTCCCGCCTGCTGCTCGGAGAAGGTCGTGCCCGTCAGATGATGGACTTCCAGGGCGCGGATGACGCGCCGCCGGTCGTTCGGATGCAGCCGTTCGGCGGCCTGCGGATCGACGGCGCGCAGCTTGGCATGCAGCGCCTCGGCGCCATACTTCAGCGCGAATTGCGCCATCTCCTCGCGGAACGCGTCGTCGGAGCCGACGTCGGCGAAGCCGTAGCCGTACGCGACGGATTCCACGTACAGGCCTGTCCCGCCGACGATGAACGGCAGCTTGCCGCGGCTTTGGATCTCCGGGATCAAGACCGCGCAGCGCTCCTGAAACTCCGCCACGGAGAACGGGTGCGCCGGGTCGCAAATGTCGATCATATGGTGCGGGGTGCCCTCCCGCTCTTCCGGCTTGATTTTGGCCGTGCCGATATCCATGCCCCGGTACACTTGTATGGAATCGCCCGAGATGATTTCCGCGTTCCACGCTTTGGCGATGTCGAGGCTGAGGCGCGTCTTGCCGACAGCGGTCGGTCCGATCAGCGCGAGCAGCTTCGGTTTCGCGGATGGTTCGGTTGCTGAATTCATATCGGGATGATCACTCCGTAAGCGATTTTGTTGCGGTGCCGGCATTCGAAGCCGAGCCGTTCGAACTCGCCGCTCTCCGCATGCTCCTTGAGCGCGACGCATTTGCGGGCGACGCGCAGCGCCTCCCGGACCGATTCTTCGCCGAGCGCCCCGCCGTTCGCCAGCGCCCGCAGCGGCGAAAGCGCCGAAGAATCGTGCACTGGCTGGCGGAACATCGGGTCGAAATAAACGATGTCGACACTCTTGTCGGGCAAGGTCTTCAAATAGGCCAGATGGTCGGTCAACCGCATCGCGATCCGGCGCAGCGCCTCGTTCACATCCTCGTGCTGCGTCCGGTACGTACGCAGCCCCTCGCGGACGACCGTGTACAGCACCCGCTCGCTCTCGAGCGCGGTCACTGCCCCTTCCGGGCCGACGGCGTAGGCGAACACGATCGAATCGGAGCCGAGTCCGGCGGTGCAGTCGACGACCGTATCGCCGGGCTCGCAGCCCGTGACCGCGATCAGCGGGTCCCCCTCGCCCTTGCGCATCCGCTTGACGCGGACGTACGCCATGCTGGGATGAAAATAAAGGGGGTCTTCCGAGTTCTCATAATAGCGCAGTCCGCGGTCGTCTGCAACAAGCAGGCGGTCGTCCTCGTACTTGGCCTTCAGCAGCAGGAGCGAATCCTGCTTCCGGGGAACGAACCTGGCTCCGAGCTCTTCCGCGAGGCTGCGCGCGTATTCGGTCTGCTCGGGCGCGGGCTTCTGCGGCGTCGTGACGATCATGACATCACCCGCTTGAACATCTTCTCTAGCTGGTACGTCGTCATATGGACGACGATCGGCCGGCCGTGGGGGCAAGTGTACGGCTGCGCGCACGCCGCGAGCCGGCGCAGCAGCCCCTCGCCTTCCTCGCGGGTCAGCCGGTCGTTCGCCTTGATCGACGCCTTGCACGAGCACATGATCGCCGACTTCTCGCGCAGCTTGCCGATGTCGACGGCACCGCGCTCCTGCAGCAGCCAGTCCGCCATCTCCTCGATGACGTCCCCTTCCTCGCCGGCCGGCAGCCATTCCGGATAGGCACGGACGAGGAACGTATTGGCGCCGAACGGCTCCAGCTCCACGCCCGCTTCCCGCAGCATCGGCAGCTTCGCCTGCAGGGACGCCGCCTCCGCCGCCGTGAATTCCAGCGTGAGCGGCACGAGCAGCTGCTGGCTCGGCTGCTCAGGGCGGCCGAATTTATCCAAATAATATTCGTAGTTGATGCGTTCGTGCGCCGCGTGCTGATCGATCAGGAACAGCCCTTCCTCGTTCTGCGCGACGATATACGTGCCATGCAGCTGGCCGATCCAGTACAGCTCCGGAAACGCCGGGGCTGCTGGAACCGCAGGCCGCTCCGGATTGGGGTCGGCGGACGATGCAGCAGCCGCGGACGGAGATGCGGACGGAACGTCCGCGCCGTCCGCTTCCGCGGCGTCCAGCCGCTCAGGGCCGCCCGGAGCCGGCGCGGCGTACTCGCGGCTGTCCGGCGCTTGCGGCGCTTCCGGCCGCAGGCGCCCGGCCTCGCGCGGCGTCTCCGCCGGAGCCGGCGCGGCATAGCCGCCGGTCTGCTGCTCCGCCGCGCGCCAAGGCTCCCGCCCGCCGGGCGGCGCGTACAGCCGTTCCGTCGCGTCGCGCGGAACGGCCGGCTTGTCGCCGGCGAAGCGGGGCGCGGCCGCTTGGCTCCGCACGGGCGCGGCGCTCCACGGCGCCTCCGCCGGGACGGCGCCGAATGAGCGCTCCGCCTTGTCGAGCGCGGCCGCGATCTCCGCCGCTGCGGGGGGCCGGCCAAACGGCGACGGCGCGGGGCCGGACAAACCGAGGTCGCGCCGAATGCCCGTTTCCTCGCGAAGCAGCTGCTTCGCAGCGTTCAGCTCCGCCTCGGTCCCGGCCGGCGGCTCCGGCTGATGGAATGAGATCCGGTCCTGCACGAAGACCGGCTTCGACCGTTCGGCCGGTTCCGCGGGACCGGGAATATGGCGCTGCTTGCCGAGCGCGCGCCGGATCGCGTCCTCGAGGAATTCCCGGAGCTCCGCTTCCTTGCTGAACCGGACCTCCATCTTGGACGGATGCACGTTCACGTCCAGCAGCGACGGATGCATGCCAAGCTCCAGCACCGCGAGCGGGAACCGGTTGATCGGCAGCAGCGTATGGTACGCCTGCATCATCGCTTGGTTCAGCACGAAGCTCTTGATATAGCGCCCGTTCACGACGATCGTGATGCCGTTGCGATTCGAGCGCGTCTGCTCGGGCTTGGAGATGACGCCGCGCAGCTCATAGTCGGGATGGTCGCCCTCCACGGGCAGCATCGCCTTGGCGGTCGCCGTGCCGTAGATGGCCGCGAACGTCTGCAGCCGGTCGCCGCTGCCGAGCGTGCGCAGCAGCGTGCTGCCGTTATGCTTCAGCGTGAAGGCGATGCCGGGATGCGCCAGCGCCAGACGGTTCACGTAATCGGCGATGTGGCCGATCTCGGTCTGGATCGATTTCATGTATTTCAGCCGGGCCGGCGTATTGTAAAACAGCTCGCGCACGCTGATATCGGTGCCCTGCGGCGCGTTCGCCGCTTCGTTCGCCGCGATGGCGCCGCCTTCGATGACGAGCCGGCGGCCGAGGCCGCCGGCGTCCGGGGCGGAGACGCACTCCACCTTCGCGACGGCCGCGATACTCGGGAGCGCCTCGCCGCGAAAACCGAGGCTGGCGATGCGGAACAGGTCCTTGCCGGACGAAATCTTGCTCGTCGCATGGCGGTAGAACGCCGTCTCGATGTCGTCGCCGTCGATGCCGGAGCCGTTGTCCGTCACCCGAATCAGCGACAGGCCGCCTTCCTCGACGGCGATGTCGATCGTCGAGCTGCCGGCGTCAATGGCGTTCTCGACCAGCTCCTTCACGACGGAGGAAGGCCGTTCCACGACCTCGCCCGCGGCGATCTGGTTCGCCAGCTGCTCGTCCAATATGCGGATTTTGCTCATGCCGCCGTACCTCCTTGCTTGGTTATCGTCACCGCGCCTAGCTTCTTCGAAGCCGAGCGCTAGTCGTTCAGTTTCAGCTTCATGTCGTTCAGCCACTGCATCGCCTGCATCGGCGTCATGTTGAACAGGTCGAGCTTGCGCAGCTGGTCGGCCAGATGCTCGGCGCGCGGACTGCCTCGGCGCGCCTTGCCGGAATCGGCCGAAGCGGCCGCGACGGGCGCGGGCTCCTCGAAGATCGAGAGCTGCACGACGGCGCCCGCCGGCGCGGCGGATTCATCCGCCTCAGCCGCGGGTTCGTCCGCCGTCTCCTGCGCGGGAGCCGCGTAGGACGCGGCCGACTCGGCGGCAGCGGCCCAATCGGCGAACCCGCCGGCAAGCGCAGCCGCCTGCCGCCGCTCCGCGCCTTCGTCCGGCGCCTTGGCCGGCGCGGATCGCGCGGGGCCAGGACCGCGGCCCGCCGCTGCGCCGTTATACAGCCCTTCGGCCGCGGCGGACGCGGATTCGCGCGCCTCGTGCAGGTCGAGCAGCGTGTACGCCCGCTCGATAATGCTGCCCGGCAGCCCCGCGAGCTGCGCGCAATAGATGCCGTAGCTGCTGCCCGCCGCTCCCGGCACCAGCTTCCGGAGGAACGTGACGTTGTCGCCCGTTTCCTGCACGGCCATGCAGGCGTTCGCCAGATGCGGCAGCGTGTCCTCGAGATGCGCCAACTCGTGGAAATGCGTCGAGACGAGCGCCTTGCAGCCGACCTCGTGGTGCACGAACTCGATGACCGCCTGCGCGATCGCCATGCCTTCGCCCGTGGACGTCCCCCGTCCGAGCTCGTCGATGATGACGAGGCTTCGGGCCGTCGCTTTTTCCGTCATCGTCTGGATGTCCTTCATCTCGACCATGAACGTACTCTGCCCGCCGATCAGGTCGTCGGCCGCGCCGATACGCGTGAAGATCCGGTCAATGATCGGCACCTCCGCCTGCTTCGCGGGCACGAAGCTGCCGATCTGCGCCATGATGCCGATGAGCGCCACCTGGCGCATGTACGTGCTTTTGCCGGCCATGTTCGGCCCGGTGATGAGCAGCATGGACGCGCCGCCTCGCGCGAGCTTCGTCTCGTTCGCGATGAACGCCGCCCCCTCCATGACCGCTTCCACGACGGGATGGCGGCCCTCGGCGACGACGAAGTCATAGCGCTCCGTCACGTTCGGCTTCACGTAGCGCTGCTCGGCGCCGACCGTGGCGAACGACTGGAAGACGTCGAGCGCGGCGATCGTCTCGGCCAGCTTCTGCAGGCGATGCAGATGCGCGGTCAAATGATCGCGCAGCTCGACGAACTTGGCGTACTCGAGATCAACCATCTTCTCTTCCGCTTCGAGGATGAGCGTCTCCTTCGCCTTCAGTTCCGGCGTCACGTACCGCTCCGCGTTCGTCAGCGTCTGCTTGCGCTCGTACCGGCCTTCCGGCAGGCTGCCGATGTTCGCCTTGGATACCTCCAGGTAATACCCGAACACTTTGTTGTAGCCGATCTTCAGCGACTTGATGCCGGTCGCCTCGCGCTCCTTGCGCTCCAGCTCGGCCAGCCACTTCTTGCCGTTCACGCTCGCTTCCCGCAGCTCGTCGAGGTAGGCGTCGTAGCCCGCCCGGATCAAGCCGCCCTCGCGCACGGATACGGGAGGCTCGTCCACGATGACCGTCCCGATCATCGCGGCGAGGTCCGCGCAATCGTCCGCGCCGGCCGTCAGCTTGCGCAGCGTCGCCGAATCCGATTCCGCGCACAGCGCAACCAGCGGCGGCACGTGCTGCAGGGATGTCTTGAGCGCGTTCAGGTCGCGCCCGTTCGCGCTGCCATAAGCGACGCGGCCGACGAGCCGCTCCAAGTCGTAGATCTCGTTCAGCTCCCGCCGCAGCTCGTCGCGCAAAATAAAGTTCAGGTACAGCTTCTCCACTGCTTCCAGCCGCTCGTCGATCAGCGCCTTCGACAGCAGCGGCTTATCGATCCAGCGACGCAGCAGCCGCGCGCCCATGGACGTACGCGTGCGATCGAGCAGCCAGAGGAGCGAGCCCTTCTTGCTGCGGTCGCGCACCGTCTCCGTCAGCTCCAGGTTGCGCCGCGTGAACGGGTCCAAAATCATGAATTGGTTCGGCTCGTACTCCGAGATACGGCGAACGTGGGCGAGCGAGCGCTTCTGCGTCTCGTCGAGGTAGCCTGTGAGCAGGCTGACCGCACGGCGCCGCGCGGGCTTCAGCGCCTCGAGCTCCAGCTGGCCGAACTGTTCGCGGAGCGGCTCGTCCGCCATCGGTTCCCGGTCCGTGAACAGGACGGGCCGGTTCCAGCCCGCCGCCGCCGCGCGCAGCCGTTCGAGCACGGCCGCGTCGCCGACGATCTCGGAAGGGTGGTAGACGTTGATCTCGTCGATCAGCGATTCCGCCGCCGCGGAGAAGGACGTCACGTACAGCTCGCCCGTCGTCAGGTCGCAGGCCGCGACGCCGCAGACTCCGCCCGCTTCCGAGACGGACACGATGAAATTGTTCGCCTTCTCGGCCAGCGACTTCGTCTCCATGACGGTGCCGGGCGTGACGACGCGGATGATTTCGCGGCGGACGACGCCTTTGGCCGCGGACGGGTCCTCGACCTGCTCGCAGATCGCCACCTTGAAGCCTTTCTCGATCAGTCTCGCTATGTATCCTTCCGCGGAATGGTAGGGCACGCCGCACATCGGAATCTTCTTGTCGGCGCCGCCCTCGCGGCCGGTCAACGTAATTTCGAGCTCGCGCGACGCGGTGATCGCGTCGTCGAAAAACATTTCATAGAAATCGCCGAGGCGGAAAAAAAGAATCGCGTCCCGGGCGTTCTCCTTGATCGCCAAATATTGCTGTATCATGGGGGTGTAGCCGGTCATGGGGCCCCTCCTACAATCGAATATGTCGTGCATTCAACACCAGGTCTCCATTATAGCAGAAAAGCGCCCCCTCATGGAGCGCTTGCGAGCGGCGCCGAAGCGACGCGCCATTTGTCGCGGATATCGGCCGCAGCGTCCCACGTGCGGCCGGAATGGATCGCGCCTAGCAGCGGCTCGATCCATCTGCCGAGCTCCGCGTACGACGGCGTCGCCCGCATCGACGCGGCGAGCCGCTCCAGACAGCCGGCGAGCGCGCGGCGATCGCCGGCGTAGTAGGCCGCGACGTAGCGCTCCTCCTCTGCCGGCACGTAGGACAGCGCAGCGGTTTCCCGGGCGCACAGCAACGCCAGCGCGAACGCGGCCTTCGCCGCGAGCGGGGAGACGAGCCAGCTCGGCGGCGTCCGGTATTCGAACCCGCCGTGCGGCTGCAGCCGGAAATCGCCGAGGGCGCCGTAACGTGGCCGCCGCGCCTGCTCCGCGGGCGATTCGACCATCGCGAGCGGGAACGCGACGCAGCTGTCGAGCTGGCGCAGCAGCCGGCCAGTCAGCGGCACGCCGCTCAAATGCAGATGGCCGCCGAGCGAGAACCCGGCGGCCGGCATGCCCCCGGCCGCCCAGCGCAGCGGCGGCCGGTCCGGGATGCGCCGCGCGGCCTGGCGCAGCAGCCGCCGCACGTTGCGCGCCAGGCCTTCCGGCGTCGGCGACGGCGCGGGCCGCAGCTCGGCGACGGGGTAGCGGACCTCGCCGCCGACGACGACCGCGTCGCAGCCTGCCCCGTGGCCGTCCGACAAGTACCGGGCGGCCGACACGACCTTGCCGGCAGCCGACAGCAGCAGGAACTCGGGATCGGCGCCGAGCAAGATCGGCACCGATCCTCCGGCGGCGCCCGCATCCGCCGCGGCGGCGAGCTCCCGCGCGAGCCCGGCCGCCGCGTCCTGCCAGACGCCGCGGGCGTACTCGCCGCCGGCCGGCAGCCGGATGCCGGTCACGAAGCAAGCGCCTTCGCCGTCATCGGCCAGCTCGACGATGCCGTTGTCGAGCCCGCACGCGTAAAGCGCGCGCGTCGCGAGCCGCGCGAGCGGCCGGTAACGGGCGTCCTGCTCGGAGAGCGGCCGCTCGGACGTATCCCGGATCCCCGGCACAGCGCCGGGAAGAGCTCGTCCCGCCTCCCGCTGCGGCACGACCGCCGCCGGCCGATGCGATGCTACCGCGATCGGCCGCAATTGAAACAGCGACACCGCGTACGTCCGCGCCGCGCCTAATTCGCCGTCCGTTTCCCGCGCGGCCGTCCCCGAGCGCCGCAGCCGGCGGCGAATCTCTTCGGTGCTCCAGTCCGCGAACGCCGGCGCGCCCGCGTTCAGAACGAGCGTCCCCCGTCCATGGCCTTCGGCCGGTTCCGTCCGGCCGGACGCGCCCGCTTCGACGATGACGGCGTCGTACTCGTCCGGAATTCCCGCGTCCCCGCCCGGCCCGCGCAGGCCCGCGCATGCGCGGTATCCGGTTCCGTTCCACAGCCACACCATCCCCGCCACTCGTCCACGCTCCGCTTCCGTTTTCCCGGCGCCAGCCGCGATTTTTTGGAAAAAAAAGAGGGCTCTCGCCCTCGAATCTTTCCCTGCCCGCGCATACGATACAGCAGACCTGTAACCCGCGAAAATTACAGTTCGTCGTCGAGCAGTTCCGGATCCAGATCTTCGAAATCCCCGTCGTCCCCGAACTCGAACTCCTTGCCGTCCTCGGAACCGCCCGGCAGCGTCGCGACCCAAATCTTCGTCTCGGCCACCAGCTCGACCGCGAATTCGCGCTCCACGCGAATCACGACGCCGGCGCCGCTCGAGGAGATGTTGGCTTCGATGCAATTTGGCTCCTGCGTCGATTCCGCCGACACTTCCTCGGTCGAAGCCCGGTGCTTCGGATCGAGGTAAGAGAGCGGCACGTGCTCGACGTAAGAGAGCGTTTCTTTGGCAACGTCGGTTTGCGAGTTTTTGTTGTAAGAATACCAAATGTTGATATCGTAAGTACCGATAACCTCGATCCCGTCTCCGGAACGAACCGCCTCGTATTGGTGATTAATGATCCAAGCGCCCAGGATGCTCGTGGGGTGGTTAGGCGGCGTAACGTTGTGGGTTACTGTGGAAAACTTACGACCTTTCCCGCAGACAGCTTTGGTAATAATCTCTCTAGCCTTAAGCTGTTTATCTGCATAAGCCATCGATTTAACCTCCTCCATACAATCATTCAATTAAAGTGTATGCAGGACATAGGCGTTTGTTGATTAATACGAAGAAGAACAAACAGATATTGTTGTACAACTGCCGGAGCTCTCGCGGGAGGGCACCAGCCTGGCGCGTCTGGTATGGAGGTACAGCAGCTTCGGTCGGCAAGCGGTCGTAACCTGGCTGACGTGATCGGCGGCTTCATTCCGGACTATGAAGACGAAACGGCGGTCGTTCGCGAACCGCCGTTTTCGTTGTTCGCCTGGTATCATTATATGGGCGGACGCCCGTTTCCATGACTATCGAAGCATTCGTTGACGTTAAAATAACGGGATCGGCGTCACTGCGGCCGCACGGGAGGAACGTCCCGCCGGCAGCGTCCCGGTCGCCTGGCCGCTCGCGGCCGCCTACATAAATAGAAATGCGCGGCGGTCCCGTTGGACCGCCGCGCTTAGGCGTTCGCAGGTTACTTTCGGGAATCCGTCCCTTCTTCCGAAGCGGCCGACACCGCGGCCGTGGCTCGGGCTTCCCCGGGCAATTCTTCAGGGCTGCTCTTGCGGCGCTTCAGCCGCTTGGCGATGTTCAAGTACCGTTTCAACTCCTGCAGCAGCAAGAAGAGCGCGGCCCTCATCTCGAATTCCTCGCGGGTAGCCGGCAGCGCCATCGTTTTGAACCGGCCCTCCAGCAGCCGGATCCGCTCCTCCACGCCGCCTTCGTAGACGGCCGACTTCACGTCGCCGGACAGCAGCTCGAACAGCTCCGCGGCAAGCTCGCCCTGCGGCAGCGACGCGTACACGAACGACAGGTGCGACAGCATCTGCCCGATCGTCTCCAGCTGCTGCTGGCGCATCGCGAAATAGCGGGTCCAATACCGCCCCTCCTCGCCCGAGCGGCCTTGCGCCCATATCCGGTTCTCGCGGTTGCGCTCCGCCCGGCGGATGCCTTCTTCGATCGCACGTCCCGCTTCCAGCAGCTCCTTGCCGTCCCAGACGTACGACGGCGTCCGCAGCGTGCGGGCCATCGAGCGGAAGATGACGGCGAAGCTCTCCTCCGCGTCATGCCGCAGCTCCCGCAGCTTGTCGTCGTCCTTCGGCATGTAGACGAGGTTGATGACCGTCGCCCAGCCGAGTCCCGCGAGCAGCAGCAGCAATTCATTGACCATGAGCGGGACGGTCACCTCCTCGCGCGCGTAGACGTGGAAGACGATGACGGCGCTCGTGGCGATGCCGTCCTTCAGCCCGGCCCGGGATAGGATCGGAAAGGCCAGCAGGATAAAGAACGAGATCGTCCATAGATGAAAGCCGAGCGTCAAAAACAGGAACGATGCGAAAAAAAGACCCACCGCGGACGCCGCCAGCCGGACGAAAGCGCTCTTCAGCCCCCGCTGGCGGGTCACTTCGACGCCGAGAATGGCGAGCAGTCCGGCGGACAACGCCGGATTCAAGCCCAGATAGCTGGCGGTATACAAGGCGCCGAGCGCGGCGACCGCGGTCTTGATGACTCGAATTCCCATAGCGCGTGCTCCCCCGCGTAAAAAGCCGTGGGCATCATCGCCACGGCTTCGTAATGTCTACTATGGTACCCTTCACGCCCGAGCCGCGTCAACCGCCTTCAGGACAATGACGGCATTATGGCCGCCGAAGCCGAAAGAATTGCTGACCCCGACGTTCAGCTTCGCCACTCTCGCCGTGTTCGGCACGTAGTCGAGATCGCATTCGGGATCGGCCTCGTCCAGATTGATCGTCGGCGGAATGATTCCGTCCTGCAGGCTCTTCGCGAGCGCGATCGCCTGCGCGCCTCCGGCCGCGCCCAGCATGTGGCCGGTCATCGACTTCACCGCCGTCACCGGAACGCCGTATGCCTTGTCGCCGAACAGCCGCTTGATCGCCCGCGTCTCCGACAGGTCGCCGATTTCCGTGCTGGTGGCGTGGGCGAAGACGACGTCCGCCTGCTCCGGCGCGATATCCGCCTCCTTGAGGGCGGCCTTCATCGCCAAGTAAGGCCCGTAGCCCTCCGGATGCGTCGCGACCATATGGTACGCGTCGGAGCTGGCGCCGTAACCGACGACTTCCGCGTACGGGCGCGCGCCGCGCTTCTTGGCGTGCGATTCCGACTCCAGCACGACGATGCCAGCTCCCTCGGCCATGACGAACCCGTCCCGGCCCTTGTCGAACGGGCGGCTGGCCTTAGCCGGCTCGGCGTTGCGGCCGGACAACGCCGTCGCGTTGCCGAAGCTCGCGAGCGAGATTTCGGTCACCGCTGCTTCCGAGCCGCCGGCGATGACGATATCGGCATAGCCGCCGCGGATCAGGCGGTACGCTTCGCCGATCGAGGTATTGCCGATGGAGCACGCCGTTACCGGCGCCATTGTCGGGCCGTGAAGCCCGTAGCGGATGCTGATCATCGCCGCGGCCATGTTGGCGATCATCATCGGGACGAGCGTCGGGCTGACGCGATCCGGTCCGCGCTCCCGGAGCACGCCGTCCTGCGCCAGCAGCGTCTCGAGGCCGCCGATGCCGGAGCCGACGTATACGCCGATTCGTTCGGCGTCGATGTCCGCCCCTTCCAGCCCGGCGTCGCGCCACGCCTGATCCGCGGCCGCCAGCGCGAATTGGCAGAAGCGGTCCATCCGCCGCGCTTCCTTCCGGCCGAACAGCGCTTCGGCGTCGAAGTCGCGGACGAGTCCCGCGATGCGCGTCTTATGCCCCGAGACGTCGAAGCGGTCGATCGGCCCGATGCCGGACGCGCCCCGCTTGAGCGCTTCCCAATAGGCGTTCACATCGTTGCCGAGCGGCGACACGATGCCCATGCCCGTGATATATACTTTCTCCATTGCTCTCTTCCTCCTTGATAGGCTGCCTTGTGGTGCTATGTTGACATATATGCTATCCTATTACAAGTTGTCGTTTATGCTAGTATAACCACTACTATATTAACCAAAGGAGTGCCCTGCATGAACCAGCCCACGAGATTGAAGGCGCTCTCGAGCTTCCTGACGGCGCAGCGGGCCAAATTGACGCCGCAGGATGCCGGCTTGCCCGCCGGCACGCGCCGCAGAACGCCGGGGCTTCGCCGCGAAGAAGTTGCCCAGCTCGCCGGCGTAAGCCCGACCTGGTATACCTGGCTGGAGCAGGGACGCGACATCAAGGTGTCGGCGTCCGTGCTGGAGGCCGTCGCCTCCGCGCTTCGGCTCAATACCGACGAGCGCAAGTACCTGTTCTCCCTCGCGTTGGAGCTGCCCGCCGCCGGCTCTGCGGCCAAGCGCGAGGAGACGGCCCGCATCGGCCCGCCGCTCCGCCGCATCCTCGACGAGCTGCAGGCTTGCCCGACGATCGTCTCCGACCGGCACTGCCATATCGTCGGCTGGAACGAGGCGGCGTCCCACGTGTTCATGGACTTCGAGCGCATCCCGGAGGCGAGGCGCAACATGATCGCGCTGCTGTTCGAACGCAAGGAATTCCGCCGGCTCGCCGGCAACTGGGAGCATTTCATCAGCGGCTACCTGGCGATCTTCCGCGCCTATTACGGACAGTACGTCGACGACGACTGGTACGACGCCTTCCTCCGCGACATGACCGCGACATACCCCGATTTCCAGCCGCTGTGGGAACAAAGCCGCGTGAGCGCGGCGCCGGAGGTACTGGTGGAATTCCGGCACGCCAAAGCGGGCAAGATGCTGTTCCACCTCACGTCGCTGCAGCTGCAGGGCGATACCGATCTGCGCGTCAGCATCTATACGCCGGATCCAGACTCCCCGACCGAGACGAAGCTCCGGCAGCTCATGGCCAAGGAGCGGCGGAGCGACTCCCTGCATTAAAAAAGAAGGCCGTTTTCGCGCGGGGCGAAAGCGGCCTTCTTCGTATCTTCATTTATTCGTTTCTTCATTATCTGTTTCTTCATTGTATTCGATTCATCGCGCTGCGGCGCTGAGGCTACAGCTTGTAAATGTCGGCGTACTTCTTCTTCAGGTACGCCACGAGGTAATCGGGGTCGAGCGGCTTGCCCGTGATGCCCTCGATCAGCTCGGACGGCGTTCTCAGCTTGCCGAAGCGGTAGATTTTGTCCGTCAGCCAATCCTTAATCGGAATCAGGTTGCCGGCCTCGACGAGCTCCCAGACGTTCGGCAGCGCGCGCTCCAGCGTATCCGTAATTTGCGCCGCGTACATGTTGCCGAGGGAGTACGACGGGAAGTACCCGAACGCGCCGCCCGACCAGTGGACGTCCTGCAGCACGCCTTCGCCGTCATGCTCCGGCTCGATGCCGAGGTACTCCTTGTACTTCGCGTTCCACAGCGCCGGCAGTTCGGACGCCTTCACGCCTTCGTTGAAGATCAGCTTCTCGATCTCGTACCGGATGATGATGTGCAGGTTGTACGTCAGTTCGTCCGCTTCGATCCGGATGAGCGAAGGCCGGACGACGTTGGTCGCGCGGTAGAAGTCTTCCACCGGCACTTCGAGCTGGCCCGGGAAATGGCGCTGAAGGTCGCCGTAATAACGGCTCCAGAAGCTCCTGGAGCGGCCGATCACGTTCTCCCAGAAGCGGGACTGCGACTCATGGATGCCCATCGACGTGCCGGTCGCGAGCGTCGTGCCGACCAGGTCCTTGCTGATGTTCTGCTCGTACAGCGCGTGACCGCCCTCGTGAATGGTGCCGAAGAGCGCGCTCGTCACGTCATCCGCCAGGTAGCGCGTCGTAATCCGCACGTCGCCCGGGCTCAGGCCCGTCGCGAACGGATGCACGCTCTCATCGAGACGGCCGGCCGCAAAGTCGAAGCCCATTTGCTCAAGGATGAATTTGCTGAACTGCTTCTGCGCATCCTTCGGATAGTCCTGCTTCAGGAAGCTCGTATCGGGCTGATGCGGGGACGCCGCGATCGCCGCGGACAGCGGCACGAGCTTCTCACGCAGGCCGCCGAACACGCGGTCGAGCTGCGCCGTCGTCATGCCCGGCTCGTACATGTCGAGCAGCGTGTCGTAGCGGGTGCCCTTCACGCCCCATAGATCGATGAACTGGTTCGTATAGTTGATGATCTTGTCGAGGTACGGCTCGAACGACGCGTAGTCGCTCTTCGCCTTCGCCTCTTCCCACATGGACTCCGCCTGCGAGGTCAGGACCACGTATTCCTGGTACAGCTTCGGCGGGATTTTGACGCTGCGGTCGTAATCCTTGCGGGTCTCCGTCACGAGCCGCCGCTGCGTCTCGGTCAGGGTCTCGTATGTATCCGGCGCTTCCAGCGCGGAGAGCCATTCGCCCAGCTCCGGCGCCGTGGACAGCTTGAAGGACTGCCCGGACAGCTGTCCGATGGCCTCCGAGCGGACTTCCACGCCTTTGCGCGGCGCGCCCGTGCGCAAATCCCAATACAGCAGGGCCAGCGCTTCTTCGTAGCTCTTGATTAGCGCGATGCGTTCCGTAAACCGCTGCAGCGCTTCGTTTTCATTCGCTTTCGTCACGTTTCGTCCACCTCTCCTAGGGTTACGTTTTGGTTTCTACTTGATCATACTTTTTGCACGCCGTATAATCAACTTTAATCCAAGCGCTCGTCTTCGATTACCCGCCAACCTGCGCGGAAAGGAGCCCTCATCATGCAATTCACCTTCACGCCGGACGCCGTGGGCCAGCTCGAAGGCCCTCTCGCCGATACCGGCAAAAGCCTGAAGCTGCTGTACGACACGGAAGGCTGCGGCTGCGTCATGAACGGCGTGCCGACGCTCGCGATCGTCCGCGAGCCGGATCCGAACGACAAGCTCGGCGAAGGATCCCCGTACTCCGTCTGGTACGAGCCCAATTACGAGGTGTTCTTCGAACCCGAGTTGAAGATCGACTACAACATTGCGCGCAACGCCTTCGTGCTGAAGAGCGACAGCCAGATCTACACGGCGAACCTGCGGCTGCTGAGTAACCCGCCGCCTATATTGCGGAGCAGCCCTCCGCCAGAACTGCGAATTGAGGAGGAACCGGCTTGAGCACGATCGACAACATGTTGGCCTTCAATGAACGGTTCGTGGAGAATCGCGAATACGAACAGTACCGGACCGACAAATTTCCCGAAAAAGAACTCGCGATCGTCACCTGCATGGACGCGCGGCTGACTGAGCTGCTGCCTAAGGCGCTTAACCTGCGCAACGGCGACGCCAAAATCATCAAAAACGCCGGCGCGATCGTCACCCAGCCGTTCGGGAACATCATGCGGAGCATCCTGGTCGCCGTCTACGAGCTCGGCGCCCGCGAGGTCGTCGTCATCGGGCACCATGATTGCGGCATGACCGGCCTGAACTCCAAGATCGTCGTCTCGCATATGCACGAACGCGGCATTTCCGAGGACACGGTCCGCACGCTGAACAATTCCGGCATTCAGCTGGACCGTTGGCTGACCGGCTTCGACAACGTCCAGGAGAGCGTCGAGCGAAGCGTCGGCATCATCAAGAACCACCCGCTTCTGCCGGCCGGAACGCCGGTGCACGGCATGATCATCGATCCGACGACGGGCAAGCTGGACCTCGTCGTCGACGGCTACGGCGAATAAGCCGTCCGCCGTTCCGCAAAAAAAGCTTCGCGCCGACGGGACGTACCCGTGCGGCGCGAAGCTTTTTGCCGTTATGCCAGGCGCGGCGCCCCGGCCAGCCCTACGGCCGGATGCGACGGCCGCGCTCAGCCGTTCCGCGGCTTCGCGTCCCGGGCGCGCTTCGCCACCGCCGCGGCCGCGCGCGCGGCGATCACCTCGCTGCGGTCGCGAAGCGCGTGGCGATGGACGAGCGCCGGCTCCGTCCCGCTCGGCAGCGCCCATCCGAGGCCGGCCGACGCGGCCCGCTGCCGCAGCCGCGCGAGGAGGCGCGCGTCCGCGATCGGCAGCGTCGGGTCGGCGAACGCTTCGCGCCGCTCAAGGGCCGCGAGCCGTTCGTCGATCATGCCGGGCAGCGCGCCGCCGTCGAGGCCCAGGCGGTCCAGCTGCTCCGGCGCGAGCCGCCGCCGGGCTTGCGCGAACATTTTCACCGCGCCCCGCAAGTTCCCCCGCCGGTGATGGTACGCGCCGACCGCGAGCTGGATCAATCCCACCCACGTCTCGCCGAATCCGTCGCCGGGATGCGCCTTCCAATAGGCTTCGAGCAGCTCGTGGCACTCGAAATAGTCCCGCGTCGCGTGAAACTCGTATAGATACGCCTCGTAATCGTCCGGATACTCTTCCTTTTCCATCGTGATCCCCCGTTTTTCCGACGTCGTGCCCGATGAAAGAATGAAATCTGAAACCTTTGATTATATTAGACGTAAAAGTACCGAAGCGCAATAAGTCCATAGCAACCAAAAAACACAGGAGGAGACAAGCATATGAAGAAGGGGCTACTAGTATTGATGGCATTCGCGCTGTTCTTCGCGTTCACCGCGTCGGCAGCCGACGCGAAACCGCGGGGGGGCGGATTCAAATCTCCGCGTCAGAGTTTCACGCAGACGCCGTCCAAGCCGGCCGATAACGTGACGAAGACCCAGACGGGCACGACGAAATCAGGCGCGGCGACGAACGCGAACCGCGGATTTTTCAGCGGCGGCAGCTTTATGAAGGGCCTGATGATCGGCGGTCTCGCCGGCATGCTGTTCGGCGGGCTGTTCGGCAACATGGGCTTCTTAGGCAATATCATCGGCCTGCTGGTCAACGTATTGGCCATCTACGTCGTCATCGTGCTGATCAGCGGCATCGTGCGCTACTTCCGAAACCGCAATAAGCCGGCGCATCCCGGCAACCGGAGACCCTATTAATCATGCGGATTTACACGGACGAGATCATTAACGCCGTGTGCCTCCACATGGCGGAGCGCCGAGGCGTTTCGCCGACAGATGTCGAAGTGCAGTTGTCCTGGGAGGAGCAATACGGCTATACCGCGGAGGTTTGGGTGAAGGGCCGCAGCCAGTTTCTCATCGAAGCGAACCTGCTGGAAGCGATCGAACAATATTTGCTGAAGCAGTACAACCTGCGCAAATACCGCTCCCAGATTACGCTCGACGCCGACGAGGAATTTTGGGCGGACATCGAGGATTGATGCTATGAATAGAACGGGCGCAGCCGCTGGCTGCCCCGTTTTTTTGTCGCGCGCCGGCGGCAGCTGGATACTGACGCGAGTCGCCGAGCGTCCGAACGCGCTGTTTCTTCTACGAAAATTGTCGAACTTCCGCAACCTCGTCCCGATTGGCGCGTTTAACGCTATACACCGGGAGAGGAGTGTTGGACTCGCATATGCACAATCGCAGCAAATGGACAGCCGTGATCGCCCTAACGTTGGCCGTGCAGGCCGGCTTGGCGGCGTTCGCCGTTCCGGCCGCGCGCGCCGCCGACGGAACGAAGAATTACCGGGTCTATCAGAACGACAAGCCCATCCGCGACTTTCAGACAAGCGCCGGCGCCATCGCCTATGCCAAAGGATACGCGTACGCCCATGTCGAGCGCATCACGGGCCGCCAATGGATCTGGGACGATTTTCCGCGCTACAAGGTGTACGAGAACGGGGTGTCGTCCCCGGGCCGCGAATTCCGGACGCTGCGGGAAGCGGAGCAGTTCGCCGCCAAGACCCGCTTCGCCCAGATCCGCGATCTGGAGGCGCCTGGCTTCGTCGAGAGTAAATTCCCGCATTTCCAGGTCTATCAAGGAGACAAAACCATCGCAAGCGGGTCGTTCGCGACGCTTGCCGAAGCCAAAAAAGCGGCCGGCACATACGCCGGCGCGCATATCATCGACTTGTCCACGAACCAATGGGTGTGGGACAATATTTCCGATGCCCGCGCCGCCGCGCTGCGGCAGTCGAAGCCAGCGTACAGCGTTGTGAAGGACGGCGTTTTGGTCGGCGATAAGGGATACGGCTTCCTGCTCGACGCGGAACGCGCCGCGAACGGACTGCCCGGCGCGACGGTCGTGAATACCTCGACCAGCCAAGTCGTGCACCGCAATACGCCGACGTTCACGGTCATGCAGTCAGGCCCGGCGGTCAAGTCCTTCTTCGGCATTGACGGCGCGATCGCGTACGCCAAGAAGCTGGCCGGCGCTGCCGTCAAGAAGGACGGTCTCACCTGGTGGACGAACCTGCCCTACTTGTCCGTGTTCCAGGGCGATAAGCTGCTGCGGACCTTCAACGCCCGCAAGAGCGCCGTGGCGTACGCCGCCGGCTATAAGAACGCCTCCGTCGTGACGGCGGACGGCCGGACGATCTGGAGCAGCGCCAAGACGCTGACGTTCCTCGGCTGGAACGGCGTTTCCGATACGGACACGGTGCTCTCGCAGCTCGGCCGGACGCAAGGGCTGGACATCGACTCCCCGTCCTGGTTCGAACTCGCGGCCGCGGACGGATCGTTCACGGACGATTCCGATCCCGCGCTGGCCGCCTCCGTGCGCGCCTCCGGCATCAAGCTAACGCCGCTCGTGAGCAACCAGTTCGACGCCAAGCTCACGAGCGCGTTCCTGCGCGATCCCGCGGCGCAAAACAGCTTCATCGCGAAGCTCGTCGCCAGGCTCGCGCAGCTGAAAGTCGCGGGTGTCAACGTCGACTTCGAGGGCCTCGCCGGCGGCGACCGCGACCGCTACACGGCGTTCCTCCGGTCGCTGACGTCGGCCGCCCATAAGTCCGGGCTGACCGTGTCGGTCGATCTGCCGCGCGGCGACGTGCTGTGGGACGCGCAGACCGCCTACGACCACGCCGCGCTGGCCGGCATCGTGGATATGATCGTCCTGATGGCGTACGACCAGCATTGGGAAGGCAGCGACCAGGCCGGCTCCGTCGCGGGATTGGCTTGGACCGAGGAAGGCGTGCGGCAATTTCTGGCCTACGGCATTCCCCACGGCAAGCTGATGCTCGGCATTCCATTCTATGCGCGCGAATGGCGCGTCGATGCTGCCGGCGGCCTCGTCGACAGCAAGGCGCTCCTCATGAAGAGTGTCGGCGCGCTCATCCAATCCACCGGCGCGAAGGGCGTCTTCGATGCCGCTTCCGGCCAGACGAAATACCGGTACGCCGGCAGCGACGGCTACACGCACGTGTTCTGGTCCGAGACGGCCGAGACGGTCAAGGCGCGCGTCGCCATCGCCAAGAAATACGACCTCGCCGGAGTCGCGGCATGGCGGCTGGGCTTCGAGCAGGCCGAGCTGTGGCCGGCGCTGCTGACGCTGAAATAGCGCCGGACCGGACGAGTGGTGCTTCGGATGCGGTTATGGTATGATGTGAAGCGAAGGTACTGTAACTCATTTCATAACAGTTAGGAGAATGCGCCATGTCGCAGCCATACAAGGAAATTCAAACGGTCGAAGAATGGAAAGCCGCGCTGGAAGGTTCGGCTTCGCGCCCGCTCGTCGTGTTCAAGCACAGCACCACGTGTCCGGTAAGCGCGAACGCGTACAACGAATTCACGAGTTACCTGAACGGCGGCGACGCCGACACGAACACGGACTACGTGCTCGTCAAGGTCATCGAATCCCGCCCGGTCTCCAACCAAATCGCGGAAGATATCGCGGTCAAGCACGAGTCGCCGCAAATCATCCTGATCAAAGATAAAGCCAAGTACTGGACCACTTCCCACTGGTCCATCACGGCCGCGCACATGAAAGCGGTCATGAACTAAAGGCGGTTCGCCGCATTAACGCGATGTATACAAGCCCCGGACTGGCTTCGGGCTGCGGTTTCCGCAGCGCGCCGGTCCGGGGCTTTTCGTTCGTATCGGGCCGTTCGCGGATCGTTCGCGGGGTCGTTCACGGTCAGCCGCCGCCGACAGATTTCGCGTTCGTGCGCAACTTCGCGCCCCTCCGGCACGTCTAACGGATTAGTAACTTTTAGGAGGCTTTATGAAACCGCTTATCTCTCGCACCTCGTTTCGCCGTCCGCGGGCAGGCCGGCTGCTGCCCGCCCTGCTCGTCGTCCTGTCGCTCGCGCTGCCGCCGCGCTTCGCGGCTGCCGCGTCCGGGAGCGCGCCCGGCGAAATCGCCATCTACCTCGAAGGCGCGCGCTTGAACTCGGACGTGCCGCCGTATATCGTGCCGAAACTGAATCTGGCCATGGTGCCGCTGCGCGTGATCGGCGAAGGGCTCGGGGCGACCGTCGACTGGTCGCCGGCCGCGCGAACCGTGACGATCCGTCAGGCGGATACGCTCATTACGCTGAGCAGCGGCCAACCGACCGCCGTCGTTGACGGGGCGCAGGTCAAGCTGGACGGCGCGGCTCAGGTCGTCTCGGGCAGGGTCATGGTGCCGCTGCGCTTCGTCGGCGAGTCGCTCGGCCTGACGGTCGCCTGGGATCCGGCCGCCCGCTCGATCTCGCTGCACGATCCCGACGTCGCCGTACCGGATCCGGGCTCGGATCCCGGTGCCGGACCTTCCGTACCCGGCTCGAATCCGGGCACGAACCCCGGTTCGAACCCGGGTGCCGGCACGGCGGGCCTGCGCGGCGCCTGGATATCCACGGTGTACAATCTGGATTGGCCGAGCGCGGCCTCGGCCGGCAACGCGGATAAGCAGAAGACCGAGTTCGTGCAGCTGCTGGACGATCTGCAAGGCATGGGGCTGAACGCGGTATTCGTGCAGCTGCGCGCGGCCGGCGACGCATTGTACCCGTCCGCTCTCGTGCCGTGGTCCAAGTACTTGACCGGGACGCAGGGCAAAGCGCCGACGTTCGATCCGCTCTCGTTCATGATCGCGGAGACGCATAAACGCGGCATGGAATTTCACGCGTGGTTCAACCCGTTCCGCGCCGGCCTCGACGCCAAGACGGGCGGGCTCGCCCCGAACCACGTCATGCTGCAGCATCCGGAATGGATCGTCCTCTCGGGCGGCAAGCCGTATTTGAATCCGGGCCTGCCCGATGCTCGCCGCCACATTATCGACGCGATCATGGATGCCGTGAAGAACTATGACATTGACGGCGTCCACCTGGACGATTACTTCTATCCGACGAGCGCCGATTTTCCGGATTCCACTGCCTTCGCGGCCAATAATCCGCTGAACTTGAAGCTCGCCGATTGGCGGCGGGCCAACATCAACGCGTTCGTGAGCGAACTCGGCCAAGCGGTTCATGCCGCGAAGCCGGGCGTCCGCTTCGGCATCAGCCCGTTCGGCGTCTGGCGCAACAACAACGTCGACCCGACCGGTTCGCCGACGCGGGCCGGCGTGACCGACTACGACAACATGTACGCCGACGTCCGGACCTGGATCAAGAACGGCTGGATCGATTACGTCGCGCCGCAGCTGTACTGGAGCTTCGACACGCTGGCGGCGCCGTACGGCAAGCTCGTCGATTGGTGGTCGAATGAAGTGAAGGGCACGAACGTGGACCTCTACATCGGCCATTCGCCGTATAAGCTCGGCACATCGGAGGCGGGCTGGCAGTCCGCGAACGAAATCATCCGCCAGCTGGACTACGGCAAGTCGCATCCGGAAGTGGACGGCGACGTGTTCTTCAGCGCCAAGGATTTGCGCGGCAATCCGCTTGGCATCAAGGACGCGCTGCGCGGCTACTACGCCGCCGGAGGCTAGGCGCCAAGCGGAGGCGGACAGCCCGCCGGCGCTCTTGAAAGCCGGTCGGCCGCCGCGGCGCCATTCCGCCGCCGCAGCACGACAAACGCGAACGCCCCAGGTTGCCATCCATCGGATGGAGCCCGGGGCGTTTACGTTTTCGGCGAAGCCTATCCGTTCGGCGCGCGGCCCGCTTCGGGCCATCGCCGCAGTGCCTTTCCGACCGCTTGCGACGCCGGCACAAACATCGAACAGCCGCATCGTCCCAGGCGGGATCCCGATGCGGCTGCGAGTTATATGGGGCTATACTACGCATCGGTGTTCTCATCCCTTTCGGCTCCCGCCGTCACGGCTCGTAATGGTACCTCTTGCGCGCGAACCGCTCGAGCACGTTCACCAGCCCGTAGAGCACGACCGACAGCAGCGCCAGCATGGCGATGCTCACCATGACGAGATTCATCTGGAACACTTGGCCGCCATAGATGATCAAGTACCCGAGCCCCGCCTTCGACGACAGAAACTCGCCCATGATGACGCCGACGAGCGTGAGCCCGACGTTCACTTTCAGCGTCGCGATGAGATGCGGCACACTGGCCGGAAGCAGCACCATGCCGAGCATCTGCGCCTTGGTCGCGCCGAACGATTCCATCAGCTTCAGCTTCGTGCGGCTGATATCCTTGAACCCGTTCTCGATCATGATGATCGTCACGATGATCGAGATTGCGACCGCCATGCCGTACACCGAGTACTGGTCGCCCAGCCAGATGAAGAAGATCGGACCGAGCGCGACTTTAGGCAGCGCGTTCAGGACGACCATGTACGGGTCGAGCACCTTGGACGCGAACGACGACCACCAGAACAGCGTCGCGATGACCATGCCGGCGAGCATGGAGACGACGATGCCGACCAGCGTCTCTCGCGTCGTGACGAGCAGGTGACGGAATACAGTGCCCTCCGCGACCTGCTCGCGGAACGACGTCCACATCTGGGACGGGCTGCTCGTGAGCATGGAATCGACCCAGCCCGCGCGTGCCGCGAGCTCCCAGATCGCCAGGAAGGCGGCCAGCAGCGCGAGCCGGACGAGCCAGATCAGCCGCTGCCGGCGCTTCTGGATGCGAAGATAACGTTCATATAGCGGAGACGGCATGGTCCTCGAGCTCCTTCCAGATCGCGTTGAAATAATCGTGGTACTTCGCCGCCTGCCGCTTGCTCCACGGCGACAATTGCCCTTCGTCGAAGACGATGTCGTGGATCGCCGAAATCGTGCTCGGCCGCTTGGACATGACCATGACCCGGTCTGCCATGCTGATGGCTTCCGACAGGTCGTGCGTGACGAGCACCGCCGTCTTGCCTTGGTCCTTGATGATGCGGAACACTTCCTCCGACAGCGTCAGCCGGGTCTGGTAGTCGAGCGCCGAGAACGGTTCGTCCAGCAGCAAAATATCCGGCTCCGCCACGAGTGTCCGGATCAGCGCCACCCGCTGGCGCATGCCGCCGCTCAATTGGACAGGAGAATGGCGGACGAAGTCGCCGAGTCCGTACCGCTCGAGCAGCTCCAGCCCTTTCCGCCGCGCGGCCGCCTTCTCCATCCGCCGGATCTCGGCCCCGACGGTGACGTTGCCGAGCACGTCCCGCCATTCGAACAGATGGTCGTGCTGCAGCATGTAGCCGACCTTGGCCGAAGGTCCCGTCACCTCGGCGCCGTCGATCGCGACGTTCCCCCGCGTCGGCTTCAGCATGCCGGAGACGAGGGAGAGCAGCGTGCTTTTGCCGCAGCCGCTCGGCCCTACGATGCTGATGAACTCGCCCTTGCCGATCGATAGGTCGATGCCGCGCAGCGCCTCGGTCTCTTCCCTCGGCGTGAAATAGCTCAGCCCGACGCCGCTCAGCCGGATATGCTCCTCACGCGCTTCCCGCATGCCGCTCCCCTCCGCTGCCATGGCTCAATCCGTCTCTCCGAGCTTCTGCACGAAGCTCATGTCGACGACGTCTTCCATGTTCGTTACTTTGTCTTCCGCCTTCAGCACGCCGTTCTCCACGAGGACGTTCTGCAGGATATCGAACTGCGCCTGTGTCAGCACCGGCTCGGTCGGCCACACGCCAGCCTCCTTGTAACGGTTGACCGACTGCAGGATGAGATCGTCCGGCGTGCCGTCGAAGAACGGCTTCAGCGCCTTTACGATGTCGTCGTCCGACGCGGTGTTCAGCCATTTCGCGCCTTCGGTCACCGCCGCCGTGAACTTCTGGATGACCTCCGGATGCCCCTGGATGTAATCCGACGTCGCCACGTACGACGTCTCGGGATAATCGCCGAACCCATCGGCGAGCGATGCGACCAGATACGCCTTGCCTTCGTTCACGAGCGTCGAGGCGACCGGCTCGAACACTTGAATGAAATCGCCTTGGCCGCTCGTGAAGGCCCCTGCCATCGCGGTCGAGGCGATGTTCGTGACGACGTTGACGCCTTCGATCTGCTCCTTCAGGAGCACGGAGTTCAGCACCATCTGCGGCGAGCTGCCGGGACGCCAGCCGATGACCGTTTTGCCGGCCAAGTCGCTCCAGGCGAAATCGTCGAGCTTCTCCCGGGACAGCAGGAACGAGCCGTCCTTGGCGGTCAGCTGATGGAACGCCTTGAGCATCTTCTCGCCCTTCTGGTTGAAAATGTAAATCGTCGTTTCCGGTCCGACGAGGGAAATGTCCGCCGTGCCGGCGATCAGCGCCGCCGCGCCTTTGTCGGAGCCCTGCGCGGTGTTCATGTCGACGTTCAGCCCCTGCTGCTCGAAAAAGCCCTGCGACATCGCCACGTAATGCGGCGCGTAAAAGATGGACCGGATGACTTCGGAAAATTTCACCGTTGTCAATTCGTCCTTGCCCTTGCCCGAGTCTTGGCCGCAGGCCGCGGCCATGACGAGCAGCAGGGCGGCCAGCAGCAGCAGGACGGGCTTCATCGTTCTGCTCATATCTTTCTCTCCTTCATCTGATGAACTGCGGATGTCCGCGTTTCGGGGGTGTATGTGAACGGTTCGCCCGGAACCGGTTATATTCGCAAGCTCTCCGTAAACGCGAAAAAGAGCTTCGAATAGGTTATATCCTATTCAAAGCTCTAGGCGGAGGTTCTTCGCCGGCGGCGTTTTCATATGGGGATAGCAGGGCGAAATGGCAATCTAGCTGACATGACGGCACCGTCATAGTTTCGGCCGGGGCTCATGACCGGCGGACCGGCGCGTCCGCGGCGAAGTCGTCCAGCGAAGCGGCGAGGCCGGCCCAGCGGTCCGGCGCGTCGGCCGCGTCCTTGACGTAGAGTCGCCTGAGGTGGCGGCTCACTTCGCGTACGGCGCCTTCCACCAGCACCTCCTTCACCTCGGACGGCTTCGCGGGCACCGGCGCGTCCGACGGCGTGCCGAACGCCGCCAGCGGCAGCAGCATCGCCGGGCTCTTCAAATAGCCGCAGCGCTTCGGGAAGCGGGGCGAGCTGCCGGAATCGTACTTGGACAGCTTCGCCGCGTCCTGATTGGCCGCGAGCAGCGAAGCGGCATCCAGCTCCAGCACGGCGAACCGCCCGCCCGGCTCCCGCCGCGCGTATGTCTCCAGCATCGCGAGGCAGTCCCGCCGCGTCGGCCAGAAGAACACGTGCCGGTCCAGGCAGGCCCGGAACCGTTCGACGCTCCAGCCCGGCGCCATCATGGCCGGAGATATGCGCAGATGCGCGTTAACGGTCACCGCCCGGCCGTCCTCGTGCGAGGTAACGGCCGACGGCCGTCGTATCCCGGAATCGTCCCCCGTGATCGTCAGACTGGACCGAAGCGCATCGGCATGCGCGATCGCCGGCAGATTGTCCGCCCGCGTAAAATGAAACAGCGCCTTGCGGCCTGGAGCCCGCGTCAGCGCCGCGATGATGGCGTTCGTATCCAGCGGCGTTCCCTCCTCGTGCTTCGGATGATCGGAAAAAGCCCCGAAGCGAATTCGGGGCTAGTCACATATGCGGATAAGGACCTGTAAACCGCTCGCCTGTAAGCTGCTCGCTTCAGAAGCGGCCCGAACGGAAAATCGCGAAGATCAGCCACAGAAACATGAACAGCGCGGCGATGAACCCGATGTCGATGATCGGAATCCGCCAGATCAGCGCTTGCGTATGAGTCAGGGCAGAGCCGATGATGAGCCCGACCATCAGGATGCTGAGCGACAGCAGCACGATGCTGAAGGACAGCCGGTTGCTGATCCGGTCGAGCTTCTTCGCGAGCAGATCCGCCTGCGGCGAGACGAACTCGACGCGCAGCTTGCCCTGCCGGATGATGCGCGACAGCTGCTTCAGGCTGAGCGGCACTTCGCCGAGCAGATCGAAGAGGTCCGGGATATCCTCCAGCCAGCCCTTGACGATATTGCGGGGATCGAGCCGCTCCAGGAACAGCCGCTTGCCGAACGGCTCCGCCACGTCGAACACGCTGAAGGAAGGGTCGAGCGCCGTGACGACGCCCTCCATCGTCAGCAGCGATTTGCCGAGCAGCGTCATCTCCGACGGGATGCGAATCCGGTGCCGGAACGACAGCGCGAACAGGTCGCCCACGATTTCGCCGAAGCCGATCCGGTTGAGCGGCACCTTGTAGTACTTCTCCCGCAGCTCGTCCACGTCGGCGCCGAGCGCGTCGAGGTCCGCGTCCTCCGGGATGACGCCCATGTTGGAAATCGCCCGGATGACGCCCTTCGAGCTTTGGTTCCGCATGGCGATGACGAAGGAGACGAATTCTTTCTTCATCCCCGGATTGAGCCGGCCGACCATGCCGAAATCGAGCAGCGCGAGACGGCCGTCGGGCAAGGCGAGCACGTTGCCGGGATGCGGATCGCCGTGGTAGAGGCCGGCGACGAGCACCTGGTGCAGGATCGTCGTCGCGAACCGGCTCGCCAGCTGGCCGGCGTCGAGTCCCGCCCGCTCCAGCTGGCCGCGGTCGGAGAGCTTGATGCCTTCGACGAACGCCATCGTCAGCACGCGCTTCGAGCTGTAGTCCCAATAGACCTCGGGCACTACGATGTTCGGCTGGTCTTGGGCCAGGAAGCGTTCGGCATTGCGCGCCTCGAGGTTGTAATCCAGCTCCCGGCGCAGCGTGTGGGCCAGCTCGTCGACGATCTCGCCCAAACGGTAATTGCGGGCCCATTCAAGCGCGCCCTCGGCCAGCCGGGCCAAGTCCGCCAGGATGTCGAGGTCCGTATCGATGATCTTCTGAATGCCCGGACGCTGCACCTTGATGGCGACCCGCGTGCCGTCCAACAGGCGCGCCTCGTACACCTGCCCGATCGAAGCCGCGGCCAGCGGCTCTTCGGAGAAGGAGCGGAACAGCCGGCCGACCGGCGCGCCGAGCTCCTCTTCGATGATGTTCGCGATGTCCGCGAACGGGACGGGCGGTACGTTGTCCTGCAGCCGCTCCAGCTCCGCCACGATGTCGGCCGGGATGAGGTCGGGCCGCGTGCTCGCGATCTGCCCGAGCTTCACGAACGTCGGACCGAGCTCCTCCAGCAGCAGGCGGATGCGTTCCCCGACGCTCTTGTTCAGCAGTTCCTTCCGCTCGTCGCTCCGGAAAAACATGATTTTGTCGGTCAGGCCCACCTCGTGGGAGAAGTAGCCCAGTCCGCCGCGTGCAAATGCCGAAGCGATCGTCCGGTAGCGCTGCAGCTGCCGCAGCCGTTTACCCGCGCTCATCGGAGGCCTCCCCTCACGGCTCGGTAGGGTTCCGCCGCTCCCGCTCCAGCGCGTCCAGACGCATCTCGATGCGCGCGATGTCCGCTTTGGTGGCGTATTTGCCTTCCCGCTCGCCCAGGATCGCCTGCACGCGTTCGCGCGCCATCGTCTCCACCTGCCGGCGCAGCTCCTCGCCCTTCACGAGCAGCTCATCGACGAGCGCCTTGGACTCCGCCTTGCCGATTTCGCCTTTCTTCACGAGCTCGTCGAACGTTTTCTCGACCTGCTCCTTGCCGGCGAGCGCCAGGCCGAGGCCCAGCGTGATCGCTTTCCCGATCGTATCCTTCATGCCATCCACGACTCCTTCGGAATAGGTTTGCTTGCTGATACGGTATGCCTGCGCGATGCGATAGTGTTTCCTATGTACCATTATACCCGGCGATTCCCAAGCTTACCAATTCCGAACCGCAATTCGTCCTGCCTCGCGCCCCGGCGCCGGGCGCCTGCGGACAATCAAACTAGACATCGCCGATCGCGCGTTCAGTGTCCGGCCTCGGGACCGAGCCCGGGAGCATAATTTGTCCTTCATCGCCCGAATAACGCAAAAAATCCGGCAGCCGTCTAGCCGGCGGCCGCCGGGTTCCCGAAAGGTGCGTCTTACGAGTCTACGCCCTCTTCTTGCGGGTCATGACGTCGAAGACGACGGCGATCGCCAGCACGGCGCCGCGGATCATGTACTGGTACGAGATGCCGACGCCGAGCAGGTTCATGCCGCTCGACAGCGACGCCATGACGATCGCGCCGATGATGGAGCCCGTCACCTTGCCGACGCCGCCCGCCGCGGATACGCCGCCGACGTAGGCCGCCGCGATGGCGTCAAGCTCGAACAGCGTGCCCGCCGTCGTCGTCGCGGACTGCAGCCGCGCCGTGAACAGAATGCCGGACAGCGCGGACAGCATGCCCATCGAGCCGAACACGACGTAGGTGATCTTCTTGACGCTGATGCCGCTCAGGTGCGCGGCCTCCGGATTGCTGCCGACGGCGTAAATATGCCGCCCCAGCACGGTCTGCGTCGTCAGGAAGTGATAAACGGCCACGATCAGCACCATGATGATGACCGTCCAGGAGAAGCCGTTGTAGCCGGCGATGATGTACGTGATGTACGCGATGATCGCGGAGACGAATACGAGCTTCAGCGCGAACATCCGGTTCGAGATGACCTCGAAATTGTACTTCAGCTTGCTGCGCCGCTTCGCGGCCTCGCCGTACAGAAACAGGACGATGACGACGGCGCCGAGGATCAGGGAGAGCAGGTTCAGCCCGCCGACCTTGGCGATCGCCGGGATGAATCCGTTGCCGATCGCGTTAAAGCCCGCGTCCTTGACGATGATCGTGCCGGTGTCCTCCGTCACGCGCAGCAGCGCCCCTCGGAAGATGAGCATGCCCGCGAGCGAGGCGACGAACGACGGAATGCCGATCTGCGCGACGAGAAAGCCGTTGAACATGCCGATGACGACGCCCATGACGAGAATGATCGGGATCGTAAGGTAGACCGGCACGCCCAGCTGCGTCAAGAATATCGCGGCGATGGCCCCCATGAACCCGGCCGCGAACCCGACCGACAGGTCGATGTGCCGGATTACGATGACGAGCGTCATCCCGACGGCCAGCACGGCGATATAACCTGTCGCGTCCAGCAGATTGCTGATGTTGCGCGACGACATGAACAGGCCGTCCGTCAAGATCGAGAATGTCAGCATGATGACGAATAAGGCGATGTACATCCCGTACTCGCGGATGTTGACCTTGACGAGCGACCTTGCTTCCTTCATGAAATTCATACTGCCTTCCCCCTATTGCGTCGCGAAATGCATGATTTTCTCCTGATCGGCTTCCTCGGCGGTCAGCTCGCCCTTCATGCGGCCCTCCGCCATGACGTAGATCCGGTCGCTCATGCCGAGCACCTCGCCCAGCTCGGAGGAAATCATGATGATGCTCATGCCTTCGCCGATCAGCTTGTTCATGATCGTGTAAATTTCGAATTTGGCGCCGACGTCGATGCCGCGCGTCGGTTCGTCGAGGATGAGCAGCTTCGGCCCGACGAACAGCCATTTGCCGAGCGACACCTTCTGCTGGTTGCCGCCGCTCAGGTTGCCGACGAGCTGTTCCACGGACGGCGCCTTGATGTTCATCGACTGCTTGTAGCCGTTCGCGATCTTCACTTCCTCGTTGGCGTTGATGACGCCGCGCTCCGCGACCGCCCCCAGATTCGCCGCCGCGATGTTGCTCTTGATGTCCTGGATGAGGAACAGCCCGTCGCCCTTGCGGTCCTCGGTCACGTAGGCGATGCCCGCCTTGATGGCGTCGCGCGGGTGCTTGAAGGCACGCGGGTTTCCTTCCAGCAGCAGCTCGCCCTGCAATTTATACCCCTTCGGATTACCGAACAGGCTTAGCGCCAGTTCTGTCCGTCCAGAGCCCATCAAGCCGGCAATGCCGACGATTTCGCCTCGTTTCACATGCAGGTCGACGTTCTTGACGACGGCCCTGCCGAGCCTCGGATCGTACGCGGTCCAGTCGCGGACCTCGAGCACGTTGCCGCCGAAGCTGGCGTGCGGCCGCTTCGGATAGATGTCGTCGATCTCGCGGCCGACCATGTTTTTGATGATGACGCTTTCGCTGATTTCGCCCTTGGCGGCGTCGAGCGTGCAGATCGTCCGGCCGTCGCGCAGCACGGTCGCCTTGTCCGCGATCGCGATGACCTCCTTCAGCTTGTGCGAGATCATGATGCACGTCATGCCCTGCGCCTTCAGCTCGCGCAGCAGTGCCAGCAGATTCTCGCTGTCGTCCTCGTTCAGCGCCGCCGTCGGCTCGTCGAGGATGAGCAGCTTCACGTCCTTGCTTAACGCTTTGGCGATTTCGACGAGCTGCTGCTTGCCGACCCCGAGCTCCTTGACCGGCGTCTCGGGATTCACGTTCAGCTTGACCTTCCGCAGCATGTCCTTCGCCTGCGCGATCGTCCGGTTCCAGTCGACGAAGGCGCCCTGCTTGATTTCGTTGCCGGCGAAAATGTTCTCGTACACCGTCAGGTCCGGAAACAGCGCCAGTTCCTGATAGATGATGGCGATGCCCGCCTTGACGCTGTCGCTGATCTTGCCGAAGCGCTGCACGCTTCCTTCGAAGACGATGTCGCCCTGGTACGCGCCGTGCGGATAGACCCCGCTCAGCACCTTCATCAGCGTGGACTTGCCCGCGCCGTTCTCGCCGATCAGGCAGTGGATCTCGCCTTGCTCGACCTTGAAATTCACGTTCGAGAGCGCCTTGACGCCCGTGAACGTCTTGGAGATGCCTTTCATTTCCAATATCGTGCCGCCCATGCTTCATCGCTCCTTACGGGACCAGTCCTGCATACCGGGAGGCAGCAGCGGATCGCTCCGCGCCCGCCTCCCCGAGCCTCGCGCCGCGCGGCCGGTTACAGGCCGGTGAAATCGCCGGCTTCGTAGTAGCCGGAATCGATCAGCTTTTCTTTTACGTTCGACTTGTCGACGACGATGACCTCGGTCTGCTTCGCTTTGACGTCGATCTTGCCGTTGTTGTACGAGCCCGTCGTTTCCGGCGTGCCGCCGTCGAGAATCGAGACCGCCATGCCCATCGCGTCCTTCACGAGATTGCGGACGTCCTTGAACACCGTCATGGACTGCTTGCCGTCGACGATGTATTGAACCGAAGCTTTGACGGCGTCCTGACCCGTCACCGTGAAGCTGGTCACCGCTTTATCCGATGCGAAGACGTCCGCGGCCGAACGCGCGGTATCGTCGTTTGGCGCCAGAATCGCAACGTCGCCTTTCATATCGGCGCCGGCTGCGGTCAAATGCGTCTGAGCTTTGTTTTTCGCTTCGTTGGCATCCCAGTTCGTGGTCACTTGGCCGATGATTTTACTCATCTCGGCGCGAGACAGTTCGGCTTTGTCCTGTAACGCGACCGCTTCGCTGGAATTGGCGATCTTGAACGTACCGTCGGCGATTTTCGGCTGCAGGACGGACCAGGAGCCTTGGAAGAACAGGAACGCGTTGTTATCGGAAGCGGAACCGGCGTACAAGTAGAGCGGTTCGCCGCTTCCTTTCGCGTTGTCGACCAAATATTGAGCTTGCGCTTTGCCGACTGCCACGCTGTCGAAGGTGACGTAGTAATCGACCGCGTCCGTATTGGTTATCAGGCGGTCGTAGGAGATGACCGTAACGCCGGCTTTCTTCGCCGATTCGACGGCGGCCGCAGCCGCATCGCCATCCTGCGGGCAAATAATCAGCACTTGAATGCCCTTGTTGATCAGCGTTTCGACGTTTTCTTTCTCTTTCGCGGAAGAACCTTGGCTGAATAAAATTTCCGTCGTATAGTCCGTACCGTCAAGCGCGTCCTTGAACCGCTGCTCGTCTTGGACCCATCGCGACTCGTCCTTCGTCGGCAGCACGATGCCGACGCTCACTTTGCCGTTTCCGTTCTTGCCGCATGCCGCGACCGCGACCGCCAAGATCATGACGACCAGCAGCAGCGATATCCGTTTCCATCCATTTCCCATTTCCGATACCCCTCTCAATTCGGTAAGTTCTGAAGCGCTTGCATGAGCAACTATAGCATCGGCGTCAGGATGGGAAAGCGCTGTCCGCTAGCACTTTTTTTGGATCGTCTGCACTATTTTGACGCAGGCTTGTCCGCAAAAAAAACAGCGCCTCCGCGGTAAGCGGAAGCGCCGTTCGGTTATGCGAATGCAATGGCTTCAAGACCGAATTCAGGGGAGGCTCGATCCAGCAGGCATCATTTGCCGGTCGCCGCGGTCTCCTTCACATGGCGATACACATCCTCGCGGCTGTGAAAGCCGTCCGCGATAATCGTCGCGTCGATGTTGGACCGGTTCACCGCAATCGGCTCGAGCAGAATGGCGGGGACGTCGATTTTCTTGTTGAAGACGGTCCGGTCCGTGCTCACCCGCTCGCCCTTGGCCATCCGGACGGCGAGTTCGGCCGCGGTCTCGGCGAGCTTGCGGATCGGTTTGTACACCGTCATCGTCTGCGTGCCCTCCACGATCCGCTGCGCGGCCGCCAGCTCCGCGTCCATGCCGGAGACGGGGATCTTCCCCGCCAGCCCCCGCTCCGCCAAGGCCGCCGCGACGCCGCCCGCCGTGCCGTCGTTGGCCGCGAGGACGGCATCGACCGCGCCGCCGTTCGCCTGAAGCGCCGCGCGCATGTTCGCGAGCGCCTCCGCCGGCTTCCATTCCTTCGTGAACCGGTCGTAGACGATCTGAATGTCGCCGCGGTCGACGAGCGACTGCAGCACGCTCAGCTGCCCCCGCTTGATCATATGCGCGTTGTTGTCGGTATCGGCGCCTTCGATCAGGACGAAGTTGCCGCGGGGCGCCTGCGCCACGATCGCCTGCGCCGCCAGCGCGCCGACCTTCTCGTTGTCGAACGAGACGTACAGGTCGACGTCCGCGTTCAGGATGAGGCGGTCGTACGAGATGACCTTGATGCCGGCCCGGTGCGCCTTCGCCACGATGGCGGCCGAGACCTCCGCGTCGTGCGGCACGACGACGAGCACGTCGACACGCCGCGAGATCATGTTCTCCGCCTGCGCGATCTGCTTGGCGTCGTCGCCGTTCGCCGCCTGGACGTCGACCTCGGCGCCGAGCTTCTCGGCCGCGGCCTTGAACAGGTCGCGGTCCTTCTTCCACCGCTCCTCGAGCAGCGTGTCGAGCGACAGGCCGACGACCAGCTTCCGCGCCGGCTGCGCCTCCGCCGCCCCGCTCGGTCCGCCCGCGTTCTCGGCCAACCCCGCGTTCGCGCCGCCCGGCGAACAGGCGGACAACAGCAGCATGGCCGCGACCGCGCCAATCGTGCCAAGTCGGCTCCCTATAGCGCGTCTTCCAATACGCCCCTTCATGCCGACACTCCTCTCTGGCGTACGTGCGTCATCAGCTTCGGCCCGCCGGCCGGAGCAGCGTCTTCCGGTAATCCGACGGGGAATGGCCGACGATCTTCTTGAACACGCGGCTGAAATAATTCGGATCGTGATAGCCGACGTCGAACGTGATCTCCTTCAGGCTCTTGTCCGTGTCCCGCATCAGCTGCTTGGCCGCCTCCATCCGGCATTCCGTCAGATAGTCGATGTAATTCATGCCGAAATGCGACTTGAACAGCTTGCTGACATAAAACGGGTTCCGGTCCACCGCGGCCGCGACCCGCTCGAGCGACAGGTCCTCGCTCGCGTGGTCCTTGATGAACTTCTTCATCGAGTTCACGAGGCCCGGATCGGGCTCGCCCGCGGCCAGCGCCGTCTTCTCTGCCAACCGGCCGAGCAGCACGCCGGTTTCCGCCTTCAGCTGCACGAAGCTCGCCGCCGGGCGGGAATAATACGGCTTGCCGGCCTCGTAGCCCATTTCCTCCAGCATCCGGGCGACGATGACGAGCACCTCGAATATCCGCTGCTGGGCGATGCCGAGCGGCAGACCGGCGCTCTCGTGCAGATCGACGAGCCGCATGGCGCCGGCCGCCGCGGCTTCCCAGCCGCCGCGGCGCACGTCCTCGAGAATCGCCTTCTCCAGCTCCGGCATCCGGTCGCCGGCGGACGGCGCGTCATGCCGCGCCAAGTCCTCGTAGAGGCAAAAGCGCGCGGGCAGCGACGGATCCACGGCGGCTAGCAGCGCTTCGTGGTACGAGCGGCGCAGGTCGTTCAATCCCGCGCTCGGCCCGCCGATGCCGATGAACGGCTCCGGCCCGCCCCCGCGCCGCAGCGCCTGGACCAGCCGCCGTCCGAGCCCGACCGCGGTTTGGCGGTACGAGGCGCCCGGCTCCTGGAACGCGACGATCGGCAGCTGCCTGCCCGACAGTCTGCCGATCCAGCCCGGCACGCCGGACGTCTCCAGCAGCTCCGAGAGCCGCGCCTGCAGCTCCTCCTGACCGCCCGGGCGGTCTTCGCCCGCGCTGCCCTCGAGCAGCAGCACGTTCAGGACGAAGCCTTCGCCGAACTCCGGCGCCCCGAGCAGCGCGATCAGCTCGTTCAGATGTACCGACGGCGCGTAGTCGAACAGCAGCTGCGAGACGATATCGGCCTCGACGACGGGCAGCATCCGGCACAGCCGTTCCTTGTCGCGTGCGCGGCTCTCCCGCTCGCGGCGCGACGCCTTGACCTCATCGGCGACTTTGCCGACCGTCTCCAGCACGACCGCCGTCTTGCTCGGCTTCAGCAGATAGTCCCGCACGCCCATACGCAGAGCCTGCTGTGCGAATTCGAACGTGTCGTACGCGCTCACGACGATGAACGCAGCGTCGCCGCCGGCCTCCCGGATCCGTTCGATCGCCTGCAGCCCGCCGATGCCGGGCATCTTGATGTCCATCGTGATCAGGTCCGGCTTCAGCTGCTCCGCGAGCTCGATCGCCTCGCGCCCGTTCGACGCCTGGCCGACGATCGCGATGTCGCCGAAGCCCTGCTCGATCATGCGCCGCAAGGCGGTCCGTTCGATCGGTTCGTCGTCCACGATCAACAGCGTAATCATGCGCTCGCCCCCCTTGGCAATGTCAGCGTAATGCAGGTGCCCGACCCGGCGGCGGAATCGATCGCGAGCAGATTCTCCGCGCCGAAGAACAGCTGCAGCCGGTCGAGCACGTTGCGCAGCCCGATGCCGGTGGCGTGCCCCCGGCGCTCGGCCGGATCGGGGTCGCCCAGCAGGCCGGCGAGCTTCTCCGGCGCCATGCCCGGCCCGTCGTCCCGCACCTCGACGACGACCCGCTCCGCCTCGCCCCGCACGCGCAGTGTCAGCGTTCCGCCGTCCTCGGACGGCTCGATCGCGTAGATGAACGCGTTTTCGACGAGCGGCTGCAGGATCAGGATCGGCACCTCGACGTCCAGCGCCGCCTCGTCAATGTCGCGGACGACGCGGACCCGGTCGCCGAAGCGCGCCTGCTGGATCGCCAAATATTCCTCCAGCACGTTGATCTCCTCCCGGAGCGTCACCCGGCTGTCCATCCGGCGGAGGTTGTAGCGCAGCATCCCGGCGACGGAGCTGATCAGCTCGCTCGTCTTGCCAGCGCCCGCCAAATACGCCTCCTTGGACAGCATATTGAGCGTGTTGAACAAAAAATGCGGGTTGATTTGGCTCTGCAGGCTCTTTAGCTCGCTTTCCTTCAGCATGAGCTTGTGCTTGTGCAGATCGTATTCCAGCTGGGCCTTGCTCTGGATCTCGTCGAACAGGCTGCCGATGTTAAGCCGCATGCTGTCGAGCGTCTTGGCGAGGAACGCCATGTCGTCGTTCTGATGCACGACGATCGGGTTCTGGAAATTGCCCCGCGACAGCTCCCTAGCCGACTGCGTCAGCTTCAGGATCGGCCGCGTCACGCTGCTTACGAACCGGTACGAGAACAGCAGCAGCAGTACGGAGACAAATGCCAGCGCCCAGAAGCCCAGCGTCTTGATCACGTCGCTGCGCCGGATGATCTGCCGGTAAAACGCGTCGTACGTGCGCTGTTCGCCGCTGATCAGCGCCAGCGTCGTCTCGGCGATGTAGGCGGAGATGTTCGAGGCTTCGTCGAACTGCGCCGCGACGGCTTCTTCGTCATGCTCCCGCTGGAAGCGGACGGCCAGCTCCATCGCTTCCGACTGACTGTCCACCATGTTCTGGAAATTATCGAGCAGCATGGCGTTATTCGCGTTGCGCAGCGCGCGCATGTCCAGCTTCGTCCGCAGCAGCCGATTGTTGTCCGCGACGTAGCGGCGCAGCCGGTCCTCCGTCGGCGAGATCCGGTATTCGTTCAGCGAGGTCAGTGCCTGACGGCTCAACTCGGACGCCTGGTTCATCAGCAGGTAGCGCTGCAGGATGCCGTTGTACTTCTCGACCGTATGCTGGTTGAAGATGCTCATGGAGATCCAGATGAACGCCATGATGATCCAGATGATCAGCGACAGCATCATCATTTTGTTGCGGATCGTCTTCACGGCGCCCCCTCCTTCGCCTCTGCGGCCGTCACCACGCTGATCGGCGTAAAATAGCTCGGCGACAGCGGCAGCCGGTCGCCGTCCAGCCAGCGCTTCAGCAGATCGACACTCATCTTCCCCATGTCCTCGTAATGCTGCGACAGCCCCGCCTGCACGGCTCCGGAGCGGATCAGCTCCTCGGTCTGCGGCGAGCCGTCGAACATGAACACCCGGCGCGAACTGCGCTTGGAGCGCGAATCGGCCGCTGCGACAATGCGCTTGCCGGAATCGGCCGGCAGCCCGATGAACGCCGCGACGCCGGGATGGCGGTTCAGCATGTCGTCGGTCTGCACCCCGGCCTGCTGCTTGGCCGCGTCCGCGGCGGCGAAGACGAGCCGCACGTCCGGGTACGTCCGCAGCGCCTCGCGCAATCCCCGCAGCCGCAGCTGGTCGGTATCCGAGCTGTCCGCGTTCGTGACGACGCCGACGATGCCCTCGCCGCCCAGCGTCTCCGCGAGATGCCGCCCCATGAGGATGCCTTCCTGGTAATGGTCGGAGCCGATATACGTCTTGCGCAGACTGCCCGGCGCGTCGGAGTTAATCGTGATGACGGGGATCCCCTTCTCGGTCGCCTTGTTCACCATGCGCGCGAAGTCCGGCCGGTCGACGCCCTCGACGATGATGCCGTCCACTTTGGAAGCGATTGCAATATCGATCTGCTTGAGGAGTTCCCCGACGTTCGAACGGTACGCGCCGGAGAAGTCGATCCGCATGCCGTGGATGGCGGCTGCTTCGCGCGCCCCCTTCTGCATCTCGTTCATGACGTAGCTGCCCTGCTCTTGCGAAATGACGACGATCCGCTCCGACGCCGAGGCGGGCGGTGAGCCGACAGAGGCACCTAGGCTGCCGCGGTCGATCGTCAGCATCATATACAACGTCGCCGCCAGCGCGGCCAGACTGCCCGCGAACACCGTGACAAACAGCAGCTTTTTCATGCGCGCACCCTTTTTGTAAGCGTTTTTGTCCCCATTCTATCCGCTATTCGCCCGTTTGCATAGGAGAAATATTCAGGGCAACCGGCCGGGAGTTGCAAGGTTAGCCCTAGCTTCGCCGCCGCACACAAACAACCCGGATCCCGGCCGACAGGCCAAAATCCGGGTTGCCGCTCATCGCGCCGCGGGCTCGCAGCGCCGCAATTCGTGATGCATGCGCAGTGCCGCCCGATATATCGTGCGTGAATCACGCTTAATAACCAAGCTCCTTCAGCATTTGGGATAGCGCGCGCAGCCGTTCGCCGATCAGCTCGTCGTCGTCGCTGAGCGCCTGGCTGAAGAGCTTGAGGTCTTCGAGAATTTTCTCGTTCTCCGTCGCGACGGCGATCGTCATGGCGTCCCCCTGCAGGCCGACCCGGTCGATGACGGGATTGGCCGTGTCGTACAGCTCCTTGTACCGGTACGCCTCGCGGAAATGCAGCAGGCTGCGGCTCACGAGTATCGCGAGGTCCAGCACGCGGTGCAGCGGAAGCTCCTCGGATTGGCGGGACCATTTCTCGCCGGTATAGCGCCATACCTTGGCCGAAATGTCGAGCTTGCCGCGGTCGTTCCACTGGGCGAGGCCGAGCGACAGCCCTTTCGCGTCGGAATGATTGGCGTATCGGCCGTCGATATGCTCGTAGTTTTCGGAGACGATGACGGGTTTATGCTTTAAGGTCGTCGGAATTTTCATAGTCGGGCTCCTATTCGTTGAAGGATTGCGTGTATTAACATTTAGTGCGTTACTGATTTAGTAAATCCAAAGCCATCATAGCCCATCGGCCATGCCAAGTCAATCGGAACTGCCTCTTTTAAGAACGTTCAGTCCTATATCTTCCGGTCGTACTGGTTGTCGTTCCTATCGTCACCGCGATTGCGATCAACCGTAATCTAGGAATTCCCTCCAAATTTACAGCTTTCGCTCGTCAACCGCCTTGTCCGCATTGTTGACTGTTCGTTCTTCAATCGCTATACTGGACAAAAAGGAGGTTTTCTTCATGCCGCGTCCCAGAGAATTCGATCAAGAGCTCGCGCTCGACAAGGCGATGGAGCTCTTTTGGAGCAAAGGCTACGAACGGACGTCGATTCAGGACCTCGTCGAGCATACCGGCGTCCACCGGGGCAGCCTCTACGATACGTTCGGCGACAAGAACCAGCTGTTCCTGACCTGCCTCGACCGGTTCAGGCAGAACGCCAGCGCCCGGTTCAAGCTGCTCGAAGGCCCGGGCGAGCCCAAGGAGCTGCTGATCAGCTATTTCGAATCCGTCATCGACTCCGCCATGAACCACAGCGCGCGCAGAGGCTGCTTCATCGCCAACACGGCCATGGAGCGCGGCGCCGTCGACCCGGCGATCTCAAGCCGCATCGAAGCTTACTCCGTCGACATCGAGTCGCGGTTCTATACGTTCCTGCTGCAGGCGCAAGCGCAGAACAAGCTCCGCAGCAAGCATTCCCTCCGGGAGCTCTCCCGCTTCCTCGTGACCGTGCGCAGCGGCCTGTACGTGCTGGCCAAGACCGCGCCGGAGCGCCAAACGCTGCAGGACAGCGCAAACGTCGCGATATCCATGCTGTTCTGAACCGCGCGTTAGCCGGATGCCCTTCCCCGCCGTTCGTCCGGCAGCCTCACCCATCTTGCCGGGAACGGGACACCGGCATAAGCAAGTCCTTTCCGTGCTCATATGCTGTAACAAAGTCATCGCATGGAGGTTGGGACAATGTTTATGAAACGGGTAAAGCGCGGAGCCAAGCACATCTCGGTCTACTATGTCACGATCAACAAGCACATTACGGTCTACCAGCGGGCGAGCGGAAACGCGCAGATCAACCGCAACATCGGCACGTATGCAAACGAAGGCGGACAGAACGCCAAACGAGGCGGCAAAAACATCCAGAAAGACTAAGCGGACTCCCTGCGGCGCATCGGAATCCGCATGGTTGAAGCGCCCGAATCCGGGCGCTTTTTTTCGTGTCCGCGAACGGCGAGATAGGCTGTATTGGCTCCATCAGATAGAGCGTTATCCATACGAGCACTAGGACGCAGAGCGCCGCAAGGAAACGGAGGGTTTGAATCGCGACGCGCCCCGGTGGTACAATAAGGCCTGTACGACCATTACTCGCGAACGGGGAAATGCAACATGCTGAACTTCATCCTTCATAACGATCACGTCAACCCGCGCATCGCGGTTTCCCAGGCAAAGCCGGGCGACGCACCCGCAGTCATGGAACTGCTCGCCGGCGCGGCCCGGTGGCTGCAGAGCAAGGGCTCGACACAGTGGAGCGCGCTGCTGGAGGGCGAGGATCATCACGACGTGGTCAGCCATATCGCCGCGGGCGAGCTGTTCCTGTTCAAGGACGGCGGCACGCTGGCCGGCATCGTGCTGCTCATGCAGACGCCGAAGCAGTGGGACCTCGACCTCTGGGGATCGGACGGCCACGAGCCGAACGTGTACCTGCACCGGCTCGCCATCAACCGCGAATATGCCGGCCAAGGTCTCGGCGCGGACATCGTGCGCTGGGCGGAAACCGGCATCTCCTTCCCGGGCAAGACGACGATGCGGCTCGACTGCATCGCCAGCAACCCGAGGCTGAACGATTTCTACCGAGGTCTCGGCTATACGTATCGAGGCACGTCGCCGAGCGGCTTCTGCCTGTACGAGAAACCGCTGGCCCGCGATTAACGGCCACGCGCGAACAAGCATGCGGACGATTCTTGTCGTCCGCATGCTTTTTTTAGCTACGCGGGTACGCCGCCGCTGCTTAGAACGCCCAGTTGCCGCCGCGGAAGACCGGCTCGACCGTTCCGTCCGCCCGCACGCCGTCGATGTCCAAGTCCGCCGTGCCGATCATGAAATCGACGTGCGTCAAGCTCTGGTTGAGCCCGCCGGCGAGCTGCTCCTCCTTGCTCATCGCCAAGCCGCCCTCCAGGCAGAACGGGAAAGCGAAGCCGATCGCCAGGTGGCAGGCCGCGTTCTCGTCGAACAGCGTATTGTAGAACGTCACGTTCGTGTCGGAGATCGGGGAACGGAACGGCACGAGCGCGATTTCGCCCAAGTAATGCGACCCTTCGTCCGTCTCGATCACCTCGCGCAGCGCGTCGTAGCCCGTCTCCGCCTCGTAACCGACGATGCGGCCTTCCGCGAACGTAATCGCGAACCGGTCGATCAGGTTCCCATTGTAGCTGAGCGGCTTGCTGCTCGCGACTTTGCCGTTCACCGCGGTGCGCAGCGGCGACGTGAAGACCTCCTCCGTCGGCATGTTCGGGATGAACGTCGTCCCCTGCTTGTTCTGCGTGCCGGCGCTCACCCAAATATGGCCTTCCGGAAGCCCGATCGTAACGTCCGTACCCGCGGCGTTCCGGTAGCGGAGTTCCTTGTAGCGCCGCTCGTTCAGCCGGTCCGCCTTCGCGCGCAGGCCAGCGGCGTGCTGCCGCCACGTGGCGACCGGATCTTCCGCGTCGACGCGGACGGCCGCGAAGATCGCTTCCCACAGCGCGCCCTCCCGCTCCGCTTCCGCGCGGTCCGGGAATACCTTATCCGCCCACGCCTTCGACGGCACGGCGACGATCGACCACGAGACCTCGTTGTTCAGCGTGAATTTGCGGAACGGCGTCAGCATCTGCTGCTGCGCCTTCGAGACAGCCCCGGAGCGTGCGGCGTCGATGCCGCTTAGCAGATCGGGATCAGTCGATTCGACCCACAGGAAGGCGGCGCCCTCCTCGGCCATCGCGACGCGTCCTCCGACGTACCACGCCGGATGAATCGAGAGCCCCTCCTCGGGCGCATGCTCCAGCCGGGCGCGAGTCACGCCTTCGTCGTTCCAGTCTACGTGTACGTAAGGCGAGCCGAGCTTGTATGCGCGCTTGACGACCTCGCGGACGAACGGCGCCGCGGCGGTCTGCGCGATGACATACAGCTTCTGCCCGGGCTGCACGTTGACGCCGACTTCGACGGCCAGGGAGGCATACTGCTCGAGCCGTTGTTGGAATGTTTTCATAGACAGGTCTCCTTTTGCGGTTCGTATGAACGCCATAATTTACCGGATTGCGTAGTCATTATACCAGCGCGCCCCGGCGGCTTGCAAAACGAAAACAGGACCGTCCGGTCAGGAACGGTCCTGCTGGTCTACGCCCTGCGCTTACGATAGGAATTGCGCCAGGTGCAGCCGGCTGTAATGGCCGCCCGCGGCGAGCAGCTCCTCGTGCTTGCCCTGCTCGGTCACGCCGTTCTCGGTCACAACGACGATCCGGTCGGCGTTCTTGATCGTGGCGAGCCGGTGCGCGATGACGAGCGTCGTGCGGCCCTGCGACAGCTCCGCCAGCGATTGCTGGATGGCCGACTCCGTCTCCGTGTCAAGCGCGGAGGTTGCCTCGTCGAGGATGAGAATCGGCGGGTTCTTGAGGAACATCCGCGCGATGGCGACGCGTTGCTTCTGCCCGCCGGAGAGCTTCACGCCGCGCTCGCCGACGATCGTGTCCAACCCGTCCGGCAGCGACGCGACGAACCCTTCCAGCTGGGCGCGCTTGACCGCCGCCCGCAGCTCGGTTTCCGAAGCGTCCATCTTGCCGTTCAGGATGTTCTCGCGCAGCGTGCCGGAGAACAGGAACACGTCCTGCTGCACGATGCCGATGCCTTTGCGCAGGGAGGCGAGCTTCATGTCGCGGATGTCGCGGCCGTCGATGGCGATGCTGCCGCCGGACACCTCGTAGAATCGCGGCAGCAGGCTGCAGAGCGTGGTTTTGCCTGCCCCGGACGGGCCAACGAACGCGACCGTCTCGCCTTCGCGGATCGTCAGGCTGATATGCCGCAGGACGTGCTTGTCGTTCTCGTATCCGAAGCTGACGTCGCGGAAGACGATGTCTCCGCGCAAGTCGTCCACGGCGACCGCGTTCGGGCGGTCTGCGATGTCCGGCTCCGTGTCCATCAGCTCCGTGTAGCGCTTGAAGCCCGCGAAGCCTTTCGGATAGCTTTCGATGACGGCGTTGATCTTCTCGATCGGGCCGATGAAGACGTTCGCGAGCAGCAGGAAGCCGACGAATTCGCCGGCGGTCAGCTCGCCGCGGACGACGAACCACGTGCCGCAGATCATGACGAACAAGGTCACGAGCCGCTTCAGCATGTAGCTGAAGGACGTGTTGAAGGCCATGATTTTGTAGGAGAGCAGCTTCGTCGCGCGGAAGCGCAGGTTGTTCTCGTCGAACTGCTTCTTCTCGAATTCCTCGTTGCCGAACGCCTGCACGACGCGCATGCCGCCGACATTGTCCTCGACGCGGGCGTTGAAGTCGGCGATGTCCGAGAAGAGCCGGCGGAACGCCTTTGTCATCTTCGCGCTGAAGTAGACGGCGAGCCAGATCATGAGCGGCACGACGACGAACGTCAGCAGCGCCAGCTTCCAATTGATGAGCAGCATGAGGACGAACGCGCCGATCAGCGTCATGACCGCGATGAACAGATCCTCCGGTCCGTGATGCGCCATCTCCCCGATTTCCATCAGGTCGTTGGTCAGCCTGGCGATGAGATGACCCGTCTTCGTGTTGTCGAAGAACCGGAAGCTCAGCTTCTGGATGTGGTCGAACAGTTTGCGGCGCATGTCCGTCTCGATGTTAATGCCAAGCATATGGCCCCAGTAGGTAACGACGTAGTTCAAAAACGCGTTCAGCGCATAGATGAGCAGCAGCCCCGCGCAAGCCCAGGCGATCAGGCTCCAGTCCTTGCCCGGGAGCAGCTTGTCGATGAACTGATTGACGGCGACGGGAAAGCCGAGCTCAAGGAACCCGGCCAGGATCGCGCTGAAAAAATCCAGATAAAACAGTTTCTTGTACGGCTTGTAGTACGCGATGAAGCGTGACAGCATGAAAACCTTTCCCCCTTCGTGTTGCGGCGCGGCGGCAACCGGCGGACGGCGGGCATCGGAACGGCGGGCGGCTGGAACGGCCGGGCGCCGCCGGCGCGGCGAAGCGGGGCGGAAGCAGCGCCGCAGCCTCGCCCTAAATGAGAATTACTAGCAATTGTATCGGGTTAGGAACGTCCTGTCCATTCCCTAATCCGCCGATAACCCCGCGCGGAAGCGGCCCGGCGATCCATGCGGACGCCTCGCGCGCGATCGGCAACTCGACTTCGGCCGAACCATCATGAACCGGGCGGATGCCGTCATACACTACGAGAAAGGCGGTTCGCGCCGCCGTACCGGAGTTCCGGGCCATCGCGCCCGCGTCCTTCGGCCCGGGGAGACGGACCGATGCCGGCGGTTCCGGCACCATTACGCGATTCGCGACGAAACGAGGGGATTCGCATGCAACAACGGCTGCAGGCCGGCATCGACGCGCTCGTCGCCCGCTTGCTGCGCGGCCAGGCGGCGGACGGCAGCTGGCGGCTCGGGTTCATCGAGCAAGGCACGTCGCTCGACGCCGCGACCGTGCTCCAGCTGCAGAATGCGGGCATCGCCCGGCCGAAGCTCGTGAAGGCGCTGGCGGAGCGGATGCTCGCCAAGCAGTCGGACGACGGCGCCTGGCGCGTCTACCCCGACGAGAAGACCGGCAACGCGTCCGCGACGGCGGAATGCTACTACGCGCTCCAATACGCCGGCATCTCGCCGGACGAACCGTTCATGCGCAAGGCGCGCAAGGCGTTCGCCGACATCGGCGGCCTGGGCCGGATCGAGAGCCTGCTGACCAAATTCCAGCTCGCGCTCATCGGCCGCTATCCGTGGCCGCGCTGGTTTCCCGTCCCGATCGGCATTCTGCTGCTGCCCCCCTCGTCTCCGCTCCATTTCTTTCAATTCTCGGGCTATGCCCGCGTCCATATGGCGCCGATGCTCATTCTCGCCGACCGGAAGCCGATCGACAAGCAGCCGCATATCCGGCCGCTGACCCCGGATGCGCGAAGCGATGCCGAGCTGAAGCGGCTGCAGCGCGGCTGGCACGCGCATTTCGGCGAGACCGTCCGCAGCCTGTCCGAAGACCGGCGCAAAGGACCGTGGAACCCGACCGCCAAGATCCGCGAGCTGGCGACGGACCGCGCCGAGCGGTTCATCCTCGAGCGGATCGAGGCGGACGGCACGCTGTACAGCTATTCCAGCACGACGCTGTTGATGCTGCACGCCCTGCGGACGCTCGGCTATTCCACCTCGCATCCCGTCGTGGAGAAAGCCGTGCGCGGCCTGGAATCGCTGACGGCGCCGGACTTCGCCTGCACCTCCGGGACGTCGATGCAGATTACGACGTCGGCGGTATGGGATACCGCGCTGATCAGCCATGCGCTGCAGGACGCGGGCGTGCCGCCCGGCCATCCCGCGGTGGAGAAGGCCGGCGATTACCTGCTGGCCCGCCAGCACGGGAAGCTCGGCGATTGGAGGCGCGGCATGAAGCGGCCCGTGGCCGGCGGCTGGGGCTTCTCCGACGTGAACGCGCTCAATCCCGACATCGACGACACGACCGCCGCGCTCCGGGCCGTCCGCGGCCTTCCCGGCCATCGCGGCAGGGCGGCCGTCGACCGCGGCTTGCAGTGGCTGCTCGCGATGCAGAACGACGACGGAGGCTGGGCCGCGTTCGAGCGCAACGTCGACCATCCGCTCATCCGCTGGGTGCCGCTCGACGGCGCCGAAGACGCCGCCACCGATCCTTCCACCGCGGACCTGACCGGGCGGACGCTCGAATACCTGGGACGCTGCGCCGGCTTGACGACGGCGCACGCCTATGTCCGCCGCGGGGCGGAATGGCTGTACCGCCGCCAGGAGAAGAACGGCTCCTGGTACGGCCGCTGGGGAGTCTGCTATATTTACGGCACGTGGGCGGCTCTGACCGGGCTGTCCGCCGTCGGCGTGCCGGACGATCATCCGCGCGTCCGCAAAGCGGCGGAATGGCTGCTCGGCATCCAGCATGCGGACGGCGGCTTCGGCGAATCGTGCGCCAGCGACCGCGTCAGGCGCTATACGCCGCTCCATCACGGCACGCTGTCGCAGACCGCCTGGGCGCTCGACGCGCTGACCGCCGTGCATGCAAAGCCGCTTCCCGCGATGGAACGGGCTTGCGAGTATTTGCTGCGCCACCTGCTGAAGCGGTCCGGTCCCGAGACCGATTACCCGACGGGCGGCGGGCTGCCCGGCTGCCTCTATGTCCGCTATGACAGCTATTCGCTCGTCTGGCCGCTGCTCGCGCTCGCGCATTATCGCGACAAATACGGCGGCGCGCCGGCCGACGCCCCTTGAACCGGTCGCTCCGCACGATTACAGGGCGAAAAAAAGGAGACCCCTGCGGAGCGAACGCGCTCCCGGAATCTCCCTTCGATCGCGGCGGCGCGGCGCATCCGCGCGGACCATTCGCGCGGCGGCCGTTCCGACCGGCGCCGGTCTTACCGCTGCATCCGCCAGTACATGTCGTTCAGGCGCAGCTCGTTGCGGAACGCGTACCCGTCGGTCTTGTCGTCGATGACGACGCACTCGATGCCCGCCATTTCCGCCCAGTCGGTCAGCTGCTCCACGGTCACCTCGTACGAGAAGACGGTATGGTGCGCGCCGCCCGCGCGGATCCACGCCTCGGCCGATTCGTTCAGCGACGGCTGCGGCTTCCACAGCACGCGCGCGACCGGCAGCTTCGGCATGTCGAGGGGCACGTCGACCGCGTCGACCGCGTTCACGATCAGGCGGAACCGGCTGCCCAGATCGATGAGGCAGGCGTTGACCGCCTTTCCGCTGCGGCCGTTGAAGATCATGCGCGCGGGATCGGCCTTGCCGCCGATGCCGAGCGGGTGCACCTCGAGGCGCGGACGGTCTGCCGCGATGGTCGGGCAGATCTCCAGCATGTGCGCGCCGAGGATCATCTCCCGGCCCGGCTCGAAATGGTACGTGTAATCTTCCATGAACGACGTGCCTGCGTTGCCCGCGATCAGCTTCATGACCCGGGTCAGCGCGGCCGTCTTCCAGTCGCCTTCCCCGCCGAAGCCGTACCCCGCTTCCATCAGCCGCTGCACGGCGAGGCCGGGCAGCTGCTTCATGCCATGCAAATCCTCGAACGTCGTCGTGAACGCCGTATAGCCGCCCTCCTCCAGGAAAGCCTTCAGGCCGAGCTCCGTCCGGCCCTGCTCACGGATGGCCGCCCAAGCAGCCGCGTCGCCCCGTACCTCCGGCGCGATCTCGTAGCGCGACGCGTACTCGTCCATCAGCGCGTCCACCTGCGCTTCCGTGACCTTCGCCATGGACGCCACCAGATCGCCGATGCCGAAGCCGTTCACCGACCAGCCGAATTTCATTTGCGCCTCGACCTTGTCGCCTTCCGTCACTGCTACTTGGCGCATGTTGTCGCCGAACCGCGCGACCTTCAGCGAGCGGCTCTCCGTGAACGCCGCCGCCGTGCGCATCCAGCCGGCGATGCGGCCGCGCACGGCCGGGTCTTCCCAATAACCGGCGACGACCTTGCGGGCGATGCCCATCCGGGCGCCGATGAAGCCGTATTCGCGGTCGCCGTGCGCGGACTGGTTCAGGTTCATGAAGTCCATGTCGATGGTATCCCACGGAATGTCGCGGTTGAACTGCGTGTGCAGGTGCAGCAGCGGCTTGCGCAGCTCCGCCAGGCCGGCGATCCACATTTTGGCGGGCGAGAACGTGTGCATCCACGTGACGATCCCCGCGCACCGGGCGTCCGCGTTCGCCTCGGCGCACAGCGCGCGGATGTCCTCCGGCGTCGTCACGACGGGCTTGAATACGACCTCGTGCGGCACCGCTTCGTCGCGGTCCAATCCTTCGGCGATGGCGCGGGAATGCTCCGCGACCTCGAGCAGCGTTTCCGGGCCGTACAGATGCTGGCTGCCGGTGACGAACCAGAATTGATAAGGCGTTGCGGTAAGCATGAACAACTCCTCCTTCACGGAATCGATGAGTGCAATCCACTTGTACGAACAGGATAGACTGCCGTCATGAATCGACGGCTGGTTGCGCGTGATCGTTCGGACCAAACAACCCGAATGACAGCTCAATCCTCGACTCCAACTTGTACGTACAACCACTAACTTCACTCATTGTACGCTGAGAGGGCTTTCATTTCAACACTCAATTCGCGGCGGCCTCGCCTCACCGTTGGTTAGAAAACGTTAATCTGCCTCTCGGATTCTACAAATTCCTTGACATTGATACATTTTGTATCATAAATTAGTAGGTGAAAAGCCGCCAGGCCCTTCTGTATGAGTACGAGCTGGCTAGATTGACGTAAGGAGACTCAAACCATGACGATGGGAGATCGATTGAGAGAACTGAGACTGCGCATGAACATTTCGCAAGAAGAAGTCGCCAAGCAGATCGGCATCACCCGGTCCGCGTACAGCCATTACGAAATCAACAACCGCCAGCCCGTGTACGAAACGCTGAAAAAGCTGGCGGCGCTCTTCAACGTCTCGTTGGATTACATTATCGGCGGCGAACCCGTCAAGCCGGAAACGTCCGTGACGCCTGAAACGATCGAGATCATCCGCATATTGAACGGGATGGATCAGGAACGGCGCAAGCAGTCCATCGACCGGATGATGGCCGTCCTGAAACAAGCCGATTGAGGTTAGATGACGGTGCACGGCAGCATGAACCAGATCATGGTGCCTTTATCCTTCGCGCTGACCGCGCCGATCGTGCCGCCGTGGGCTTCGACGATTTCCTTCGCGATCGCAAGCCCGAGTCCGCTGCCGCCGTCGGCGGAATTGCGGGACGCTTCGATCTTATAGAACCGGTCGAAAATGAATGGCAGATGCTCCTCGTCGATGCCGCCGCCCGTGTCGCTCACGGTGACGATGACCCGGTTCGTGGACGCTTCGAAATAAAACGAAAGCGTTATCTCTCCGCCTCTCGGCGTATGCTTAATCGCATTGTAAATGATGTTCGCCATCACTTGATCCATGCGGGACAGATCCAAGCTCAGCCGGATGCGGTTCTGCTGCTCGATCTCGCGAGCCTGTCCTTCCGCGGGCACGTTATCGCTGAGGTAGTCGCAGCTGAACCGCAGCCCGCTGCTGATGATGTCGATCTCGTACAGGTCATGCACCTGCCGGATCCACTGCCCGAGCGGCACCTCTCCGAAATCAAACCGCGTTTGCCCCGCCTCCAGCTTCGTCAGTTCGAATAGATCGCGTATGAGCCGATTGAGCCCGCCGAGCTTGCCCAGCATCATGCGGATGTACCGCTGCTGCTGCTCCTCCGTTTTGACCACGCCGTCCTGAAATGCCTCCAAATACCCTTGCAGCAGCGTGATCGGCGTTCGCAAATCATGCGAGATGTTCGTCATGAGCTGCCGGCGCGACGTCTCCGACCGTTCCAAATCCCGATTGGTCTGCGCCAGCGACGCGTTCACCTCGCTCAGCGCCACCGTCCGTTCCTCGATCCGCTCCTCCAGATGCGCATTCAGCTCCCGCAGCTCGTTCGAGACGTGCTCGATTTGGTACAGCGCGTTCGAAAACCGCTTGGAGATGATGAACGACTGCATTAGCATGAAGAAGAACAGGCCGAGCGGGACGAGCTGTGCGTACACGAGCCATTCGTTGTAGAACAGCATATCGTTCAGCACGGTGACGACGAAGACCGCCACGCCCGCGAGCACGAACGCCGACCCGACCCTCCGCCGCAGCTTCGCGGTGATCAGCACGCACAGCGTATAGACGCTGACCGCCATGACGTAGAGCTGGAACGCCCACAGCAGCCTGGAGTAGACGACCGCCGGACAGACGAGCACGAACGCGCACAGCGCGACGCCGGCGGCGATGACGTACCGGATGACCTTCTTCGACGCGTCCATCGGAAACAAGCGGTATACGTACAGGTAGCCGGTGACGGCGCTCAGCGCGAAGGAACAGTATTCGATCTTGAGGCCGCCCTCCCACGGGATCGGGAACATCTGCAGCAGGTAGTTCTCCCCCGTCACGCTCGCCCGCGCCGCGACGAACAGGCAGAGCAGGCCGAAATGGATCGTGAAGCGCTCCTGCCGGCGGAATGCGTAGAGGCCGATATGGTAGACGCCGATGATAATGAGACTGCCGAGAATGAGCATTTCCTTCGCCGTTTCTTTCATCTGCGCGCGCACGATCGTGTCGCTGTCGCCGAGCATGACCGGCACCCAGATGCCGCCCTTGCGATGCTGGAAATTGGACACTTGGATGACGAGCTCGACACGGTCTGTGTTCGGCGAGAACGAGACGATCCGCGGGTACTGCTGCGGCGTCGACGTCTCCCGGCTCGTCCCGACCCGGCCCTGCTCCGCCGCCGGGCTGCCGTTGATCCACAGCTTGTAGCTGCTGAAAATATTCGGCACCCGCAGCGCCAGGACGCGCTCGTCCGGCTTCAGCAGCACCGTCAGCTTGTACGTCGCGTAGCCCTGGCCGTCCTGCAGACCGAACTTGCCCTTGTAGCTGTTCCACGAGCGGGGCACGTTGACATAGCGCGCGTCCCGAGCGAGCCCGGGATCCCCCGGTGCCAGCAGCCGGTCGCCGTAGAACGCCCAGCGTCCCGACAGCGCGACTTGCCCGCGCTCCGCGAAGGACCAGTTACGCAGGTCGATGACGCCGTCCTTGGCCGTCGGCGCGGTGCCGTCGGCGCTTGCCGTGCAGCCGGTCAGGAAAGCGGCGAATAAGAAGAGGATCGAGAGAAGAGCGAATAGGCGGCGAATGGCGGAACCCTCCTGAAAACGCAGATTGCCCACCCCTCCCTCCATTCGCTATAATAGTGCGAGGAAGAGGGGGATCTGGAAGATGACTGGGAGCAAAATATTAGTCGTCGACGACGAGGCGGATATTACCGAGCTCATTAGCTTATATATGGAGCGCGAAGGCTATCTCGTGCGCGCGACGGACAACGGCGAGGACGCCGTGGCGCTCGCGGCCTCGTTCCGGCCGGATTTGATCATTTTGGACATTCAGCTGAAGCACATGGACGGCTTCGACGTCTGCAAGCAGGTCCGTTCCGTATCGGACGTCCCGATCTTGTTCGTCAGCTGCAAAAACGACGATACTGACATTATACATGGTCTTACCGTGGGCGGCGACGATTATATGACGAAGCCGTTCAGCCCGAGCCAGCTGGTCGCGCGCGTCAAGGCGCATCTCCGCCGGCAGTCGGTGAACGACCGGCGGCGCGCGGCAGACGAGGTGCTTCGCTTCGACAGGCTCGTCATCGATCTGCCCGGGCGGACCGTCCACGTCGGCGACAAGGAAGTGTTTCTGTCGGCGAAGGAATTCGAGCTGCTGGTTCGCCTCGCGAAGTCCCCGAACCGCGCTTTCGCCCTGGACGACCTGTATACGATCGTCTGGGGACACGACAGCATGGGCGACACGCGTACGCTCATGGTACACGTCAGCAACCTCCGCAAAAAAATCGAGCCCGACCCCGCCAACCCGACCTATATCGTGACGGTGCGCGGCGTCGGCTACAAATTCAGCATCAAGGAAGGAAACCCGCATGTATAAAGCCGATTTATGGAAAGATTACGAATTGCTCGACACCGGCAACGGCGAAAAACTGGAGCGTTGGGGGTCCTACGTGCTCCGCCGGCCCGACCCGCAGGTCATCTGGCCGATCGCAAACGAGACGGGCCGCTGGAAGACGGCCGACGGCCACTACCACCGCAGCTCCGCCGGAGGCGGCGAATGGGAGTTCCGCACGAAGATGCCGGACCGCTGGACGATCTCCTACGGCGAGCTGAGGTTCCATATCCGCCCGACCAGCTTCAAGCATACCGGGCTGTTCCCGGAACAGGCCGTCAACTGGACGTGGATGATGGACAAAATCCGCAACGCCGGCCGGCCGATCCGGGTGCTGAACCTGTTCGCGTACACGGGCGGCGCGACGGTCGCCGCGGCAGCCGCCGGCGCGGAAGTATGCCACGTCGACGCCGCCAAGGGCATGGTACAGTGGGCGAAAGAGAACGCCGAGCTGTCCGGCCTCGCCACGGCGCCGATCCGCTACATCACGGACGACGTGTTCAAATTCGTCCAGCGCGAAGAGCGCCGCGGCAAGAAATACGACGCCATCATCATGGATCCGCCGTCCTACGGGCGCGGGCCGAACGGCGAGATGTGGAAGCTGGAGCAAAACTTGTATCCGTTCCTGGATTTCTGTACGACGATTCTGTCCGAGAACCCGCTGTTCGTGCTCGTCAACTCCTACACGACCGGCCTCTCCCCGACCGTGCTGGACAATATGCTGCGCTTGACGGTCGGACGCAAGTTCGACGGTTCGATCCACTGCGGCGAGATCGGCATTCCGATCACGGCTACGGGGCTGACGCTGCCCTGCGGCATCCTGGGACGCTGGGAGGGCCGCTAGCATGAGCGGCAACGGCGGGACGACGCCCGCCCCCCTGCTGCCCGTGCTGTACGAGGACAACCATTTGCTGGCCGTCGTGAAGCCGCCCGGAATCCTGTCGCAAGCCGACGAGACCGGCGAGGCCGATATGGTCACCTTGCTGAAGCAAGATTTGAAAATCCGTTACGACAAGCCCGGCAACGTCTATGTCGGGCTTGTCCATCGTCTGGACCGTCCGGTCGGCGGGGCGATGCTGTTCGCCAAGACGTCCAAGGCGGCTTCCAGGCTCTCGGAGGCCGTTCGCAGCCGTAATTTCGACAAGTTATACCTCGCCGTCGTGCACGGCGCTCCGGCGGCCCACTCCGGCCGCCTGAAGCATTATCTGCGCAAGGACGCCGCGCGCAACGTCGTGACCGTTCATGACAAGCCGGTCGGAGACGCCAAGGAAGCGGTGCTCGATTACGCCGTCGCCGCCCGGAAAGGCCCGTATGCGCTGGTCGCGGTTAAGCTGCTGACCGGCCGGTCGCACCAGATCCGGGCACAACTGTCCGCCATCGGCTGTCCGCTTGTCTTCGACCGCAAGTACGGCGCGCCTCCGGTGCAGGGCGAGCGGGACATCGCGCTCTGGTCGACGTCCGTCGGGGTGGCCCATCCGGTCACCAAGGAATGGCTCACGGTTGTGGCGCAGCCGCCCACAGCCGAGCCCTGGACCCGCTTCGCGGAGAGCGATTACGCCTCGGCGCTCACCCTGCTCGGCCCCGAGAGAGGCGGCGGCCGATGAGCCGCCGCGCCGCGAAGCGCTTCCGCTGGCTCGCCGCCGGCTTGCTCGCGCTGCTGCTTATCGGCGGCTGCACGACGCCGCCGAAGCTTGAGCCCGCGAAGCCCGACCCGGCTGCGGACGCGTCGAAGCCGCCGGCCGGCGAACCGGCTCCGAACGGCTCGGGCGGCAGCGGCGGTCCGGGCCTGGGCGAGTCAAGCGGCGGCCTGCCGGGGAACGGGCAGCCCGGCGGGGCCGCTGACGCCGGGCAAGGCGATGGCGCCGGACAGCCTGGCGGACAAGGCGGCGACGCCGGCGGCAAGCCGTCCGGTGATGCGGCTCCTCCCGCCGACGCCGCCCGCGACGCGACCTGGATCGCCGTCGGCGACGTCATGATGCATATGCCGCAGTTGCCCGGCGCCTACGACGAGAAGACGGGACGCTATAATTTCAAGCCGTTCTTCGCTCCGGTAAAGCCGATCCTGGAGCAGGGCGACTGGACGCTCGCGAATTTGGAGACGCCAATCGCGGGCAAGCCGCTCGGCCTGTCCGGTTATCCGCGCTTCAACGCGCCGCCCGAGCTTGCCGACGCGCTCCGCTACGCCGGCTTCACGGCGGTGACGAACGCCAACAACCACGCGATGGACCGGGGGGCGCAAGGCATCGCCATGACGCTGGAGAAGCTGCAGAAGCTCGGCTTCGCCACGAAAGGCACCGCCCGCTCCAAGGCGGAAGCCGACAAGCTGACGATCGTGAAGGCGAACGGCATCGCGATGGGCCTGCTCGCGTACACGTACGGGACGAACGGCATTCCGCTGCCGAAGGAACAGCCGTACGCCGTCTCGCTCATCGACGAACAAGCGATGATCCGCGACATCGGGCGGCTGAAGGCGGCCGGCGCGGACTTCGTCGCCGTCGCCCTGCACTTCGGCATCGAATACCAGACGATGCCGAACGACGCGCAGAAGACACTGGCGCGCGATCTTGTCGCCGCCGGGGCCGATATCATCGCCGGCTCCCATCCGCACGTCGTGCAGCCCTACGAATTCGCCGAAGTGAGACATGCCGACGGCTCTGTTCGCAAGGGCCTCATCATTTATTCCATGGGCAATTTCATTTCCAATCAGCGCGGCGACACGAAGGATTACGGGGTCATCTATAAGGTCCGCATCCATAAGGAGCATGGCGTCACGACGATCGGCGACGTCACAGCGATTCCGACCTGGGTGCACCGGACGTCGGTCAAAGGCGTCGGGCATTACGAGGTCGTGCCGATCGCGGACGTCCTAGCCGCCAAATCGCTGAAGGATTTGAGCGCCGCCGACTATGCGACGCTGAAGAGCACATACGCGCAGGTCGCGAAGCGGATCGACGCCATGCGCAGCGTGCCGGTCGAGCTGCAGGCGATCCCTTGACGCCGCGCAAAACCGCCCCTTTCGTTCGTATGAACGGAAGGGGCGGTTTGCGTTTACGGGCAGGCCAGGTCACGCGTTCGCGACTTTGCCGAGCAAGTACACGAGCAGCTGCTGATTATGAAGCGATATCCGGTCGAGCGCCTCGCTGATATACGCATCGCGGATCGCGACGCCGCGCGAGGCCTCCTCTTTCCCCTTCTCGGTCACGGTGACCCATACGATCCGCCGGTCGCTCTCGTCGCGGTTGCGCACGACGAGGCCGCCGCGCTCCATCCGGTCGAGCAAGGTCGTGATCGCGGCCGGGGTCGTCTCCAAGTAGCCGAGCAAGTCAGACGGTTTCATCGGCTGATGCTGCAGCAGCAGCTCCAGCACGACGAGCTGTCCCTCCGTCAAATTCGGCGCCAGTTCATCCTCCAGATGCGTCTTCCATTCCTTCGTCATCTTCATCCACAGCCGGGCGAATTCCGCAGAAACGATGACCATCACCTGCTTTCTGTCCGATTTGGGCTTATACCTCATTATACCATGTGCCGATGTCGAATTTAAGGTTAACGCAGTTAATATTTTGTCTCCTTAATCGAGGTAAAAGAGAACCATTTGACATCGTTAGACATAGATTGAAGACATAGGCTGTTGTACCGGCTCGAATCTCGATCAGGGGCGTGAACGGACATGGAGGAACGCAAGCTGGAATTGCTGCGCAAGCTCAACCGGCTCGGCATACAAAAAGACCCGCAATGGCTGGACCGGCTCGATGAGCCGGCCCCATTGTGGGTCGTGCTGGAAATGATGGTGTCGATGCTCGAACAGCGGGAATCCCCGGGTCAGCCGTTCGATTAATCCGGCTGCTGCTGCTGCAAATCCGCGCGGACGAACGCCGTGACGAGGCCGTCTTTCTTATCGACCGGCACGAGCGCGCGGCCGGTCGATCTGCGGTCCTCGATCGGCGCCTTCTCCGTCGAGACGGCGATCACGGCGCCCGAAGCCGTGAGCAGGACAAGCTCCTTCTCGTCCTTGCAGTGCAGGCCGCCGATGAGCCGTTCGCCGTTCGGACGGACGCGCTTGCCTTCCTTGAATTCGAACGTCGCCACGCCTTTGCCGCCCCGGCCCTGCACCGGATAGTCCAGCAGCAGCGAGCGTTTGCCATAGCCGAGATCCGTCAGGACGAGCACTTCGCCCTCGTCCCCGCCGACGATGTCCGCGGCGACGACTTCGTCGTCCTCGCGCAGTGCAATGCCGCGCACGCCGGCCGCGACGCGGCCCATCGTGTTCACTTCGGTTTCCGCGAAGCGGATGCTCATGCCGCCCTTCGTGAGGAGCAGCAGTTCCTTGCCGTTATCGCTTGGCAGGACGCGCAGCACGTCGTCGCCTTCGGCGACTTTGACGGCGGCGATCGAGGTTGAACGCGACGACTTGTAGTCTTTCAGCTCGGAGCGCTTCACCTGGCCGCGCTTCGTCACGAAGACGAGCGAGCGTCCCGGCGCATCGAAGTCCTTCACCGGCACGACGCTGACGATGCTGTCGTCCTTCGGCAGCGGCACGACGTTCACGACGGCGGTGCCGGTATCCTTCCACTTGAACTCCGGAATGAGATGAACCGGCAGCTGGTAATATTGGCCCTTGCGCGTGAAGAGCAGCAGCTGGTCGATCGTGTTCACGTCGAGCAACGTGCGGATGACGTCGCCTTCCTTCACGCCGGCGCTCGCCAGCTCCCCGCCCGAACGGGTGAACGACAGCTTCGACGTCCGCTTGATGTAACCGTCCTGACTGAGCGTCACGAACACGTCCTCCGCCGCGACGATGACTTCGAGGTTGACCTTCAGCTCCTCGACTTCGCCCTGGATGCCGGAGCGGCGGTCGATGCCGTACTTCTCCCGAATCTCCGTCAGCTCGTCCTTGATGACGCCGAGCAGCTTCTTCTCGCTGTCGAGAATTGAGCGCAGGTACGCGATCCGCTTCCGGATGTCCTTCAGCTCTTTCTCGATCGACGTGATCTCGAGGTTCGTCAGCCGGTACAATTGCAGCGTCAGAATCGCGTCCGCCTGGCGCTCCGAGAACGCGAACTTGGCGACCAGGTTGTTTTGCGCGTCCTGGCGGTTCTTCGACGCCTTGATCGTGGCGATGACTTCGTCCAGCAGGTTCAGCGCCTTGGCCAAACCTTCCAGCACGTGCGCGCGGTCCTCCGCCTTCTCGAGCTCGTAGCGCGAGCGGAACGTGACGACTTCCTTCTGGTGGTCGATGTACGCGCTCAGCATCGCCTTGAGCCCCAGCTGCATCGGCGTCTTGTTCACGATCGCGACCATGTTGAAGTTGTAGGCCACCTGCAGGTCGGTTTTCTTCAGCAGGTAGGCCAGGATCCCCTGCGCGTCGGCTTCCTTCTTCAGCTCCACGACGATGCGCAGACCATTACGTCCGCTCTCGTCGCGTACCTCCGCGATGCCCTCCACCCGCTTCTCGATCCGGATATTCTCCATCGCGGTGACGAGCCGGGATTTGACGACCTGGAACGGAATTTCGGTAATGACGATCTGCTGGCGGCCGCCCTTGAGCTCCTCGATCTCCGTCTTGGACCGATGGTAAATGCGGCCTTTACCGGTCTGGTACGCGTCGCGAATGCCGTCCTCGCCCATGATCAGGCCGCCGGTCGGGAAGTCCGGTCCCTTCACGATCGTCATGAGCTGCGCCAGGTCGATATCCGGATCGTCCATCATGGCCATGCATGCATTGATGACTTCCCGCAGGTTATGCGGCGGAATTTCCGTCGCGAAGCCGGACGAGATGCCGCTGACGCCGTTCACCAGCAGGTTCGGGTAACGGGACGGCAGCACGACCGGCTCCTTCGTCGTATTGTCGAAATTATCCTTGAACAGCACCGTACGCTTCTCGATGTCGCGCAGCAGCTCCATCGCGATCGGCGACAGGCGCGCTTCCGTATAGCGCATCGCCGCCGCCGGGTCGTCGTCGATCGAGCCCCAGTTGCCGTGGCCGTCGATGAGCGGATGCGCCATCTTCCACGGCTGCGCCATGCGCACCATGCCCTCGTAGATCGACGAGTCGCCGTGCGGGTGGTAGTTGCCCATGACGTCGCCGACCGTCTTGGCCGATTTGCGGTAGCCCTTGTCCGGCGTATTGCCCGCATCGTACATGGCGTACAGGATCCGCCGCTGCACCGGCTTCAGCCCGTCGCGGACGTCGGGAATCGCGCGGTCCTGAATGATGTATTTGGAATAGCGTCCGAAGCGGTCGCCGACGACCTCCTCCAGAAACGCCGGTAAAAACTGTTCGAGCGTACTCATGCCGAACCTCTCCTCGTTGGTTATTCCTCAAACTCCGTAAAGTCGACGTTCTCCACGATCCAGCGCTTGCGCGGATCGACCTTGTCGCCCATCAGCGTGGAGACGCGGCGCTCCGCCTTCGCGGCGTCCTCGATCTGCACCTGCAGCAGCGTCCGGGATTCCTGATTCATCGTCGTCTCCCACAGCTGCTCCGGATTCATTTCGCCGAGTCCTTTGTACCGCTGCAGCTCGAAGTTTTTGCCGAATTCCTTCAAGTAGTTCTGCAATTGCTCGTCCGACCAGGCGTAGCGGACCGTCTCCAGCTTGCCGGATTTGCGGGTGATCTTGTAGAGCGGCGGCTGGGCGATGAAGACGCGCCCAGAGTCGATCAACGGCTTCATGTAGCGGTAGAAAAACGTCAGCAGCAGCACCTGAATGTGCGCACCGTCCGTATCGGCGTCGGTCATAATGATGATTTTGCTATAATTACACGATTCCGCGTCGAACTCAGGCCCGATGCCGGCGCCGATCGCCGCGATGACCGCCTTGTATTCGTCGTTTTTGAGAATGTCGAGCAGCTTCGCCTTCTCCGGGTTCATCGGTTTGCCCTTGAGCGGGAGAATGGCCTGGTATTTGGAGTCGCGGCCCTGCTTGGCGGAACCGCCGGCGGAATCGCCCTCCACGATGAACAGCTCGGTCCGCGACACGTCCTTCGACTGCGCGGGCGAGAGCTTGCCGTTCAAGTTGGAGCTTTCGCTCTTTTTCTTGCCGCTGCGGATTTCGTCGCGCGCCTTGCGCGCCGCCTCGCGAGCTTTGGCCGCCTGCACCGCTTTCTTCAGCAGCAGCTGGGCGACCTGCGGGTTTTCTTCGAGGAAGACTTGCATCTTCTCGGACACGATTGCGTCGACCGCGCTGCGGGCCGACGAGCTGCCGAGTTGGTCCTTCGTCTGGCCGACGAACTCGACGTCCGCCATTTTGATGTTGATGACGGCCATCATGCCTTCACGCAAGTCGTTGCCGTCGAGATTCTTGTCTTTCTCCTTCAGCAGGCCGTTCTTGCGGGCATAATCGTTCATGACGCGCGTATACGCCGTTTTAAAGCCGGTCTCGTGCGTACCGCCGCCCCGCGTCGGGATGGCGTTGACGAACGAGGCCATCGTTTCCGTATAGCCGTCGTTGTACTGCAGCGCCACTTCGACCTCGATGTCGTCCTTCTCGCCGGTGAAGTGGATGACGTCGTGCAGCACCGTCTTGCCCTCGTTCAAAAACTGCACGAACTGACTCGCGCCGCCCTCGTAATAAAACTGCTCTTCCTTGCCGCTCCGGTTGTCCTTCACGGTCACCTTCAGGCCGGAATTGAGAAACGCGATCTCCTGCAGCCGCTCCGACAGCGTCTCGTAGTTGATCGACGTGTTGCCGTGGAAGACGCGGCCATCGGGCTTGAACGTGATTTTCGTACCCGTCCGGTTCGTGTTGCCGATGACCTCGAGGCCGGTCACCGGTTCGCCGACATGCTCCTTGCCGTTCTTGTCGACCCAATATTCGAAGCGCTGCTTATGTATTTTGCCGTCCCGGAAGATCTCGACCTCCAGCCATTCCGACAGCGCGTTCGTGACGGACGCGCCGACGCCGTGCAGGCCGCCGGATTTCTTATACCCCCCGCCGCCGAACTTGCCCCCCGCGTGCAGCATCGTGAAGACGACCTGCGGCGTCGGAATGCCGGTCTTGTGCATGCCGGTCGGAATGCCCCGGCCGTTGTCCCGCACCGTGACCGAGCCGTCGCCGTTGATCGTGACGTCGATCGCGCTGCAAAACTTCGCCAGATGCTCGTCCACCGCGTTGTCGACGATCTCCCAGACGAGATGATGCAAACCCGAGGTGCTCGTGCTCCCGATATACATCCCAGGGCGTTTGCGGACGGCGGTCAACCCTTCCAGCACCTGAATGTCATCCGCGTCGTAGCTGCCGGCTGCCGTATTGTTCCCGCCCGCGAACAGATCCAGCTGATCAGTCATAGAGAGCCTCCTAAAAGTTAATTGCGATACTGCTTTGCGTTGCTTCCATGTGAGCAATTAACTTGCTTCGGAAGCTTATGCTTAAGTTTTTTGCAGTTACTTCAATGATTCACTTCCGTGCGAGCAAAAAACTTGCTTCGGAAGCTTATGCTTAGTTAATTGCGATTACTGCTTTGTATTTCTTCCATGCGAGCAATTAACTCGCTTCGAAAGCTTATGCTTAGTTAATTGCGATGCCGCCGCAACAATTGCGATATAACTTCATCGGGGAAGCTGCATAATCCTGCTCCGTTCCCGCGATTCGCTTCGAAATCGCGCGCCAACCGCGCGCGCCGCTCGCTTCAAGCTATTCTAATTCAAGATGTCCTGTTTCGTAAAGACGGAGAACGAAACGGCCAGGGAAGCGATCCCCCAGCAGGCCAAAACAACAAGCGAGAAGCCGAGCGTCATGCCCGTGATCGGCGGCGGCGAGCCCGCCAAGTAGTCCGTCAGCTGCAAATTGACGGAGAAGATGAATTTCGCGCTATGCCAGGAAGAGGCCATGTTCGATAAAATCGTGCCGGAGATGACGGCCGCCATCATCGTCACGATGCTCGCGGCCGTGCTGCGCACGAGGACGGACACCATCAGCGCGAGCAGGGCCACCGTCATGGCCGACATCCAGATCAGCCCGGCTTCCATGAGCAGATAGAGCCATTGCGGAATCGCGTGGACGAAGCCGCTTTCGACCGAGGAACCGTTGATGACAAAACCCGTAAACACCGGCAGGTCCCACCCGCTGTAGCCGAATACCGCGCCTGATATAAGATAACAGAGAACGGCGCTGACCACAACGGTCAACGACACATAGAGGCTGAGCGCCACGAGTTTGCTAAACAGGATTTTCCATCGGCGCACGGGCCGCGTCAGCAGCATCTTGATCGTGCCCGACGTGCGTTCGCCCGACACGAGATCAGACGCGAGGGCGAGCACGAGCAGCGGGAAGAACAGCGTGACCGCGTTCGACAGGAAGCTGCGGGTAAACGTGACGCCGTCCGGCGAGTTCGGATTGACGTCGTGATCGAGGTAATATTGGAGCTGCTGCACGGCGATCCGCCGCGAACGCTTCCACTCGTCCGGGATCCGATCGCTCGAGAGCATGTTTTGGTATTCGCTGATTTGCTGCACGAGCTGATTGCGCCAATCCTGGAAATTCTTCTTGTTCGTCTCGGCGATGCGGAGCTGCGCGTACGTGAAGATCGGGATCAGGATCACCAGCACGAGCACGATGACGAAGAACCGCTTCTTCTTCCAGATCTTGAGCGTCTCGTTTTGTATGAGCGGGAGCAGTCTATCCAATGCTTTCACCTTCCGTCATCCGTAAAAATAACTGTTCCAGCGTCGGCGCGACGCTCTGCACCGAGACGATGCCGATGCCGGCGCGCACCGCCTTCTCGACCAAGGACGAGATCCGCTCCGGATTCATCGCCGTGATGAGCGCTTCCTTCATCCCCGCGAGCAAACTCTCGTCGATCCAGTGCTCGTGCTCCGGCACGAGCTCGACGCCGCGCTCGTCCGCGAGCAGCCGCCGTCCTGCCTCCGGCTGCTCGAACTGCCAGACGACGTAATTGTCCGCGCCGTGAATCAGCTCGTCTACCGTGCCGACGGCGAGCACCTCCCCGCGGCTGATAATGGCGACGCGGTCGCACATCAGCTGGATCTCGCTCAGCAGGTGGCTCGAGATGAACAGGCTCATGCCCTGGTTCGCCAGCATGCGGACGAATTCCCTCAGCTCCTTGATGCCCTTCGGATCGAGCCCGTTCGTCGGCTCGTCCAGGATGAGCAGCTTCGGCCGGCCGAGCAGCGCCTGCGCGATGCCGAGCCGCTGCCGCATGCCGAGCGAATAGGTTTTCACCTTATCGTGGATGCGCGCGTCGAGGCCGACGATGGCGGCGACCTCGCGAATGCGCGCGTCGTCGATGCCACGCTGCATCCGCGCGAAGTACTCGAGATTTTCCCAGCCCGTCAAATAGGTATAGGCTTCGGGATTTTCCACGATGCAGCCGACGTGCCGCAGCGCGGCTTCCGGATGGCGGCGGATGTCTTCGCCGCAGATCAGAATTTCGCCCGAAGACGGCTTGATCAGGTCGACGAGCATGCGGATCGTCGTCGTTTTGCCGGCGCCGTTCGGCCCGAGAAACCCGAAGATTTCGCCGGCCCTAACTTCGAACGTGACGTCCTTGATGATCGGCTTGCCGCCGATGTGCTTCTTGACGTTCCGGACGGACAGCACGGCGTCTCGATTAGCCGTTCGCCCGGCCTCCTGTCTCGCGTGTTGCATGCGCATTCCCTCCTATTCCAATGACTGCATGATGCGGGCGGCGATCTGCGCGTACCCGTCGTGATTGGGATGAAAATGGTCCGACGATAGGTACCGGCCGATCGCGTCCTCGAACAGATCGAACGTCGGGATCATCGTCATGTTGGGGTACTGGTGAAGCAGCTCGTACGCACGGTCGTTCCACTGCTGGATCTGCAGCGAGCCGTCGCGGTATTCCGGGATGTCGTAAAACGGATTGTACAAGCCGACGTATACGATCTGCGCGTTGGGATTAATCGCATGCAGCCGCTTCACGACCTGCGCCAGCCGGTTCAAGCCCTGCGGCAGCTCGGCCTTCAGCTTATCCAGGCTCAGCATGCCCGCCGCCTTGTCCGGGCTCGTGCCCGAGGCCACCTGGAACAGATCGTTCCCGCCGATGGTGAAGAGAATCACGTTCGCCTGTCTGAGCGCGAAGCCGTAGCCCTTGTCCGTGTCGAGCAGCTGCTCGAGCCGGTCGGCTTTCAAGCCGTTGACGGCCAAGTTGTTGTTGAGCCGGACGGTCGTGTCCGGGTACTTCTTCTTCAGCAGCGCGACGACTTGCTTTACGTAGCCTTCACCCGATCCGTCGCCGGTTCCTTTCGTCAGCGAGTCGCCGATGGCCGTGATCGAGATCTCTTTGCCCTCGCTCAGCTTGCCTCCCGCCGGCAGAGCCGGCACGTTCGCGCTCCCCGCGAACGCCTCGCCTTTCGGATACAGCATGTCCTTGACGGCGTAAGCGAACCCCGCGAGCAGGAGCAGGGTCGACAAAACGGCGGATATCCCGATGATTTTCCATAAGCTTCCGGAGGATAACGGTCTCATCTGTGTGGTCTCTCCTATTGTTTGAAATCAATGGCTTTCACAAAAGGCTTAGTCTTTTTAAAGTAATGCTTTCGAAGTCAATTTGCAAATTCCACCCATTTCTAGGAAAGGCGAAGCGCGGCCGACGATAAAAAAATCCGTGCATGTCCGCGGCCGATCGTCCGGATTCCCGGGATACGGCCGCGCATTGACATGCGCGGATAACAATCAAAGCGGATTATTCGTCATATCGGATGACGAGCGACTGCGCGGCCTGCTTCGCAAGCGCTCGCGCCTGCTCCGCGTCGGCCGCCGTGCTGAGGGCGACGGCCATGCGGCGTCCCGGCTTCGTGACGGGCTTGCCGAATACGCGCACCTGCGTGTTCGGAACGGCAAGCGCGTGCTGCAGGCCGTCGATCCGGAACGACTCGGCGTCGCGGTCTGCCTTCAGCGTGTAGGTCGCGCCTGGCGTCAGCAGCCGTATGGTCGGAATCGGGAAGTTTAGAACGGCGCGCGCGTGCAGCGCGAATTCCGACAGGTCCTGCGTCGCCATCGTGACCATGCCGGTGTCGTGCGGACGCGGGGACACTTCGCTGAACAGCACGCCGTCCTTCGTCAGAAACAGCTCCACGCCGTAGATGCCGTAGCCGCCGAGCTCGTCCGTCACTTTGCGGGCGATCTCCTCGGCCTGCGCGATCTGCTGCGCCGACATCTCGTGCGGCTGCCACGACTCAATGTAGTCGCCGTCCTTCTGCACGTGGCCGATCGGCGCGCAGAACGACGTGCCGGAAGCGGAGCGGACCGTGAGCAGCGTGATTTCGGACTCGAAGGTAATGAAGCCTTCGACGATGACGCGCTGCTTCTTCGCGCGGCCGCCTTCCATTGCGTAGTGCCAGCAGGCTTCGGCGTCCGCCTCGGTTTTGCACACGCTCTGGCCTTTGCCGGAGGAGCTCATGATCGGCTTGACGACGCACGGCGTGCCCAGCTCGGCCACGGCCGCCCGCATCTCCTCGAGCGTGTCGGCGAACCGGTACGGCGCCGTCGGTAAGCCGAGCGTCTCCGCCGCCAGCCGGCGGATACCTTCGCGGTCCATCGTCAGGAGCGCGGCGCGCGCCGTCGGAATGACGCCCCAGCCTTCCTGCTCCAGCTCGACGAGCGCGCCCGTCGCGATCGCTTCGATCTCGGGGACGATGAGATCCGGCGTCTCCTTCAGAATAAGCTCGCGGAGCGCGTCGGCGTCCAGCATGTCGATCACATAGGACCGGTGCGCGACCTGCATCGCGGGCGCGTTAGGATAACGGTCGACGGCGATCGTCTCGATGCCGAGGCGCTGGGCTTCGATGACGACCTCCTTGCCGAGCTCGCCGGAACCGAGCAGCATGATTTTACGGGCGTTGGCGGAATAAGGCGATCCATACATAAGACAAAAAGAACCTCCCGGGAAGATCGCGCCGGCGGAGGCGGAGACGAACGGTTTCCGTTCCGCCGGACGCGTTTTTTCTTCCATTGTGGAGGTTCCGTGCCGAAAATGCAAGAATTATGCCGATAAAAAGCGGTACTGCGCTTCGATCAAGCCGTTGTACGTGCCCTTATGACGGATAAGCTCGTCGTGGCTGCCGATTTCGACGATCTCGCCGTGGTCGAGCACGACGATGCGGTCGGCGTTGCGGATCGTCGAAAGCCGGTGCGCGACGATGAACGAGGTCCGGCCCTGAAGCAGCTTCTTGAGCGCTTCCTGGATCTTCAGCTCGGTCTCGGTGTCGATGCTCGCCGTCGCCTCGTCGAGGATGAGGACGCGCGGATCGGCCAGCAACGCGCGGGCGAACGACAGCAGCTGCCGCTGACCCATGGACAGGATGTTGCCCCGCTCTTGAACCTCCGTGTCGTACCCGTCCGGAAGGTTCATGATGAAGTCGTGGGCGTCGACGGCGGTCGCGGCCTTCACGATCTCGTCGTCGGTCGCGTCCAGGCGGCCGAAGCGGATGTTCTCGCGAATCGTGCCCGAGAAGATGAACGTATCCTGCAGCACGACGCCGACTTGGGAGCGAAGGCTCTCCAGCGTGACGGTGCGGATGTCGATGCCGTCGACCTTCACGGCGCCCTGCACGGGATCATAGAACCGGCAGAGCAGGTTCATGATCGTGCTCTTGCCGGAGCCCGTATGGCCGACGAGCGCGATCGTCTCTCCCGCCCGGACGTGCAGGTCGATCCCCTTCAGCGCCGGACGGCCCTTCTCGTATTCGAAGACGATGTTCTCGAACTGCACGTCGCCGAAGATGCGCGGCAGCTCGCGCGCCTCCTGCAGCTCGCCGACCGTGGGCTTCTCGTCGATGAATTCGAAGATCCGCTCCGAGGACGCCATCGCGATGAGCAGCTGCGCGTACATTTGGCCGAGCCGGTTGATCGGATCCCAGAAATTGCCGACGTAGTTGGCGAAGCCGACGAGGACGCCGACGGTGATCGCGCCGGTCATGATCAGATGCGAGCCGAACCAGAACAGAATGAGCGTGCCGATCGCGGAGGTGACCTCGATGATCGGGCCGAACGCCTGGTTCAGCGCGGATGCCTTGTTCCACGCTTTGATGTTCGTCTGATTGACGCTTTGGAAGAACGCGAAGTTGGATTTCTCCTGCGTATACGACTGCGTCACGCGCATCCCCTGGATGCTCTCGTTCAAGTGCGCGTTAATCCGCGACTGCTTCATCCGCACGTCCTGCCAGGCGAAGCGGATCCGGCGGCGCAGCGCCGTCGAGACGACGAACATGAGCGGCACCGTAATCATGATCGCAATGCCGAGCTGGAAGTTCCAGATGAGCAGGATGAGCACGATGCCGACGAGCTGGATGCAGTCCATCAGCAGGTTGACAACGCCGTTCGTGAACAAATCCTGCAGGGCATTGACATCGTTCGTGACCCGCACGAGCACGGAGCCCGCCGGCCGTTTGTCGAAGAAGCGGAACGACAGATTCTGGATGTGACGGAACAAATCGTGGCGCAGATCGTAGATGACCTGCTGGCCGATCATATTCGTATAGCGGATCCGGTACGTGTTAGCGGCCCACTGAATAAGATATAGGGCCAGCATCGCCGCGGCGTACAGGTACAGCTTCGTCAGGCTCGGCGCGCCGCCGTCCTTCGGCTGAATCGCTTCGTCGATCGCCTGGATGAACAGCGCGGGAATGGCCAGCCGCGTCGCCGTGCCGAGCACCATCGTCACGAGGATGACCGGCAACAGCTGCCTGCGGTAAGGCTTCATGTACGTAAACAGGCGCCGGACCTGCGCCCAGTTAAACGGCTTCTCGATCGCGTCGTCGTCCTTGTAGACGAAGCGTTCGTGCGCGCCGCGCGGTTTCTTCGTTTCTTGCTCGCTCACTGTACGACCCCTCTTTCCACTCTTGCGATGATTTCGTCAGCGGTTAAAGGACGGTCGGCATATTGAATGTCGTACGTATCCCGGTAACGTCCCGGAACGTTCACCAGCTGATCGTGCGTGCCGCGCTGCGCGACATGCCCTTCCTCCAGGACGATGATTTCGTCGGCATGGCGGAGGGACGAGATGCGGTGCGCGATGACGAAAGTCGTGCGGCCGGCCATGACTTCCTTGAAGCCGGCTTGAATCTCGTGCTCGGTCTCCATGTCGACGGCGCTCGTTGCGTCGTCAAGTACGAGAATCCGCGGGTTCTTGATGAGCGCCCGCGCGATGGCGATCCGCTGCTTCTGGCCGCCGGAGAGGCCCATGCCGCGTTCGCCGACGATCGTGTCGTAGCCGTCCGGCAGCTCCATGATGAAATCATGCGCCTTCGACAGTTTGGCGGCGTGAACGATCTGTTCCATCGTCACATTCTCGATGCCGTACGCGATGTTGTCGCGGATGGAACAGGAGAACAGGAACGTTTCCTGGAACACGATCGCGATTTGCCGGCGCAGGCTTTCGAGCGACAGGTCGCGGATGTCGATGCCGTCGATCAGGATTTGGCCGGTTTTGACGTTGTACGCGCGCATCAGCAGCTGGATGATCGTCGATTTGCCGGCACCCGTCGCGCCGAGCAGCCCGATCACCATGCCCGGCTTCGCGTCGATGTCGACGTTGGTCAGAGCCGGCGATTTGTCGGCGTAATTGAAGGTCACGTTCCGGAACTCGACACGGCCTTGCGCGGTCCGTTCGTCCAAGTCGACCGGATGGTCGTTGTCCTTCACGTGAATGTATTCGTTCAGCAGGCCGACGAGCCGTTCGCCGGATGCCTTGGACTGCGTATAGTTGTTGATCTGGAAGCCGATGCTCCACATCGGGCCGATAATGTACCAGAGCATGGAGTAAAAGGCAACCATCTGTCCCAGCGTGATGGAGTGGTTGATGACCAGACGTCCGCCGGCGACGAGCAAGATGACGACGCACAGGCTGCCGAGAAGCTCCATGACCGGGAAGTACCGGCCCCAGAGGCCCGACGCCTTGATTTGATTGTTTTTGTACAAGCCGCTGCGGTCCGAGAACTTCTCCATCTCGAACGATTCGCGGGCGAACGATTTGACGGTCCGCACGCCGGTGATGTTCTCCTGCACCGACGTGGTCAGGTTGCTCATCGCCTGGCGCATTTCACGGAACGCCGGGTGGATCTTCTTCTCGAAGCGCATCGCAGTGAACGCCAGGAACGGCATCGTGCACAGCGTGATCAGCGTCAGCTGCCAATGGATCGAGAACATCATGGCCGCACCGAAGATCACCATCAAGAACATGTTCAGCATTTGCGTGAAGCCGAAACCAATGAAGTTCCGGACCGCCTCGAGGTCCGCCGTCAGACGGGACATGAGATCGCCGGTCTTCGCGGTGTCGTAATACTGGAACGACAGCGTCTGCAGCTTCTCGTAACACGCGTTGCGCAGGCGGAACGCCACCCGGTTGCCCAGCCGGCCGCCGAAGAGGCCCGACAGAAACGACATGCTGCCCTTAATGAACACGACCCCGACCACGGCGAGCGACAGCCCGGGCACCCATGTGAAATTTTTGGGAACGATGACATCGTCGATGAGGACGCGAAGCAGGTTCGGATAAACGAGGCCAAGCGCGGTGGCGAACATCATGAAGATGATCGAAGCAAACAAACTCTTGCGTTCGACCCAGTAAAACGGTTTAAGCTGCCTGAAGACTTCCAATTGGGTAACCCTCTCCCTGTGCTGTTTTGTGACGCTTTTTTTTGTTTATCGGCCTTGCGTCCAGGTACGGGCATCGGTCCCATCCGGCCGCCGCAAGGCGTCATCCGATGAAACAAGCCGCGCCGCAGCAGGCGCTTTCGGCCGTTTCTTCTAGATATGACTGAATATTAACAGCATGATTGCGGCACGGCAAACAGAGTGCGAGGGCATATTATTGACAATATTCGCTTGCGCTTCCTTCTGGCCCGAAAGTAAGGGGGGTTTCTTCGAAATCGTCGGAAATCGTGGCATATAGGGCCATATTCCTCCGTTTTTGCACATTTGCCTCCATTTTTGCATGATTTATTTCTTACACGCTGTAAGGGCTTCCAAAAAAGCCCGCAGCGGCGCGGCTTTCCAGCCGTTCGCGGTAGGACGCCCCGGCCTCGGACGAGCCTGATTTCCGAGCACGGCGAAGAAGCTTGCCGAACGCCTCTGGCGAGGCGCCCGGCAAGCTTCTTCGGGTCGTATATGCGCGGAAAAATGAATGCCGGATCGCCGCGACCTGCGTCAGCGTCAGAGGGCTAAATCGCGTTCAGCTCCGCCTGCAGCCGCTGCAGCCCGGCGAGATCCGCGCCGCCGGACAACGAAGCCAGCTTGCCTTCGGCAAACGCCGCGATCTCGTCCCGCAGCGACTCGGCCGCGCCCGCGGACGCCAGCCGCATGAAGCCGTCGTACCGGCCGCTCCATTCCAGCTCCGCTTCCCGGATCCAGTCCTGCAGCGGTGCCGCGATCTCCTTCTCCAGCACCGCGCGCAGCGCGGCCTTACCATCGCCTTCGAAGAAATGCTTCGGCGATTTGAACTTGCCCCACAGCAGCTTCAGGTCGACGTCCGGCGCCGTCCAGGCCGTCCGTTCCTCCGGCGTCGGCAGCTCCGCCGGTTTATACGGCGACGGCGCGAAGCCCTCCAGCGCGCCGGCGGCTTCCTCCGCGGCGTCCGCGTACAGCTTCGCGGCGAGCCGGTTGAGCGTGTTGTCGAGACGGAGCGACGTCGCCTCGAGCTCCTGGGCCAGCTCGATCTGCAGCAGGCGCTGCAGCTCCAGCCACGACGTCCACATCGCTTTCTTCATGTCTCTGCCGTCATCCTGCAGCGCGGCCGGGTTGAAGGCGAAATTGTAATGGTCGCCGAATCGGAACTGCACCCGCTGCAGCACGTAGAAGACCAGCTCCTTCAGCTCCTGCTGCAGCTGCGCGTGCGGCTTCGGCTCCGCCAGCGCCGCGGCGATCCGGAACGCCCGCTCCTTGCTCGCGGTCAGCGCTTCGCGGGCACGGGCGCGAGTCGCTTCGTCGCCGGACGCGGCCTCCAGCCAGTTCGCGATCGTCCGGCGTGCGCGCTCCAGCTCCTGCTCGGCCGAGGCGACGGCCAGGTTGCCGAGATCGCCGCGCGTGAAGCCGAGGAACGCCTCCTCGAACGCGGCGATGCCCGATTCCTCGACCAGCCGCGCGACGCCCGTGCGCTTGCCGTCCAGCGCCTGCAGGCTCGAGACGGGGAACATCCGCGGGAAGCGGATGCCGTGCTGCTGCAGGTTGCGCTCGACATGCGCGAGCACCCCCTCCAGCTCTTCCCGGCTCGCGGCCAGGTCGGCGGCGTTGACGAGGAAGAACATTTTATCGAGCTCGAATTGATCCTTCACGCGGCCGAGCTGCATCAGGAACTGCCGGTCCGCCTGCGAGAAGGCATGGTTGTAGTAGGTGACGAACAAGATCGCGTCCGCGTTCTTGATGTAATTGAACGCAACGCCCGTATGGCGCGCGTTGACGGAATCGGCGCCCGGCGTGTCGACGAGCACGATGCCCTGCGCGGTCAGCGGATTCGCGTGATGCAGCTCGATCTCGCTGACGAAGCAGGAACGCGATTCCTCCGCCACGTAGCGGCGGTAGTCTTCGCCGGACACGGCGAACCGCTGACCGAGCAGCGATGCATGCTCCGCCCAGCCTTTGGCCGCCGCCTTCAGGAAGCTGTAGTGCGGACGCCCGCCGGCATGCACGCCGTCCGGGGACAGCTTGCGGATCGCCTGCAGCAGCCCGTCTTCGCTCAGCTTCCCGGTTTCTTCGCCGAGCAGGCCGAGCGAATAGCGCAGATCGTCCAGCATGGCCTCGCGCGCCTTCATCACGACGCTGGCCGTGCCATGCGGACGGTCCGCCGCCGGCGGCACGATCCGGTTAACCGCGGCGGTCGTCGGATTCGGCGACACCGGCAGGACCGGCTCGCCGAGCAGGGCGTTGGCGAGCGACGACTTGCCCGCGCTGAACGCGCCGAACAGCGCGATCGTGAAGCGGCTGCTGCGCAGGCGCTCCGCCTTCTCGCGCATGCCGGCCACTGTCGCGGCCAGCGCCGGATGCGGCGCCAACAGCGCGGCGGCACGGCTCAGCCGCTCCGCGGCCTCGCGCTGCGGCGCGAGCGCCTCGGCGGCGGCGGGCACTGCCGCCGCCGCGGGCGCGTCCGCGCC
>NZ_JBHSHY010000007.1:0-163265 GCF_042653205.1 Paenibacillus sp. GCM10023250 | reverse complement strand
CGCTCAATCTTACGGCTTCTTCTTTGAATGCTTTGTCGTATCGATTCATTTCTCTCGTCCCCTCGTCAGCTTTCATTTTATTTCATACGAGGGTGTTTTTCGACTGCATTTTTATCGTAGCACTCCAGATTGGCGGTAAGACACTTACTACCTTAAGCGATGGATACAGTCCCATTGATTATGACACCCTTCACTCGATCCCAAAAGAAGTGGGGATTCATCTTCAGCGTGAAGCACACCGAACAGACAATCCTATTTTTACCCATAACATGTTTCTCATTCGCGGTGAAGACCATCCTCCAATTTTAATAGATGCCGGTATGGGGGGATCTGCTGGTCCTACATTAGGTTGGCTTACAAGTTCTTTAGCAAAGGCAGGCGTGGAAAAGGAAGAAATCGGGTTCATCTTAATGACCCATTTACACCCTGATCATTGTGGGGGACTCGTGGATGAGAACGGAGAAGCAGTTTTCCCGAATGCTACACTTGTAGTGCACCAAGATGAATTAGATTTTTGGCTCACAGTAGAAGGCGAGCAACGCTCACCGGAAAGTCTAAAACCGTTTTTTGGTATGGTTCGAGCATCCGTGGAACCTTACCTTGAGCGGCTAATAAAAATGACCTCTGGAGAAGTTGCTCCTGGTATTCGTGCCGTACCACTGCGTGGACATACTCCCGGACATACCGGTTTTCTGGTTGAAAGCGAGGGAGTGGAAGTTTTTATTTGGGGGGATATTATACACCTGCCTGCCATTCAACCTGCATGGCCGTCCGTTGGAGTAATCCACGACGTCGATCCAGACGCCGCTGCAGTCACGAGAAAGAAAGTATTTGTTGAAGTAGCCGATCGGAAACAGTTAGTTGCAGGAAACCATCTAGAGTTTCCAGGTTTAGCTTATTTAGAGCGTAAAGGTGAGGCCTTTAAGCTTGTCCCAGAACTCTGGATTTCTAAGCTATAACGAATAAACAACACAGAAAAGAGCAAATAAATAAAATAAGGAGTTATGCGAAATGAATGGATTTAGGAGCCAAGGCGAAGAGCTGCTTACGGAGTTATGGGCCAACGTATATAATCTTCCTCAAGATCTCGATGTTATCGACCGTGTATGTACCGATGACTGTATCCTCTCCAATCCAGATGGCGACGTTGTAGGGCGCGCTGCCTTTAAAGAGTGGGCACGGACATTTACCTCGAAAATCCGCGACATCAAACTAAAAAGCCTCGACATGTTCAGCAGCGCCGATGGGAAGCGCGTTGTCTCACGATGGGTAGTCACGGGGTACAATCAAGGTATACTAGGCTCCCTTTCTGACGATCGCCCGATTCAGTTTACCGGAATCGCGGTATGGGAGGTTCGCGATGGTAAGCTCGCTCACAATTGGGTTGAACGAAGCACATATGAGCTCTTTCGGCAACTCCAGGAGTAGTAAGAATTTGCCCGCGATACCATTTTTCGTTTAACAAAGCAGACAACTGCGATACATTGACATGTCATTCGTTCGATCATCAAGAGCCAGGTACGAGCGAATTGTTTGTAATGTAACCGCAGATCACATAAAAAATATAAGTGTCCAAGACTTTGCATCATTTGCAAGGTTTGGACGCTTATATTTTTTTTCGGTTCCGCATGGACTTTATATACCCATACCAACTATTTTCGTTATTTATATCGTATAACGAACTAATTTTCCCGCATATGCATTTATAGAAGAAGAAGAAGGAGGATGGACGTGCAGAAGCTCCTAGCGGAAGCCTATTGCCCGAGATGCCGGACGCTCAGATGGACCCCGGCCTGTCCGGAACGCGACGAACCGTTAAGCCCCGGGGCGTACCCCGTCGCGCTATGCCCGGCCTGCAAAGCAACGATCGAGGAAACCTTGACCGCTTATTATAGGGATCACCATTCCGAATAAGCGTCGTGAACGCTGGTTTGTACCAATAACCAATCGGATACAAACGGATGAATGACCACATCTTTGTGAAAGGCGTTGATCCGGATGTATGGCATGGGTTATTTCGGACCGATAACCAGGCACAGAACATGATTTCGATTGATCGTGGATGCGGAGAGGAACATTCCTTTAAGCAAAGCCATGAAATGCTAGTAAAGCGCGATAACGACAAAAGAACCTGGACCGCCGTCCAGGTTCTTCCTATTGTACAGATATAGCTATCATGATAAAATCAGATTACGCCCAAATTATTACACGAGACAATAAAAAGTCCATTTTACAATTTAATCTTACCATGCCACCGGATCCCTGTCAACCGAATGTTTTCACGATTCTGCTTGTGAAGGAGAGATGTCGAATGAACGCCTTGGTTCTCGATTTCAGGGAAGCGGACACTAGCCAGCTGATGCTCGTCGGCGGTAAAGGGCTCCATTTAAGCGAGTTATCGGGCCTTCCGGGCATCCGGGTTCCGGAAGGATTTTGCGTCACGACGGAGGCCTTCCGGCAAGCCGTCGCCCATAGCAGCGCGTATGCCGCGCTGCTGGACCGGCTGAGCGCGCTAAGCGCGGAGGATCGGGAGCAAATCGGCGCCGTCAGCGGGCAGCTTCGGCAGTTCATTCTGGAGGCCGACCTGCCCTCCGATATCGCGGATGCCGTTGCCCGCCGTCTCTCCCGGTTCGGCGAGGCGCACGCGTACGCGGTACGCTCCAGCGCGACCGCCGAAGATTTGCCGCATGCTTCGTTTGCCGGCCAGCAGGATACGTACTTGAATGTCGTCGGCACGGAAGCGATCCTGGCGCATATCCGCAAATGCTGGGCGTCGCTGTTCACGGATCGCGCGGTTATTTACCGGGTGCAAAACGGCTTCGACCACCGTCACGTATACGTATCCGTCATCGTGCAGCGAATGGTCTTCCCCGAGGCGTCCGGGATCTTATTCACCGCCGACCCGGTGACGTCGAACCGGAAGCTGGTCTCGATCGACGCCGGCTTCGGGCTGGGCGAAGCGCTGGTCTCCGGCTTGGTATCCGCCGACGGGTACACGGTTCGGGATGAACAAATCGTCGAGAAGCGAATCGCGGCCAAAGCATTGGCGATCCACGCACGGACCGAAGGCGGGACGGAGACGCGTCCGATCGAGCCCGGCCAGCAGCGGACGCAGGTGCTGACGGACGAACAGATCTTGCGGCTGGCCAGCCTCGGCAGGGCGATCGAAGCTCATTTCGGCTGCCCGCAGGACATCGAATGGTGCTTGGCCGGCGATGAATTCCATATCGTCCAGAGCCGCCGATCACGACGTTATTCCCGCTTCCCGAAGAGTCCGATCAAGCGAAGCGCGTGTATCTCTCCGTCGGGCACCAGCAAATGATGACCGACCCGATCAAGCCGCTCGGCTTGTCCTTCTACCTGCTCGTTACGCCGGCCCCGATGCGCATAGCCGCCGGCAGGCTGTATGTCGACGCGACGCCGATCCTGTCCTCGCCCGACACCCGGGAATCGGTGCTCGATACGTGGGGCAAAGCCGATCCGCTGATTAAGGACGCGCTGATGACCGTGATCGAGCGGGGCGATTTCATTCCCGCGCCGCCGAACGATGCGCCGGAACCGGATCCAGGCATGCGTGTGAAAGGCAAGCCTCCGGAGGGTTTTCAGCCGCCTCCGTTCGAAAACGATCCGGCTATCGTGGCCGAATTGATGAACCGCAGCCGAGCGTCGGTCGAAGCGCTCCGACAGAACATCCGCGGGAAGTCGGGACCGGAGCTGCTGGATTTTATTCTGGACGACATCCGGGAGCTGAAGCGGATTCTGTTCGATCCGCAAAGCACGGCCGTGTTCATGGCCGCCATGAACGCGTCGTTCTGGATCAACGAACAGATGGAGAAGTGGCTGGGCGAGAAGAATGCGGCCGATGCGATCTCGCAGTCCGTCCCCCATAACATCACGTTGGAGATGGGCCTGGCGCTGCTGGATGTCGCCGATGCGATCCGTCCCTATCCGGACATCGTTGCGTATCTGCAGCGGACGAAGAACGACCGTTTCTTGGAGGAGCTGCCGAAGTTCGAGGGCGGACGGGAGGCCCGGGAGGCGATCGAGGCGTATCTCGGCCAATACGGCATGCGCTGCGCCGGCGAAATCGATATCTCGCGGACGCGCTGGGCCGAGAAACCGCTCACCCTCGTCCCGATGATTCTCGCGAACGTCAGAAGCTTCGAGCCGCATGAAAGCCGCCGGAAGTTCGAGCGGGGGCGCCGGGAGGCAGCGGCCAAAGCGCAGGAGCTGATCGAGCGCCTGAAGGCCTTGCCGGACGGCGAGCGAAAAGCCGCCGAAACCGAGCGAATGATCGGCCTCGTCCGCAATTTCATCGGGTACCGGGAATATCCCAAATACGGCCTGGTGAGCCGCTACTACATCTATAAGCAGGCCTTGCTGGAGGAAGCGGGCCGGCTCGTGCAAGCGGGCGCCCTGCGGGAGCGGGAAGAGCTGTTCATGCTGACGTTCGAAGAGCTGCGCGAAGCCGTCCGTACCCGGACAGCCGACCGCGGGCTCATCGGCAGACGACAGGAGGCGTACAAGGTCTATGCCACGCTAGCGCCGCCGCGCGTCATGACCTCCGACGGCGAGATCATCACGGGCACGTACATGCGCGACAACCTCCCCGCAGGCGCGATTGTCGGCTTGCCTGTCTCTTCCGGCGTCGTCGAGGGACGGGCGCGCGTCATCCTCGACATGGAAGCGGCCGACCTGGAGGAGGGCGATATCCTAGTCACCTCCTTCACGGATCCGAGCTGGACGCCCTTATTCGTATCCATCAAAGGCCTCGTCACCGAAGTCGGCGGCGTGATGACCCATGGGGCCGTCATCGCGCGCGAATACGGCTTGCCGGCGGTGGTCAACGTGGAGCGCGCGACCGAGCGGATCCGGGACGGGCAGCGCATCCGCGTACATGGCACCGAGGGGTATATTGAATTGCTGTAGACGGGCGAGAAATAAGCTGGCATCCGAGGCATCCGGGGGGAATCCCCCGGATGTTTTTTTGTACCCGGAGCCCCTGTGCGTGCAATAGCCGGGTTTCGCGCCGATCCCGCTGAAACTTTTCCGGCTGAACACTCGTCAAGCATGCATTAGAAGAAAAAACAACTTTTGGTTCGAACCTACAAGGATTTCCACATGGAAATCTCGTATTCATTTAGAGGATTAATCGCGGCAGCCGTGAAGAGCGGGGTTACGCAAGACTAAGAGACGTGGGTGATCATTTTTGTTACTGTTCGACTACATCGTGAATCTTTCGATATTTTCGCTCTTGGTCAGTATGCCGTTCGTGATCCGTTCGTTCATCAACCTCAGGCCGCTGCAGCATCCGCAGATTTGGATCGGCCTCTATGGGGGCGCCGTTGCGATCGTGCTCGTCCTGTTGGCCGTGAAGCAGCAAGGCTATGTCTACGATATCCGATACGCCCCCGTCATCTTGACATTTGCTTATCTCGGCCCGGTGTCGGGCTTGATTACCGCGTTCTTCGCTTTGGCCATCCGCTTGCTGTCAAGCGGCAACTGGTTTCCCGCCATCGGCGGCTGGGCGTTCATCATGGCGGTCTTCTCCCTGCTGCATCTGTACTTTGCCCGCCGCGGACTGCCTCCGTTCAAGCGAAGCGTAGCGTTGTCCGGCGCGTACATCGTCCTGTACCTCTGCACCGTGGTGACGTTCCGCATTCTGGTGAACAAGCCGCTTTTTCACGTTCAATATTTGGTGTTCGTCATTCTAGGGGTCCTGCTGGGCGGGCTGCTGATCGAATCGCATGAGCGGCTGCGCCGGATCATGGCCGAACGAAACGACATGGAAGCGTCGCTGAACGCAAGCGAGTACCAGTACCGGCTCATTGCCGAACACACGTCCGACCTCATCATGGTGATGGATCCCGACCGCGCGATCCGGTATCTCTCGCCTTCGCATGCCTTCGTGCTCGGGTATCCCGACTTGACGCAGGATTGCGCGACGTTGAACCGGGTCATCTGCCCCGAGGACGCGAAGGTATTCAACCAGACCGTCGCCCGAATCCTGGCGCAGAAGCAGGCGCAGTCGATGGAAATCCGGTTCCGGCACCAAGACGGGCATCTGATTCCGTTCGACTCGCTGTGCAAGCCGATCGAGGGAGAGGGCGGACAAATCGAGCATCTCGTCATCATCAGCCGGGACATCTCCGAACGGAAGAAGGCGGAGGCGTTCCTGCTGCAGTCCGAGAAGCTGTCCATCGTCGGCGAATTGGCGGCGGGCATCGCCCACGAAATCCGCAACCCGCTGACGACGCTTAAAGGCTTCCTTCAGCTGTACAGCCTGGAGAACTCCGAGATGAAATACGGCGATCTGCTCCGGGACGAGCTGGAACGCATCGAGATCATCACGAGCGAGCTGCTCTCGATGGCCAAGCCGCAGGCCGCCGCGTATACCGTCGCGAACGTCAAGGACGTCATCGAGCAGACGCTCGAGTTCCTGACGCCGCAGGCGCTGATGCACAACATCGCGTTCGTCCGCGATTACCGGGGGGCGCACTTTCCGGTGACGTGCGCCAGGAATCAATTAAAGCAGGTGTTTCTCAATATTCTGAAGAACGCGATCGAATCCATGCCGGGCGGCGGCGACATACGCATCGGTCTGCGGCTGGAGGAGAACGGGGAGTGCCTCGTCTCGATCGAGGATCAGGGCTGCGGCATTCCGGAGGAGCATCTGCAACGGCTGGGGCAGCCCTTCTACAGCCTGAAGGAGAAGGGGACGGGACTCGGCCTCATGATCAGCCATAAAATCATCAAGCAGTATCACGGACGCATCGCCTACCGGAGCAAAGTCGGCGAAGGTACGCGGATCGACATCTGGCTGCCGGTCGGCGGCTGAGACCGGGCGGAGGCCGCTTCCGGTCGGGCTGAAGCCAGACGTCACGGGGTCTCGATCGCGGCCGTTATGAGGCCGTCGCGCCGCCCGTTACTCGCCGGACGGGGGCTCTTTCGAAAGCGGTACCAAGCCGAACGCCCGTAACGGGAGCAGCAGGATCGCGGGAAGATACGAGGGCTTTTTCGGTTTCGGTTTCATTTCTGCCTGCGTCCATTTCCAAGCGTGCTTATCGCTTTCACGGAGCTCCCGATTTTTTAATTGCATCTGTTTTTCGTGCCAATAGGGATGATGCATCATCTGCCTCACGTTCCTTTCGGGTCGCCGTTATGAACGGCCAGCGCTTCGAACGTGGTTCATTATAAGAAAAGAAGTATGACAGCAGCGTGTCATACTTCTTCGTAGCGGCCCAGCATGGCCGCTATTTTCTTTGTCATCCGCTGCCGCAGCGACGGCGGCTCGAGCACGATCGCGTGCTCGCCGAAGCCGAGGAGCTTCTCGATCAGCCAGTCGGCGTCGATCGTTTCGGCGATGGTGAGCGTAAGCGTGCCGTCTTCATGGAACGTCTTCTCGTCCTCGTAAAATTCGTCCAATACCCGGGCGGAAGACCCGGGCTCGAAGCGAATGACGGCATGCTCGACCTGCTCTTGGCCGTATCCGCCGCCGGGGAAGATCTCATCCATGCGGGCTTCCCGATGCGGCTCGAAGGAGTCGGCCAGCTCGGCCAGCTCCGACATTCTCGTGAGCTTGAACACCCGGTAGTCGCGGCGCAGCCGACAGTAGCCGTACAAGTACCACGTGTTGTATTTCATCACGAGACTGACCGGCTCGACGATCCGGTCCCGATGCTCGTCCTTCGCGTTCATATACCGGAAGCGGATGACCCGGCCGGCGTGGATGGAGGAGCGAATCGCACGGAGCTGCGAGACAATGGCGCACCAGCTGCCGAGGTCCATCCGGAGGCTCGGGGCGCGTCCGTTGTCGGTCTGCACGGTCTTCAGGCGCTGAATCGTCTCTTGCGCCCGCTCGTCCTCGAAGACGGTCGACGCGCTGTCGAGCAGGGTGATCAAGGAGGCGATGTCGTCGGAGCCGAGCAGGCTTTTGTCCATCTTGTATCCCTTCATGATCCCGTACCCGCCGTTCGCGCCTTGATAGGAGACGACGGGAATGCCCGCCGCTCCGATCGCCTCGATGTCCCGGTAGATCGTCCGCTGCGAGACACCGTACCTGTCCGCCAATTCCGCCGCCGACACCACCTCGTGATTCAGCAGCCTGTAGATGATGGATAACAAGCGTTCGAGCTTCACGACTGCATACCCGCTTTCGTCACAATTTCGGATATCCGTTACTATGATCGTAGACGAGCGAAGGAGAATCTTCAAGCCTCATTTGCCAACCCCGCCCATAATCCCAAGCCCTGGCTAAACTCCTATCCATCCTCATTCCTGTATATGGTAAACTGAGGCTGCAGTTAAAATGGACCTGATAGGAGCATGCCGGTTATGGAAGCGAGTAGACTCAAATCGTTGCGCGTAAAACAAATCATATTCATGAATGCATGTATGTGCATCGTCATTCCGGCTGTCGGCTGTCTCTTGCTTGGTTTAGAGCCGTCGTCTAAGGATACGTATCTGGTATGCGCTTTTTTGTATGGCGCCTTATTGCTTCTTGAAATCTGGGGCTTCTTTTTTCCGAAGCATCTGCTCTTTATGTATGGCCCGCGGTTTATGCGTGAAATTGCGGAATATGAATGGAGAAAGCTGGGCAAGACGCAAAATCGGAAAGAGAGGATTGTCAGACTAGTTGCCTTTGCAATCTTACTTGGGAATCAAGTAGCGGCTTTCCATCGCAATAGGAATGACGCTCCCATGCAATTCCGGGATTTGCCCGAGTTTTGGACGATTGTGGCCATCATCCTATTTATCCTTACCTTAGTGGTCAACGTGGCCCTCCTGTACCGTATTCAGAAAGTCGATAACACCGAGCCGGAGCAATTCCGCTGGTTTACGCTTAAGACGCTGGCATTGGGTGTTATCTTAGGCTTGGTCTCGACTGTCCTTATGAGTACGGGGTTCGCCATCGTGTCAAACTAGCTGGGAGAACGCAATAACTCTGAACTGTAAGGCGGCTTCCGAACCTGGGATGCCGCCTTTGTCGTGATCGATCGCCTGCGTAAACTTTGTGGCGTTAAACGCTTACATAGCTGATATACTGGTCGGGGGAGGGGGTCGCGGAGTGACGTTTTTGAATCGGATTCGTCAATACCGGGTATATCGTAGATTGATTATGTCCTATCTCGTTCTGATCGTGGCGTCGATCGCGGTTGTCAGCTCGATTCTGTACGCGCTGTTTTCGCTCGAAGCGGTGAAGGAGATCGACCGTTCGTCCAAACAGGTGCTGTCGCATGTCAGCTACACGTCTAACGTGGTCTACCAACAGATCCAAGACGTCTCCAGTCAGCTGCTGGTCGATAAGGACGTCCTGTCTTTCTTCTATGCCGACGAGGTCGATAAGCTCAAGAATTACAGAGCCTACATGATGATCGCGAAGGTGCAGAGCGTGTACCCGTTCATCAAGGATATCAGCATGTACAATTTTACGAACGGCGAATATATCGATACGTTCGGACTGCCGCGGGACCCGAAGGTGAACGCGAAGTCGAACGCCGATTATTTGAGCTTCTACCCGCGCGTGGCGGTCGCCGATGACGATGCCGGCCTGCGGCTGCTGACGTTCAGCATCGTGCCGGAGCGGAAGCTGGACACGAATACGCCGAAGTATGCGCTCGTGCTCGACCTGGACGAAGCCTCGATCCAGAATACAATCGGAAGCTTGAATACGTCGTCGAAGCGGGGCGACACCTATGTGATGAACGCAGGCGGCGAAGTGCTGTCCCACTCCGACGCCGTGTATTTCATGAGCGATTTCACGGGCCGGCCCGAAGTGAAGCGGATATTGGGCGACGGACAGAATCAAGGCAACTTCGTGCAGAAGATCGACGGCAAGAAGAATATGATTACCTACGTGAGGTCGCCCGCGCTCGACTGGTACTTCGTCAGCTCGCAGCCATACAGCGAGCTGCTGTCGAACATACACGCGCTGCGCAGCTGGACCTGGATCATCTCGCTGCTCTTGATCGTGCTCGGCGTCGGCATATCGCTGCTGTGGACCGGTAATTTCTATCATCCGATCCGCAGGCTGCTCGATCAGGTCACGCCGGCCCAGGCCGCCGAGCAAGGCGGCGGGACGCTCCTGAATCAGGACGAGTACGCGCTGCTGACGAACGCGTTCATGCAGTCCATGCAATCGGCCGAGAAGCTGGAATCGAAGCTGAACCGTTCCCGGCGGGTGCTGAAGAGCAGCTCGATTCTATCCCTGCTGCAAGGTATCGATAAATTGACGGCGGAACAGATCGGGGAGGAATGGGGGAAGCGGCTCAAAGGGCCATGCTTTCGCGTCCTGCTGTTCAAGATCGACGACAAGGCGCAGTTCAAGCAAACCTATCAGCCGTTCGAGAGGCAGCTGATCCGGTTTGCGATCGGCAATATCGCCCAGGAGCTGCTCGGCCGCGATTTCGAGAACGACGCCGCCGTGACCGAGGATGAGCTGGCCGCCATCCTGCAGCTGCCGGACGAGGCGCTCGGCGACACGCTCTATCTGACGCTCTCGGAAATTCAGGACGTGGTGCAAGCGTATTACAAGATTAGCATCACCGTCAGCATCGGCGACAGCTGCGACTCGTTCGCCGGCCTGCACGATTCGTACAGCTCCGCCCGGGAGTACGGCGAATACCGCCTCTTCTTCGGTTATCATGCCATCATTGACGCCGCGCGGGCCAACCGGAACCGCGACGGGAATCTGCAGTACCCGTCCCTCAAAGAGCGGAAGCTGATCGATGCGGTCAAGCTGAGCAGCGCGAAGTCCATTCAGTCGGGCATCGCCGAGTGGATCGCGTTTATTTCCGCGTGTACGTACGCCCAGGCGATGCAGTTCACCAATTTTCTGCTGCTGACGATGATTCGGGAATTCGGCTCGATTTCGGAGCTCGGCGATACGAATACGAACGGCTTGTACGCGTATTTCCATCGCATCGAGCAGGTGGAGACGCTGGATCAGCTTGGCGCGGCGCTGGCGGATTTCTGCGAACGCGTCGTTACGGTCACGGAAGAGCATAAATTGCAAGTTGCCTCGCTCAAGAGCGCGCGCGTGATCGAAGAGGTCAAGCAGCTGATCGAGTCGCGCTACGCCGACGCTCGATTGTCGCTTGAATATGCGGCAGGGCAGGTTGACCTATCTGCCGGCTACTTGGGCAAAATGTTCAAGCATCAGACGCGGACGACGTTCAACGATTACGTGACGCTCGTGCGCATCGAGCATGCCAAACGGCTGCTGACCTCGACGAATGAAATCGTCTCCGAGGTCGGCGCGAAAGTCGGCATTCCGGGCGCCGCGTATTTCTCCACGCTCTTCAAACGCCATACGGGCATGTCGCCGTCGCAGTACAGGGAGAACCATCGGATTACCGGATAGCGGATGGAATCGTTCCGGAAAGGACTTTAGCGGCAGAGGCGCAAATACATACGGTTCATGCGGCAGACGATAAGCGGCTTCTCCCCCGCTTATCGTCTTTTCGTTTCGCGCACTCGCTTTCGATATCGAGCGAATCGCGGTTTTTCGCAAGTAATATCGCGAGCTTGAAATTTACGCTGCGCTGCCGGACGGGATATGCTGAGGCAAGAAACAGAAGGAGTGCATGCCGATGAACGACGCGACCGTTAAGCTTCGAACCTCAGCGAATCCAAGAGAAGGGAAGGTGAAGCCGAAGAGGCCGGGCGTACTGCGCGAGCTGTCCAAAAATCGTTTCTCGTATTTACTGGCGCTGCCGGCCGTCATCTATGTGTTTATCTTTTCGTATGCGACTTATCCGTATCTGGTCATCGCCTTCCAACGATTCAACTACCAACAGGGGATCTTCCGCAGCGAGTGGATCGGGCTCAAAAACTTCGAATTCTTCTTCAAGTCGAGCGACGCATGGACCGTCATGGCCAACACGATCAAGCTGAACCTGTTGTTCCTGGTCTTCGGCACCGTCTTTGCGGTCGCGCTGGCCATGCTGTTCAATGAAATCCGCCATAAGCTGTTCATTAAGCTGGCGCAGTCCACGATGATCTTCCCGAACTTCCTGTCCTGGATCATCGTCAGTTACTTGATGTACATGTTGTTCGCGACCGACAGCGGCATGGTCAACCGTATTCTGGACGCACTCGGCCTTAGCGCGCCTAACTGGTATTCGGAGGCAAAGATGTGGCCCTGGCTGCTGACCGGCATGAAGATTTGGAAGGATGCGGGCATGGGCTCGATCATCTATCTGGCCGCGATCACGGGCATCGACCAGTCGCTGTACGAATCGGCCGATATCGACGGGGCGTCCCGCTGGCGGAAAATCCGCAGCATTACGATGCCGCTGCTGGCGCCGACCGTGGCGATTCTGACGCTGCTGAACCTGGGCAAAATCTTTTACGGCGATTTCGGGATGCTCTACGCGATCATCGGGGATAACGGCGTGCTGTATCCGACCACGGACGTCATCGATACGTACGTGTTCCGCGCGCTGCGGCAGATCGGCGACCCGTCCAACGCCGCGGCGATCGGCTTGTTCCAATCCGTCGTCGGCTTCCTGCTCGTCTTCATCGCCAACTTCATGACCCGCAAATTTTATAAAGAAGGGGCGTTGTACTAATGAGCCGGCGCCGTTTCTCTGTCGTTTCCGCATGCATTTACTTGGTTCTCGCGGTGTTTTCCCTGTTCTGCCTCTTTCCGATGGTGCTGACGATCATCGTCTCGTTCTCCGACGAGAACAGCATTACGGCGCACGGGTACAGTCTGTTCCCGGACCGGTTAACGCTGGACGCCTACCGGCTCGTGTTCTCGCAGGGAAGAATTATTTTCCATGCGTATCTGATCTCCGCCATCGTCACGATTGCCGGCACGTTCCTGGCCTTGCTCGTCACGAGCATGGCCGCCTACACGCTGTCGAACAAAAACGTCAAGTACCGCAACGGGCTGGCGCTCTACTTCTTTCTGACGACGCTGTTCAGCGCCGGGCTGGTGCCGTGGTACTTGATGTGCCAGAAGCTCGGCTTGCTCGAGAACATCTGGTCCTTGATCGTGCCGAATCTCATGTTCAGCGCGTTCAACATGTTCCTAGTGCGCAACTTCATGGACAGCCTGCCCGGCGAGCTGCGCGAGTCCGCTTATGTAGACGGGGCCAACGATTTGCGCATCTCGTTCCGCATATATCTGCCGCTCTGTTTGCCCGTGCTCGCGACGGTGTGCCTGTTTTACGCGCTCGGCTACTGGAACGACTGGTTCAACGCGATCATGCTCGTCTCCGACAAGGACCTGTATCCGATACAGTACTTGCTGCTGCAGATCAAATCCAATATCGACGCGCTGAGCATGATTCCGAAGGGTGCGCAGATGATGACGATTCCGGCGGAATCGACCAAGATGGCCACTGTGGCGCTGACCGTCGGGCCGATCGTGCTGCTATATCCGTTCCTCCAGCGGTATTTCGTGAAAGGCTTGATCGTGGGTTCCGTGAAAGGCTGATAGCGAGGAACCGATCTCCAACGAGCAGGACATAAGCAGCACGCCAGGGCAACATCAATTCAAAGGGAGTGGGTCAGTGATGAGAAGAAAATCGGCTTACATGCTTACCGCAGCGGTGCTGAGCGTGGCGCTCTTGGCCGGATGCGGCAATAACGGCGGCAATGCCGGCAATTCCGGCAACGCGGGGAATGGCGGCTCTGGTTCGGGGACCGCGAACGCGAATGCCGATGGAGGCGGCGCTAACACCGCCAAGCAAGATGTCGTCACGATCAAATACGTCATTCCGGGCACCGAACCGGCCAGCTGGAAGGAAGTCAGGGACGCGGTCAACAAGAAGCTGCTTGCCGACGGCGTGAACGTCCAGATCGACGAGCAGTACATCGACTGGGCGGCATGGGATCAGAAGCTGAACCTGATGCTCTCGACCGGCGCGGATTTCGATATGTTCCAGGTCATGAACGACGTCGTGTCGTTGTCCAATTACATTGCCCGCGGCGCGGTTAAAGACATCTCGGCGGAACTGAACGAGTACGGCCCGAACATTAAAACCGCGATCAGCGACGATATTTTCAATGCGGTCACGAAGGACGGCAAAATTTACGGCATCCCGGCCAACTGGATGGAGCCGGCGGTCGTCGACTTGTTCACCTCGAACGACTTCCTGCTGAAGAAGTACGGCATCAACACCAAAGTCACCACGCCGCAGGAGATGCTGGACGCGATGGAGCAGCTATACAACAAGGCGCCCGCGCCGAAGCCGCAGTTCCCGTTCACGCTCAGCAACGTATCCGCGACCGGCATGGACTTCCTGCACCGGACCTTCGATTCGTTCCCGTTCGACGTCCGCGACGGCATCGCGATGATTAACAACGACGGCACGGTCAAGGACTGGGTGGACACCGACGAATTCAAGCAGGAGAGCGCCTTCTTCCGACAAGCGTACCAGAAGAAGCTGATTAACCCGGACGTCCTGACGCTGAAGCAGGACCAAGTGCAGAAGGAAACGGAGAAAATGAATTGGGGCTTCGTGATGGGCACGCTCGCCAACTCGCAGGCCCAGCTCGATAAAGACCTGCCAGGCGCGAAGCTCGGCGATTTCTCGCTGCAGGAGTTTAATCCGGAGAAGGGGCATTACCGCTTCACGAACGCCAAAAACCTCAACGTCGTCGCGGCGAACAGCAAGCATCCGGAGGCCGTCATCCAATTCTTGAACTGGCTGTACGCGAACCAAGATAACTACGACTTGTTCATGTACGGCATCGAGGGCAAGACGTTCAAGAAGACGGGCGACAATTCGATGGAACCGATCCTCGATCCGAAGACCCAAGCCTCGCTAATCCCGAATGCGGATTGGATGATCGGCAACCTTAACTTCATCCGCGTCGGGGACATCATCACGGCGACGCGCAAGCTGTATGAGCCGGACAACGGCGCGAAAAACTTCCTCTCCTCGGGCTTCTTCTTCGACGCCACGCCGGTGAAGACCGAGCTCGGCAACGTGAAGGCAGTTATCACGTCCGATATCGCGCCGATCTATGCCGGCGTCGTGGATTACGACAGCCACATCGCGCAGGCGCAGCAGAAATTGAAGGCTGCGGGCGTCGATAAAGTCATCGCCGAATACCAGAAGCAGCTGGACACTTATCTGGCAAGCGCCGCCAAGTAATCGGCAGCATCGCCGCTGGTGGCTGTGGCAAACGGAAACTGGAACATCGTAGCGGAGGGCGGAAAGCAATAGTTGAGCGGCCTCCCGATTGCTCTGGCAAACGATTTTCGGCTGCGCAACTTGCTTTCCGGCGGTTCCGATTCGGTTGCGCATAATCCATAAGTTGGATTTTATGAATAAAGAAGGGAATGGCAAGGAGCGTCGCGAATAGCCTGGATGGAAGCGAATTTGAGAGGTTGAACCTCTTGGGAGGGTATCTATGGCGCGCCGTCCAATCGTCTTGATTCACGGCTATTCGGGGAATGGCCGATCCTTTCGCACATGGGTCGATAAGCTGATCGCGCGGGGCTATGACCCGCAGTCGGTGCATGTCTGTTCGTACGAGACGCTGACCAACGAGGTGACGATTCCAGACATCGCCGAAGCGTTCGACCGGGCGCTCCGCGAGCGGGTCGGTCTCATGGAGGACGAACCGTTCGACGCGATCGTGCACTCCACGGGGATGCTCGTGCTCCGAGCCTGGCTGACGGTATACGCGAAGCGGCGGGACCGGCTGAAGCATCTGGTCGGACTGGCGCCCGCCACGTTCGGGTCGCCGCTGGCCCATAAGGGCAGGAGCTGGCTGGGCGGCGTGTTCAAGGGCCGCAAGGAGATGGGGCCGGATTTCCTGGAGGCCGGCGACCGCGTGCTGGATGCCCTGGAGCTGGGAAGCCGGTTTACCTGGGAGCTGGCCGAGAAGGATCTGCTCGGCAGCGTGCCGTGTTACGGCCCGAACGGGGATACCCCGTACGTGTTCATATTCTGCGGGACGGAAGGGTACGGCGGCATCAAGAAGCTGCTCAGCGAGCCGGGGACGGACGGGACCGTGCGCTGGGCGGGCTGCGGGCTGAACGTCCGGAAGATCAAAGTGGATATGACGCTTAGCGCGCCGGACCAGCGAATCGCGTTCTCGGCGTGGAGCAACGTGAACATTCCGATGCTGCCCGTCGCGGGGGCGGATCACGGCTCGATCTTATCGAAGCCGCCGGAAGGGCTGGTCGATATGGTTCATGCCGCCCTGGGCGTCGAGGACGGGCAAGCGCTCGCGGAATGGAAGAAGGATGCCGACAGCCGGACCACCGGCGTCCTGACCAAACTGGCCAAGTGGCAGCAGTTCGTGATCCGGGCGAGGGACGAGCGGGGCGACCCCATTCAGGATTATTACATTCAATTGGTAGGCAGGCGCAATCAGGGGCGGGCCAAAGCGCTGGAATCGTTCGCTCTGGACGTGCATACCTATAACGGCGACGCGAGTCTGCGGAGTTTTCACGTCAATCTGGATAAGCTGGACCCCGGCTCGCTGCAGAGTCTTTCGCTTAAGGTGATCGCCTCCTCCGGATCCTCGCTTGTCGCGTATTCCGGCTGCGTGAGCGCGGCGACGGCGGCGGCCGAGGTGCACGGGAACGAAGGCACATGGCAGGCCGAGCTGGATTTGTCCAGCTTGCTGGGCGAACGGGAGGTCAAGTTTTTCTACCCGTTCACGACGACGCTGGTCGAGCTGAAGCTGAACCGGGAGCCGCTTCCGCTTACAGGGCCTAACCGCGTTTGCAGGTTCATCGAGCCGAAGTGAATGCGAATCTTCTACCTATAGAATAGTGTTAGCCCTCGGGGACATTGCCGTCCCGGAGGGCTTTTTGTCGTTCATCGTTGGATGGAATAAACATTCCGAAATCGCTTGACGTTCGCTCTGTACGGGACTATACTAACTATGGAACAAACATTCCAAATAATTCTGAGGAGGCATCATCATATGTCGAAGGTTTGGCTCATTACGGGAAGCTCCCGCGGTTTTGGACGCAGTCTGGCGGAAGCGGTGCTGGCGAAAGGCGACCGGCTCGTCGCGACGGCCCGCAACACCGATCAAATCGCCGACTTGGCGGCGCGTTACGGCAGCCGGGTTCGCATCGTGCAGCTGGACGTGACGCGGTACGAGCAAGCCGAAGCCGCCGTCAACGCCGCATTCGAAACGTTCGGACGCCTGGACGTCCTGGTCAATAACGCCGGTTACGGCAACGTATCCGCCATCGAAGAAACATCGCTGGACGACTTCCGCGCGCAAGTGGAGACGAATCTGTGGGGCGTCGTGAACGTCACGAAGGCCGCGCTGCCGTCGCTGCGGGAGCAGGGCTTCGGCCATATCGTCCAGTTCTCGTCCATCGGCGGCCGCACGGGCGCGCCGGGTCTCGCGCCGTACCAAGCGGCGAAGTGGGCGGTGGAAGGCTTCTCCGAGGTGCTGGCCAAGGAAGTCGCTCCGCTCGGCCTGAAGGTTACGCTGATCGAGCCGGGCGGCTTCCGCACCGACTGGGCCGGCTCCTCCATGCAGCATGTCGAGCCCGGCGAAGCGTACCAAGGCACGGTCGGCGGCTTGCTGAAGCATCTGCGCGACACGACCGGCCAAGAGAACGGCGATCCGGACAAAGCGGCGCAAGCGATCCTTGCGATCGCGGACGAGGCGAATCCGCCGCTCCGCCTGCTGCTCGGCAGCGACGCGGTGGACATCGCGAATGCTGTGGATACGGGCAAATTGGCCGAAACGAAGCGGTGGGAGGCGCTCAGCCGTTCGACCGACTTCGCGGCGAAGACGCTGGATCCGACCGTAACGCGCATGTACGACGAGTTTAACGAGCAATAAGCATCCCCTAGAATGGCGAAGGACGCATATTCGGCTGACGGAACGCCCATCCTAAACCAAAGCGGCAGCTCCATACGGCCAAGTGAAGAGCAGGATAGAAAGGAGTTCCATCGATGACGCAAATCTCCGCCGATAATCAAGTGCTTACCTTAATCAACGTGTTCACTGTCGAACCCGAGAATCAGGATCGGCTTGTCGAGCTGCTCACATCGGCGACGGACGTTTCGGTCCGGTACGCGGACGGCTTTATTTCCTGCAGTCTCCACCGCAGCCTGGACGGGACGAAAGTGACCATGTACGCGCAGTGGAAGAGCGAGGAGCACTACCAGGCGATGCGGGACGATCCGAAGCCGCTTCCGTATCTGCAGGAAGCGATGAAGATCGCTACGTTCGAGCCCGGCAAGTACGAAGTCGTCAAGACGTTCGAACATGTAAAGGCCTAATTCCGGACAACCTTGCCGCTGCCGGTTAAGCGCGCAAGGGCTGGACGTTTCCTATAGGGTATCCAATGGGGATTCCATTCATGCCGCGAGGCGGAATGGAATCCCTTTCCGCGTTTGACGGAGGGAACCTTATGCAACTAAGCGCTTGTTGTGAATGAACATTCCGAATATAGCGGGGCTGCAAATCGGAAAGAGGAGTCGAGTGATGGAGAGGTATGGAATATTGGTTCCAGTGGAGCGGCACTTCAAACAATCCTCGCCATGCCTGTATCGTCGCCGCGCCGACCTGGTATATAATCGGAACTAGCAGGGGATCGATGCAATCGGGATCGGATGAGATTGCAAACGCTTACCCCGACGCCATCTCGGAATGGTCATCCACAAGGAGCGTGAATGGAATGAATGCCATGTATGCGTTCGACGACGTCGCGAGACTTCCTCTGCCCGGGGACAATTGCGCCATCGCGATTCGCCGGCTGGACGCCGGCACTGTCTTGGAGTACGAAGGCGAGACCATGACCTTGGATTATACGGTGATGGAGGGCCACCGCTTCGCGGTGAAGCCGATTGCGCCCGGCGAGGCGCTGCTATCCTGGGAGCTGCCGTTCGGCGAGGCGCTCGAGGCGATCCGGCCCGGCCAGTATGTTATTAACGAAACGGTATTGGAAGCGCTAAGCGTGCGGCAGCTGACGTTCGCGCTGCCGCCGGCGGCGAACTTCGCGGACCGCGTGCCGCCGTACGTGCTGGACGAAGCCGGCTTCCGGCCCGCGCCGGCCGCGCCGGCATATCCGGATACGCGGACGTTCATGGGCTACCGCCGCAGCAAATCCCGCGGCGTGGGCACGCGCAACCACGTGGTCCTGCTCGGCACCACCTCCCGCACGGGCAGCTTCGTGAAGCAGCTCGCCGCCCGGCTGCAAGCGGACTTGAAGGCGTACCCCCATATCGACGGAATCGTCCCGGCCGCCCATACCGAAGGCGGCACCGAGAACCCGAATAACCTCGACGTGCTGCTGCGGACGCTGGCCGGCTTCATGGTGAACCCCAACGTCGGCGCGGTGCTGGTCGTGGATTACGAGCGGGAGCCCGTCACCAACGCCATGGTGGAGCAATATCTGCGCGAGCATCATTATCCGATCGGCGACGTGCCGCACCGCTTCCTCTCGCTCCGGGGCGGCTTCGAAGCGAACTTGGCGGCGGGCGAAGCGATCGTGCGCGGCTGGCTGCCGGCGGTCAACTCGACCGAGCGGACGCCGGAATCCATCCGCCACTTGAAGATCGGGCTGCAGTGCGGCGGTTCGGATGCGTTCTCCGGCATTTCCGCGAATCCGCTGCTGGGCTGGATATCGGAGGAATTGGTGCGTCACGGCGGCGCCGCCAGCTTGGCCGAGACGGACGAATTGATCGGCGCGGAGCCGTACGTACTGGCGAAGGCGAGCAGCGTGGAGACTGCGCGCAAATTTCTGGCGCTCGTCGACCGGTTCAAGGAGCGCGCGTCCTGGCACGGAGCGAGCGCGGAAGGCAATCCGTCCGGGGGTAATATGTACCGCGGCCTGTATAACATTTACCTGAAGTCGATCGGCGCGGCCCGCAAAAAGGATCCCGTCACCCGGCTCGACTACGCTACGGAATACGGGGAGCGCATGACGGAGGGCGGCTTTTATTTCATGGACAGCCCCGGCAACGACCTCGAAAGCATCGCCGGGCAGGTGGCGGCCGGCTGCAACCTGATCTTCTTCACGACGGGCAACGGCTCGATCACCAACTTCCCGTACGTGCCGACGGTCAAGGTCGTCACGACGACGACCCGCTATCAGCTGTTGGCGGACGATATGGACGTGAACGCGGGCCGGTATTTGGAAGGAACGCCGATGGAGGAACTGGGGCAAGAGGTGTTCGAGCACACGATCCGCATCGCTTCCGGCCAGCGCAGCGTCGGCGAGCAGGCGGGCCATGCCCAGGTTCAGATCTGGCGCAACTGGCAGCAGAAAGATGCGAGCCGTCTCGAGGCCTTGCTCCGTCCGTCCGCACCGGCGGGAGAGCCGATCGCCATCCAAGCGGATGCAGCGGCGCCGGCTGGCCCTAACGTCGCGTTCACCTTCATCCGGCGTCCGGAAGGAACGGCCAGCGATGCCATCGGGCTGATCGTGCCGACGAGCCTATGCGCCGGCCAGGTCGCCCAGATGATCGCGCAGCGGCTGAACGAAGCGGGAGTCGGCCGGCCGGGAGTGACGCGCTACGTGGCGCTGGCGCATACGGAAGGCTGCGGCAATTCGGGCGGACAGGCCGAGGAGCTGTACGCGCGGACGATGATCGGCTATATGACCCATCCGATGGTGAGGCATTGCCTGCTGCTGGAGCATGGCTGCGAGAAGACGCATAACGACTTCATGCGCCACCGGATGGAGGAGACCGGCGTGGACGCGAGCCGGCTCGGGTACGCCAGCATTCAGCTCGACGGCGGCATCGCGAGCGTGACGCGGAAGGTAGAGACGTGGTTCGCCGACCGTGCGGCGGCGGACGCGCCGGCCGCGAAGGCGACGGTCGGCCTGGAAGGAATGCGGATCGGCCTCATGAGCGATGGTCCGGTCGCGGAGGAAGCGGGCGAGCAGCTGGCGAAGCTGACCCGGCTGATCGTCGGCGCGGGCGGCGTGGTCGTCGTGCCGCAGAACAGCGGCCTGCTGGATTCGGAGGCGTACGGCGGCCGATTGCTCGCCGGCACCGGCGCCGGGCCTTCCCTCGCCTATGGCGAGCGCGTCCGCCGCAACGGCTTCCACGTCATGGAGACGCCGACCGAGCATTGGGTGGAGACGGCGACGGGCCTCGGCGGCACGGGCGTCGAGCTGATCCTCGCGCTGGCCGGGCGGCGTCCGATGCAGACGCATCCGTTCATCCCGATGCTGCAGCTCGCCACGGAATCGGCCGATTCGCTGCCGTACGCGCAGGATTTAGATCTGCTCCTGGACGGAAATCCGGAGGCGTGGACGGCGCGCATACTCGAGCTGAGCAAGCGGACCTTGGAGCGCGAGTTCACGCCGCGTCTCTACCGGCAGGGCAACGTGGATTTCCAATTCACCCGCGGCTTCTTGGGCGTGTCGCTGTAATCGTCCGTTGTCTGCCGTCTGGCGCAGATGAAGCCGGGCGCCGCACTCCCGCTTCTCCGATTAGGCTGCCGATGCGTCGGCGGCCTTTTTGCCGCGGCCGAAAGGCAGCCGGACGGCGGCTGCGCCCATGATAGACGCTTAGGTATGATGTAGTGAAAGACGCCGTAAAACAATCATAATTCGCCGATTCACAACAATAACATATTGTAAAACGATAAATCGCATGATATATTCAAAACGATCAATCGAAAGCGGGGTGCATGCAATGGAACGTGGAACGACCTTCTTTCTGAGGGCGACGGTGGTCTTGATCGGTTTGCCGGTCTTGGGGATCTGCGCGTGGGGACTGCCTCTCGTCATCGGTACCGGTTATTTTCCGGCGTATATGCTTCTGCCCGTCGTGATTCTCGCGTACGCGTCGGCGATTCCGTTTTTTTATGCCCTGTACCAGGCTTTGCGGCTGCTGGGCTTCATCGACCGGAACCGCGCGTTCTCCGAACGCTCCGTGCAGGCGCTGAGCAGGATTAAGGGCTGCGCCTTCGCCATCTGCGTCTTGGACTTGGCCAGCCTGCCGTTCCTGTATCTCATGGCGGAGAGCGACGACGCTCCGGGGCTTATCGTCGTCGGCCTGGTCATCGCGTTCGCCTCGCTGGTCATCGGGGTCTTCGCCGCCGTGCTGCAGAAGCTGCTGAAATCCGCCGTCGAGTTCAAATCGGAACTCGATTTGACGGTCTGAGGTGATCTTATGGCGATGATTATTCATATTGACGTGATGCTGGCGAAACGAAAAATGAGCGTGACCGAGCTCTCGGAGCGGATCGGCATTACGATGGCCAACCTGTCGATTCTGAAGAACGGGAAGGCGAAAGCGATCCGCCTGTCGACGCTCGAGGCGATCTGCAAGGCGCTCGACTGCCAGCCCGGCGACCTGCTGGAATACCGGCCGGACGTTTGACCCGCCAGATGACCGGCCATAATCCCGTTACCCGCCGCCGCGGCGGGGAAGCCAAGCTCGCGCGGCCGCTTGCGCAGCTGCTGCTGTTCGGCTATCATCAGGCGATGAGCTGCATGTTCCCCGTGGCGATCTTCTGCACGTTGGCACTATCCGGCCTGATCCGGGTGCCGTTCATCCATCGTTACGATCTCATCCTCCTCGTGCTGCTTGCCGTGCAGTACTTGATGTACCGCAGCGGCCTCGAGACGCTGGACGAGATCAAGGTCATTGCCGTCTTCCACGCGATCGGGCTGATGCTCGAAATCTACAAGGTCGGGATGGGATCGTGGTCGTACCCGGAGCCGGCCTTCACGAAGCTGCTCGGCGTCCCGCTCTACAGCGGATTCATGTACGCGAGCGTCGCCAGCTACATGTGCCAGGTATGGCGCCGGCTGCGGATGGACATGACCGGATGGCCCGGGCTGCTGCCCTCGTTCGCGCTGGGCGGCGCCATTTATTTGAACTTTTTCACGCATCATTTTATCCCGGATATTCGCTGGTGGCTGACGGCGCTGGTGGTGGTCGTCTTCCGGAAGACGCGGATCGTCTACCGGGTCCGGAGCAGCACTTATCGGATGCCCTTGACGGTTGCGTTCTTCCTGGTCGGATTCTTCATCTGGCTGGCCGAGAACATCGCGACGTTCTTCAAGGCCTGGCAATATCCCGATCAGCATCAGGCGTGGCGGCTGGTGAGCTTCGGGAAGATCAGCTCGTGGTTCCTGCTCGTCATCATCAGCGTCATCATCGTGGCGCAGCTGAAGCACGTGAAGGCAAATCGGACGCAATAGAATGGAGGGCTTCGCATGCAAAAAGTATTGTTGACCGGGTTCGATCCATTCGGAGGCGAAACGACGAACCCCGCGTGGGAGGCGGTCAGCCGGCTGCGCGGCAAGCGTTACGACGGCTTCGAGGTGGAGGTTCGGCAAGTGCCGACCGTATTCCGGACGTCGCTCCTCGCGCTCCGGCAGGCGATGCTGGAGGTCCGGCCGGACGTGGTCATCGGCGTCGGGCAAGCCGGCGGCCGGAGCGATATCGCGGTCGAGCGGGTGGCGATCAATCTCGATGATGCCCGCATCCCCGACAACGGCGGCGAGCAGCCGCTCGATCAACCGATCGCTGAGGATGGGCCGGCGGCGTATTGGTCCACCCTGCCGGTCAAGGCGATCGCGGCCGGGATTCGCGAGGCGGGCATCCCGGCAAGCGTCTCGCTGTCCGCGGGCTCGTTCGTCTGCAACCATCTCTTCTACGGGCTTCGGCATCTGATCGCCACCGAGTTTACGGCGTGCCGGGGCGGCTTCCTTCATGTGCCCTATCTGCCGGAGCAAACGATCGGGCGCGCGCCGACGCCGAGCATGAGCCTCGCGCACATGGTCAGCGCCATCGAAATCGCCGCCAAGGTCAGCGTGCGGTACGACAAGGACATTGTCGCCGTCGAGGGCCGGTTGGACTAGCGCGTACCGGCGGAAGCGTTCGCCTGAATCGCATGATTGATTGGATCGCCTAATAGAGTCGGCTCGCCTTCTTCGGAGGCGGGCCTTTTCGCCGTCCGGGCGCCTCGCCGCGCGAGCCTCGGATCTTCGGCAAGCGGAGAGGCGGAACCGCATACCATAGGGTAGCGCCTATTTCGCTGTGGCGCCGGAAGCGGGGGAAGTCATGAGAAGCCGATCGGCATTCATTTCTGAGCGAGGGGTGGCGCTATGCATAGCGAAGCCGCGGAGCCGACCTTGGCTTATGCGCAACGGCAGGATAAGGCCGACGGATTGGCGCGGTTTCGGGAGGAATTCTACCTGAAGCCGGGCACGGTCTATATGGACGGGAATTCGCTGGGGCTGCTGTCGAAGCCGGCGGAGCGGACGCTGCTCGACGCGCTGGCGGATTGGAAGGAGCACGGCATCGACGGCTGGACGCGGGGCCGGCATCCGTGGTTCTCGTTGTCGGAGCGGCTGGGCGCCATGATGGCGGGGCTCGTGGGCGCCGATCCCGACGAGGTGATCGTGACCGGCTCGGCCACGGTCAACCTGCATCAGCTCGTCGCGACGTTTTACCGGCCGCATGGCGCGAGGACGAAGCTGCTGGCCGACGAGCTGAATTTTCCATCGGATCTCTACGCCCTTCAGAGCCAGCTGGCCGTCCGCGGCCAGGATCCCGGCGGGGGCTTGGTCTGCGTGAAGAGTCCGGACGGTCGGTTCCTGGACGAAGACGCGATCATCGAGGCGATGACGGAGGACATCGCGCTGATCGTGCTGCCGGCCGTCCTCTACCGGAGCGGGCAGCTGCTGGACATGGAACGGTTGACGGCGGAGGCTCACCGGCGGGGCATTCCGATCGGGTTCGACTGCTGCCATTCCGTAGGCGCGGTGCCGCATGCGTTCGATGCCTGGGGCGTGGATTTCGCGTTCTGGTGCAGCTACAAGCATCTGAACGGCGGGCCGGGCTGCCCCGGCGGCCTGTATATCAACCGCCGCCATCTCGGGACGCGGCCCGGGCTGGCTGGCTGGTTCGGCTCGCGCAAGGACCGCCAGTTCGATATGGCCGCCGCGCTGACGCCGGCCGAATCGGCGGGCGCGTATCAGATCGGCACGCCGCATATCCTGAGCTTGGCACCGCTGATCGGCGCGCTGGAGCTCGTCGCGGAAGCCGGGATCGAGGCGATCCGCCGGAAATCGCTCGGTCTCACCCGGTACCTGATGGCGCTGATCGGCCAGGAGCTGGCCGGCTGCGGCTTCGGCATCGGAAGCCCGGAGGAGGACTGCCGGCGCGGCGGGCATGTCAGCCTCGAGCACGCCGAAGCGGCGCGGATCTGCAAAGCCCTAAAGGAGCGCGGCGTCGTTCCGGACTTCCGCGCGCCGAACATGATCCGGCTGGCGCCGGTGGCGTTGTACACGTCATATCGCGAGGTGTGGGACGTCGGTCAGATCCTCCGGGACATCATGGAGCGGCAGGCGTACAAGGCTTATCCGAACGAACGCGACATCGTCGCTTGAGTGAATGGCCGGCCCGGCTCCGCCCGGCAAGCCGGAAAGGGCCTTCGGGCAAGATGCCAAGAGAGGGGCAGCGCGCATGGAAAAAGACATTCGGACGGACTTCAGCGGCTCGATGTCGTACGGGGACTATCTCCGGTTGGACCAAATCTTGTCCAGCCAGCAGCGCCGCTCCGGTCATCATGACGAGATGCTGTTCATCGTCATACACCAGACGAGCGAGCTGTGGATGAAGCTCATCCTGCACGAGCTGAACGCCGCGACCCGCAGCATCCGGGCCGGTGAGCTCGAGCCCTCATTCAAAATGCTGGCGCGCGTTTCGCGGATCCAGCAGCAGCTCACGCAGTCCTGGTCCATTCTTTCGACGCTGACGCCCGCCGACTATATGGGCTTTCGCGACAAGCTGGGCAGCGCGTCCGGCTTCCAGTCGCACCAGAACCGGCTGATCGAATTCGCGCTGGGCCAGAAGAAGGGCGAGACGCTGACGGTGTTCCGGCACCGCCCGGAGCTGTACGCGGCCATGCAGGAGGCGCTGCGCGAGCCGAGTCTGTACGATGCGGCCATCGGGGCGCTTGCCGCGCGCGGGCTGCCCGTCGACGAAGCGGCGCTGGACCGGGACTGGTCGCAGCCGTACGCGCCCAACGCGAGCGTGGAAGACGCATGGCTGACCGTGTACCGCGACGTGGAGGCCTACTGGGATTTGTACGAACTGGCGGAGAAGCTGGCCGATATCGGCAGCCAGCAGCAGGCGTGGCGCTTCCACCATCTGTCGACGGTCGAGCGCATCATCGGGCATAAGCAGGGGACGGGCGGCTCGTCGGGCGTGACGTATTTGAAGCGGGTGCTGGAGCAGCCGTTCTTCCCGGAGCTGTGGAGCCTGCGAACCAAGCTCTGAGGACGGACCGGAAGACGGATGGGAGGCGGGCGGGGTGAACGATAACAAATGGATCGATATCTCGCAGCCGCTCGATGAACGGGCGGCCGGCTGGCCGGGAGACACGCCGTTCGCTTACGAGCGGGCTTGGCGCAAAGAAGATACCGGTTCCGTGAATGTCGGCCGGATTCGCATGAGCCTGCATACGGGCACGCACATCGACGCGCCGTATCATTTCGACGATGCGGGCGCAAAAGCGATCGACCTGGAGCTGGACGTCTATCTGGGTGAGGCCCGCGTCGTGCATATGCCGGGTGTGCGAGGTATCGGAATCGTCGGCTTAAGCGGCATCGACCTGGGGGAGACGGCCCGACTGTTGATTCGGACGGACGCCTGGCCGGACCGGCATGCGTTTCCGGCGTGGATTCCGCCCGTCGAGCCGGGGCTGGCGGCGTATCTGGCGGCGCGCGGCGTTCGCCTGCTCGGGCTCGATCTGCCGTCCGTCGATCCGCTGGACAGCAAGGAGCTGCCCGCGCATCACGCGCTGGCGGCGCACGGCATCCATATTCTCGAGGGGCTCGTCTTGGACCATGTCCAGCCCGGCCGCTATGAGCTTGCGGCCCTTCCGCTGCCGCTCGCGCAGGCCGACGGCAGCCCGACCCGGGCCGCGCTTCGCAAGCTACTCTAGTGCGCGAATGCCGTGCCCGGGCACGGCTGCGCGGTTTTACGCCAAGAACCAATATTTCTCGGGAAATAACGCTAATGAGGTTGATCGTGCCTCTGCCGTCCCATGGCGGCAGACACAGCCGACATGATCGACCGAACGGACACGATTGGTTATACGAACCGAATCAATCCGCCTAACCGAATCTAAGCAACCCGGTCTCTCGCTGGAGCCGGCTGCTTATATTTGGTAATTTATGGATATATCCCGCGCGGGCAGGGCGGCGCTTGTCGAGCTCAGCCGACGCAGCCTTCGTTTTCGAATCGCTTCCCTTGTCCGCACCGTTGGATGTACAATCGGTGGAGAGATTCTGCGCTTCGGCAGAGCAGGCGAAGGAGGGCGAAGACATGATACGGCTGGCGATCGTAACGAGCGCCCTGCAGCGGATGACGGTGTGCGAGGCCAACGAGCTCTACGGCGAAACGGGGCGGTTCCGGTATTTGCAATTCGCGGACGACGCGGTTCAAGGCGCGATCGATCTGAGGCGGCCCGAGCGGATCGTGCTCGAGTATCCGCGGGCGCTCATCCATCTGATCGACCGCAACGCGCCGGACTTCCGGCGGCTCTTCATGATCGGCCACGGCATCGGGACGATTGCGGCGCACTACCCGGACCAGGAGGTGACCGTCGCGGAGATCGACGAGCAGGTCGTGGAGCTGAGCCGGACGTACTTCCATTACCGCCGGGACAACGTCCTGATCGGAGACGGCCGGCAGCTGCTCGCGGAGCAAGCCGACGGGGGGCATGATTGTCTCGTGCTGGACGCGTTCACCGAGGAAGGGACGCCGCATCACTTGAGCACGCTGGAGTTTTTCCGGCTGGCGCGCGGCAAGCTCCGCGATCCCGCGCTGATGCTGCTCAATCTGATGGGCAAGGGAGCGGGGGACAAGCGCGTGCGGGCGATTCATACCGCGCTGGCGGAGGTCTTCCCGCATACGTTGGCGTTCGCGCTGCCGGGGGAGGCGTCGTCGGAGCAGCGGAATATGCTGCTGGCCGGAAGTGCTTATCCGCTGGCGTACGACCCGAGGGCGATGGCCGGCTTCGCGTGCATCGCGCTGGATCCGGGATTCGCGCCGCGAGACCGGAAACCTTCGGCGGCGGATACCTTTTAACCTAAAAATCTAATTTCGCCATTTTCTTTCTTTGCGCGAATCGTGATTTTAGCCAGCATTGCTCCGGGTTTGCATACCCGCTCTCTACTTCATGAAACAAGGCTGCTAAGATAGCCTGTACTTGGGCTAATGTTGTATCGCCCGGAAGTTCATGGACGCGCATAAGTTCAGTGCTTTTAAAGGCTTCTGCCGTTCCTTGAACCTCCTGTTTTCCGAAGGCTCTGACTTCGATTTCGATTTTCATAGATACAAACCTCCTCGCATCGGTTACGGTAAGCAGGCACGATGGGACCGATTGGACCAGCACCAGCCTGTTTTTCTTATTCATGGAGGTATTCTCGTATTCCTTGCCGTCTATATTACAAAACTATGAGAACTATTTGAAATCGTTGGTTGCAGCAAAGCCAAAAGCAAGTACCGCCCAGGGCAGCGGTGCTTTTTTTGCGTTTACACGCCAGGCGAACGGAAGCATAGCCGGCGAGCTGTCCGTGGCGAAGTAGTCGAACATGCTGCGACCGGATTATATAAAAGGCACCCGAAGGAGGAATAGATGGGAACGGACGAGTGAGGTAAAATTTAGGATAAATAGAATTGTAAGCGTTTCATATGTTGCTCCGCATGTTAAGAGGTGAGGTTCAGAGGATGAAGATTAGGGAGGGAACTAGGACGATGACGATGAGGATACGCACGCGCTGGTTACCGGGCATCATTTGCGTGCTTTTTGCGCTTGTCGCTTATCCGGCGGCTGCCGCCGCGAATAGCGCAGGCACGATCTACACTCAAGAGGGCCGCGCGCCGGCGGCACAAACCCCCGGCGCCGCCAAAACGGCATCGCTGGCGGGAGGGTGTCTGCACAGCTTGGCGCTTCGCAGCGACGGCACGATCTGGTCGTGGGGAGATAATTATTGGGGCGAGCTCGGGGACGGGACCACGATTTCCCGCGCCGAGGCCGTGCCGGTCAAGAGCCTTAAAGGGGTAAGCGGCATCGCGGCCCGGAATTGCAATAGTATGGCGCTGCTTAGCGACGGCACGGTGTGGACGTGGGGGGTTACGATTCCTTCCGCAAGCGATGCCTATCCGTATCCCGGCCCGGCGCCGGTTCAAGTGAAAGGCAATTTCGGGCAGGCGTTCGATGGGGTCATCGCCATTTCCGCTGGCATGGAGTATTATTTGGCGCTCAAGAGCGACGGCACCGTCTGGGCATGGGGGAGGAACGCTTCGGGTCAGCTTGGCGACGGAACCGTGTCCGATTATTACGATTACCACTACTCGCCGTCGCAAGTGACAGGCCTGGATTCGGTTATTGCCATTGCCGCCGGCGGCAGTTTTGGTTTGGCGCTTAAGAGCGATGGTACCGTATGGGAATGGGGAGGCAGCTTCGACGACGAGGACAATCCCGCGCCGCGCCCGACCCCGTTTCAGGTAAAGGGCCTCGACGGCGTGACCGCGCTGACGGCCGGTCTCCAGCATGGCTTAGCGCTTCGCAGCGACGGCTCCGTCTGGGCGTGGGGGCATAATGACAAAGGCCAGCTTGGCGATGGGACCACGACGCTTCGTTCTGTTCCCGTACAGCTCCCCGGCCTTGCCAACGTGGTGAGCCTGTCGGCCGGCGACGATCATAATTTGGCGCTCGACGGCGACGGTACCGTCTGGGCATGGGGAGCTAATCGATCGGGTCAGCTTGGCGATGGGGGAACCACGCAGCGCCTGTCCCCGGTCCGGGTACAAGGTCTCGATTCCGTCACCGCGGTGGCCGCCGGGGATTATCATAGCTTGGCGCTCCGACGCGACGGTACCGCCTGGGGGTGGGGAGACAACCAAGGGGGGCAGCTCGGAGACGGAAGCTATCTAGACAGCCCTGTCCCCGTCGAGGTTCAAGGATTAGACCGGCAAAGCCCCGAAACCCTTCTTTATCGGGTCGCCGGACCGATTCTCGACTTCGACGCCACCCGGGTCTTGTTCTACTATGGTAAGGAACTGTGGCTGTATGACCGCGTGAATCACGCCCAAATCAAAGTGGCCGAGGCCGAAAGCATCTACACGTTGAGCCGCGCGGAGCTGTCCGCGGAAGGCGTCGTGTATACCGACAGGCAGAAGACGTCGTATTGGAAGGACGGCGCGGTGCGAAGGAGCTGGGAGGGAGCGTATCTGTTCGATGCGAACGGAAACTTCGCCGTATTGGGCGACAGCGTCGTCGATTTAACGACCGGCTCCTCGCGTGACTTGCCGAATGCCGCGTTCTATCGGGATATGCACAACCGTTTCGATTTATCCGCCGACGGAACGGTCGCGTATACGCTGAGCGCGCAGCCGTCGGAAATCTACGTGTCGTTGCCGGACGGGACGATGAAGACGATCGGCCTGACGTCGCCCGGCGATTCCGCGTATTTCGGGGTCTTGATGGACGGAACCGATCTGCTCTACAGCGCCGTAACCCAAGATAGCGCCGGGAATACCGCGCGGTCGCTGCGCTTGCGCAGCTCCGACGGCCGAGTGACGACGATCGCGACGGATTCGTTCGCATCCTCCGATTATGCGGCGGATCCGCGGCAATCCTACCGGATCGAGAACGGGTGGATCGCCTACCGGACTTACGACGAAGCTGCCAAGCGTTGGCGCCTGGACGTTCGCACGCCGGATGGCGTGACGAAGCACGTGTATACCGCCCCCGTTGGCGCGTCGCGGACAGACAAGCCGATTACGATCTTACGGCTGGCGCCGGACGGCACGATCGTTTATGCCGATCAAAATACGACGTATGTGTACGCGTCGCAAGCAGGCAAGGTCGTTGCCGCGTTCAACGAATCGGGCGAATTGGATTACCGCGAGCATGTCGCATCCAGTCAGGACGGCGTAGAGTACCGGTTACTGGCATGGTACTTGCTTGACGGGAGTTTGTTGTACGGCGTTCGGCTCTGACGCAAGCGGAGCGGTCGCCGTCCTGCCGGAAGCGGAACGGAGCAGCGCGCCTGAGGCAGCTGCTCCTTGTTCGTTCGCCGCCGGGGCGTTCGTCGCAACTTCAGCCTCGCTGAAGCGTATACATGTCGCGGGAACAGGAAGAAGCCGCCAAGTACGGCGGTTCGGCACAGGCAAGCTGACAGCGTTCCATCCCGATCACGGGACCGTTCTACGAAGGAGGAGAGCCGATGAAGAAGCTGCGTTGGGGAATCATGGGATGCGCCCAAATCGCCGCGAAGGCGTTTATCCCGTCCGTCCGCGCCTCGGACATGCATGCGATCGCGGCCGTAGCGAGCCGCGATGAAGCGAGAGCCCGCGCGTATGCGGATACGCACGGCATACCGGGCGCGTACGGCCGGTACCGGGACCTGCTGACCGATCCGGACATCGACGCGGTCTATATCCCGCTGCCCAACCATCTGCACCGGGAATGGACGATCGAGGCCGCCCGGGCAGGCAAGCACGTGCTGGTCGAGAAGCCGATGGCGGTATCGGCGAGCGACGCGGCCGCCATGGTCGAAGCCAGCGAGCGATACGGCGTGCATCTGCAGGAAAACGTCATGTATCGCTGCCATACGCGCTACGACCGGATCAAGGAGATTCTCCGTTCCGGCGAGATCGGCGCGATACGCGGGCTGCACGGCGTCTTCACGTCGGACCGTTCCGCCATGGAGGGCGACATCCGCTTCGTCCGGGAGATGGGCGGCGGCAGTCTGTACGACATCGGCTGCTACTTGTTCAGCGCGGCGCGCTGCTTGCTGGAGCGGGAGCCGGAGGCGGCAACGGCGCAGGCATTCTTCTCGCCGGACCACGGCGGCGTCGATATGATGGCGTCCGGCCTCGTGGAATTTCCGGACGACGTGGCGCTGACGTTCCAATGCGGCTTGTGGGCGGACTTCGCCAACACGCTCGAGATCCGGGGGACGCGCGGCACGATCCGGCTGCCGTCGGCCTTCTCGCTGCGCGGCGACCTCAGTCCCGATATTCAGGTCACCGCTGGCGGCGAGACGCGAACGGAACCGTTCGAGCGCGGCAACCAGCAGCAGGCGCTGCTGGACAGGTTCGCGCGGGCTGTGCTTCTCGGGGAGCCGGAAGCCATCAGCCCGTGGGACGGCGTTCGCAACCTGCAGGTAATCGAGGCCTGCTTGGCGTCCGCGCGCGAGAAGCGGCGGGTGGCGATCGACGCCCTCGATGCCGGCGCGAGCAGCGCGGCAGGTCAATAGGCGCAATTCGTTCTTTAAAAAGAAGACCCGAAGCCTCAGCAGGCTTCGGGTCTTCTTTGCTTTCCACGACGCATCTCCGCTAATCTCCGCGGTCGAAAGGGATCCCGCGGACGCGCCGCGCACGTTCGGCCAGTCCGGCAAGCAAGAGCATTAAAAAGGGCCGGTCGCAAATAGCAACCGGCACCTGACAAGTTCAATAAAGTTAAAAATACGATACAAATAGAATTTCAACGAGCTTGTCGTTGAAAAATTTGATTTTTTTAAATTTTTGGGTACGAAATAGGTGTCCTTGACCTCTATAATAGTATTATAAATGATGTTTTTTTATAAGTCTATACTTTTTTTTGGATTTTGGATATATTTTTCGGGCGGCTAATAAGAGGAGGTTGAAAACGGTGATTACGCTACAAGGCATCAGCAAATCGTTCAAGGTGGCGAAGCGGTCCGCGGGCTTGCGGCAGGCCGCGAAAGCGCTGTTCGTTCGCGAGCATACCGTCGTCGACGCGCTCCGCGATATCTCGTTCTCCATCCGGGAAGGGGAGATCGTCGGGTATATCGGCCCGAACGGAGCAGGCAAATCCACGACGATCAAAGTCATGAGCGGCATCATGGTGCCCGACCGCGGAACCTGCTCCATCATGGGCTTCACGCCCTGGCAGGAGCGCAAGGCCTACGTGGGGAACATCGGCGTCGTTTTCGGCCAGCGCTCGCAGCTGTGGTGGGACGTACCGGTCATCGATTCGTTCGAGCTCCTGCGCGATATTTACGCGATTCCGCGCGGTTTGTACGCCGCGAATCTCGCCCTGCTGACGGAGACGCTGGAACTGGGCGGCCTGCTCCACACCCCGGTCAGGCAGCTGAGCCTGGGACAGCGGATGCGCTGCGAAATCGCGGCCTCGCTGCTGCACGGTCCCAAAATCCTGTTCCTGGACGAACCGACGATCGGACTGGATGCAGTCAGCAAGATCGCGGTCCGGCAATTCATCAAAACCATCAATAAAGAGAAGGGGGTCACCGTGATCCTCACGACGCATGACATGAGCGATATCGAGGCCTTGGCCGACCGGATCCTGATGATCGGCAAGGGTACGCTGCTCTACGACGGCAATCTGGCCGAGCTGCGCGGCAGGTTCGGCACCCACCGGACGGTGACGGTCGATTACCGCCCGACACCGGTTCCGCTGGAAATTCCCGGCGCTTCCCTGCTGTCCTGGTCGCCGGAGCGGGCGGTGCTCAGCGTGGACACCGAGCGCGTCCTCATGGCGCAAGTCATCTCGCGGCTCTCGGAGCAGGTCGAGCTGGTGGACGTCGCGATCGAGACGAAGCCGGTCGACGAGCTGATCGTCGAGCTGTATAAGGAGCACCGGGTATGAACGCGTACTTGTCGATCTGGAAGCTGCGCTTCATCACCGGCTTGCAGTACCGCGCCGCCGCGTACGCGGGCATGGTAACCCAACTCTTCTTCGGCCTCGTCTTCATCATGATCTTCGTGGCGTTCTATCGGAACGGCGCGCAGGACCAGCCCATGTCCCTGCCGGACGTCGTCACGTATATTTGGCTGCAGCAAGTCTTCCTGTCGTTCATCATGCTCTGGTTCCGCGACAACGAAATCTTCCAATTGATTACCGGCGGCAACATCGCCTACGAGCTGTGCCGTCCATGCGGCATCTACGAATTCTGGTTCGCCAAGCTGCTCGCCCAGCGCGTGTCCAGCGCGGCGCTGCGCGCCGTGCCGATTCTGCTCATCGCCTTCCTGCTTCCCCGGGCTTATCAGCTTCGGCTGCCGCCTTCGCTCGCGACGGGCGCGTTATTTCTGACCTCGCTCGTGCTCGGCCTCCTGATCATCGTGTCCATCTCGATGCTGATCTACATCTCCGTGTTTTGGACGATGTCGCCTACCGGTTCGACGCTGCTCATCGCCGTCGTTGGCGAGTTTTTCGCCGGGCTGGTGCTTCCGGTTCCGCTGATGCCCGCATGGCTGCAGCATGTGGCAAGCGCGATGCCCTTCCGGTGGTCGGCGGATTTCCCGTTCCGCGTCTACTCCGAGCAGATTCCGCGGGCTGAAGCGCTCTGGGGGATTCTCATTCAGCTCGGGTGGCTCGCGGTCTTGATCGGGTTCGGCCGATGGGCCTTGAACCGGGCATTACGTCAAGTCGTCGTGCAGGGAGGGTGACGAGGATGCGCTTATACTATCGCTACTTGCGCATGCAGTTCAAATCGCAGCTGCAGTACCGGACATCGTTCTGGCTGCTGACGCTGGGCCAATTCTTCATTCCGTTCTCGGTGTTCGCCGGGCTGTACTTCATGTTCGAACGGTTCGGGCACGTGCAGGGCTGGAACTTCTACGAGGTTGCGCTGTGCTTCGCCGTCATCCACCTGTCGTTCTCGTTCAGCGAATGCTTCTCGCGCGGCTTCGACGCCTTCTCCACGCTGGTCGGTAGCGGCGATTTCGACCGGCTGCTCGTCCGTCCCCGGACCGCGGCGCTGCAGGTGCTGGGCTCGAAATTCGAGTTTACCCGCATCGGCCGGCTGGCGCAGAGCTGCCTGGTGCTCGCCTTGGCGCTCGTGCACCTGCCCATCGCGTGGAGCGCGATGAAGGCGGTGACGCTGCTGCTCATGATCGCGAGCGGTATCTCGGTGTTCACGGGCATCTTCATGCTGGCCGCGACGATGTGCTTCTGGACGATCGAAGGGCTGGAGGTCGCGAACATCTTCACGGACGGGGGCCGGGAGATGGCGCAGTACCCGCTGCAGATCTATCAGAAATGGGTCATGATGTTCTTCACCTTCGTCATTCCGTTCGGCTGCGTCAATTACTTGCCGCTGCTCTATCTCCTGGGCCGGGCGGAAGGCCGCGACATCCTCTACATGCTATCGCCCCTCGCGGGCTTCCTCTTCCTCCTGCCCTGCATCCTGGTGTGGCAGTTCGGCGTGCGGCATTACCGCTCCACGGGTTCTTGACGGGCTCGGGCATGTGCGCTGGAGAAGCGCGGTTCCGGGGGTGGCGGCAAACGCACGACAAAGCCTAGGTGAAATGAACGCGAAGCTGCCGTCACGCACGGCGGCTTCGTTTCGTTGTCCGGCCGACGGCAGGAGTTCGTGCGCTGCGGCTTGAAATAGGGAGAGGACGGCAATGGCGGGCATCTTGCGGTGCAGAGGAGCGGAGGCTGCGGGGGGAAGGGCATGACGAGGCATGGCCTTCGCTTCGGGTTAAGCAGGCCGGACCCGAATCGCGAGCGGGGCGCGATTACGGCCGATGCGCGCCGGAGCGGTATTCCCGCGGCGAGCAGCCGGTGTGCTTGCGGAATACGCGATTGAAGAAGCTGATGTCGCCGAAGCCGGTCTCGTGCGCGATGTCGAGCACTTTTTTGTCCGTGGTCCGCAAGAGGGTAGACGCATGGCGAATTTGAACGGTATGCTTGTAATCGAGCAGGCTCATGCCGGCCGCTTCCTTGAACTTGGCGGTGAACGACGAGACGCTCATGCCGCTCAGCCGGCTCAGCTGCTGCAGCGTCAGCGGCTGGTAATAATGCCGGTCGACGTAATGAACGATGGAGTCCATCCAGTCGCGGTCGCTGACGCTCGGCCGCAGCCCGGCTTCGCGGTTCTCCTGATGATACCGGCTCAGCCAGACGAGGCATTCGATGAACCGGGTCTTGATCACGAGCTGGTAGCCGTCCCGGCGCTGCGCGAATTCCTCGAAGACCGCCTGCAGATGCGACTGGATATGCACCTTCTGCGCTGGCTGAAGGGGATGGTACGGCACGAACGCGTGGTTTTTGCGAAGGAACGGGACCAAGTAAAAGAAATTGATGAACGACGGCATCTGCTGCAGCACTTCCATCTCGCGCCGGAGGAATGCGGCGTCGAAGAGCACGTTATAGACGACCGTCTCCCGGTCCGCGGCGCAGACGTAGCTGTGGTAGACGTTCGGCTCGATCACGAAGACGTCGCCCGCCGCCAGGCGGTACGCATGGCCGGACATCTCGTGCACGGCGCTGCCTTCCACGACGAACACGAGCTCGATGAAGTCGTGGGTATGCGAAGGGATGGTCTCGTTCTTCCCGATCGTATAGCGGTCGATGTAGAACGGAAAATCGTCCAGCTTGAAAAATTCGTCGCCCTTGAACATCGTCATGATCGGCCACATCCTTCGTTCGGTTTGCGCGCGTAGCCTGATTATGGCATGGCGCGGCCGGGCGTGTCTATGCGCGAACACTATGAACCGAAGTCGGAAAGGGGAGCGGTCGGCATGCCGAACCGGGAGAGCAAAGAGATTCATCCGCAAGTCGAGGCGTATTTGAAACGGATCCGCTACGAGGGACCGCTGGACGGGAGCGCCGAAGCGCTGGCAGGCTTGCAGCAGGCACATCTATTGGCGGTGCCGTACGAGAATTTGGATATTTTGAACGGGGTTCCGCTGTCGCTCGATGCCGAGGCGCTCTGGGATAAAATCGTCCGCCGGCACCGCGGCGGCTATTGCTTCGAGCTGAATGCGCTGTTCGGCTGGCTGCTGCGGGAGCTGGGGTACACGGTGACGGACTTCGTGGCGCGGTTTTGGCGCGATGAGACGGCGCTGCCGCCGAAGCGGCGGCATCACGTGCTGCAGGTGGAGGCGGAGGGTGCCCTCTACCTGTGCGACGTCGGCGTCGGCGGCGCGGTGCCGCGGCGACCGCTGCTGCTGCAGGACGGGCTGGAGCAGGTGCAGGGCTCGGAATGCTACCGGCTCGACCGGGACGCGGCGTTCGGCTGGTTCCTGAGCGAGCGGAAGCGGGGCGAGTGGGGACGGGTGTATTCCTTCACGGAAGAGCCGCAGCTGAAGGACGATTACGTATTCGCGAGCTACTGGTGCCAGCATGCCCCGGAATCGCCGTTCCGCGCGGGAGCGCTGCTCGCGATCTGCACGCCGGAAGGCCGGAATACCGGCGCAGGCGAGGAAATCCGCCTGTTCCGCGGCGGCGAGGTGACGGTGCTGACGCCGCAGACCCAAGCGGAGTACGCCGCGGCGCTGAAGACGTATTTCGGGATTGACGTCCCGGAGGCGGAGGCGCCTCTGGGCAAGGAGGAAGGATAGGGATAGCGGATGGAAGAGAAAGATGAAGGCGCCGTATCCTCCTTCGCTCGGATCTCGACGGCGGCTGCTGCTGCGGCGATTCGTCCCCGAAGGATGCGTGCCGCGCGGCTGGCGAGATTGGGCACACGTTACCACACGATCCGTAAATATGCAGCGACGAGATAGGGTACGTCGTACGCGGCCACACGATCCGTTATTTGGCGAATACGGCGGTTATAGGCAGTTAGGCGGCCACACGATCCGCTATTCGCAGGTTTTGGTGCCGAATTGCGACCATTCAAGCCCAATAGCGGCTCCTGAGTCCGCCAAATGCTTAATTTCGCCTTTTTCGGCGCAATAAGCGCTGCTGTGGCCGCGAAAGCGCTCGCTACAATCACGGCCGGGCATCTCGGGCGATGCAGGCGCCGCAGAGGCCGCGAAAGCGCTCGCTGCAATCGCACGGCCGGGCATCTCGGGCGATGCAGGCGCCGCAGAGGCCGCGAAAGCGCTCGCTGCAATCGCACGGCCGGGCATCGCGGGCGATGCAGGCGCCGCAGAGGCCGCGAAAGCGCTCGCTGCAATCGCACGGCCGGGCATCTCGGGCGATGCAGGCGCCGCGGAGGCCGCGAAAGCGCTCGCTGCAATCGCACGGCCGGGCATCGCGGGCGATGCAGGCGCCGCGGAGGCCGCGAAAGCGCTCGCTGCAATCGCTTGGCCGGACATCGCGGGCGATGCAGGCGCCGCGGAGACCGCGAAGGCGCTCGCCGCAATCGCTCGGCCGGGCATCACGGGCGAGGCAGACGCCGAGTTCGCGTGCATGTCGGCGCGGTACGCCTGCGACGGTTGCGGCAGGGCCGGCCGCCGGCACCGCGGCAGGGCCGGTCGCCGGCACCGCGGCGGACAATACAATAAGCCTCGGTTTCCGTTATGGCGGAAACCGAGGCTTACACGCGTTTTCGCGATCGCCGCTAAGCCTTCACCTTGCGCGCCGCGGCGATCGCCCGGAAGCAGATCGCGCAGAACGCGAGGCAGCACGCGACGAACAGCAGCGTGCGGCCGTTATGGTGGACGTAGAGCTTAACCGTCTCCCAGCGCTCGCCGAGCATGAACCCGACGTAGACGAACAGGGTGCTCCAGACGAGCGCGCCCGCGTATGCGTACAGCAGGAAGGCGCGGATCTTGAAGCGCGACATCCCGGCCATGTAAGCCGTCACGTGACGGAAGCCGGGGATGAAAAAGCCGACGAACAGCAGCAGTTTGCCGTAGCGGTTCATCCAGCATTGGGCGCGTTCGATTTTGGCGGACGACAGATGCAGGCGGGGGCCGTACTTGAGCAGAAACGGCAGGCCGAGCCGGTTGCCGATGGCGTAGCTGGCCGTGATGCCGGCGGCTGCTCCGACGAAGGCGCTGAGCACGACGAGCGGCGCCAGCAGGGTGCCATTGCCGACGAGATAGCCGGCATAGGTGAGCAGCGCTTCGTCGGGCACGGGCACGCCGATGATGCCGAGCGACAAGGCGAGCGTCAAGCCGATATAACCGTAACGGGCGATCAGCAGCTCCAGGACATGTTCCACGGGGATAGCCTACTTTCCGAGGTAGTGATATGAATGTACCCGATGAGTGCGGGGAAGACAAGCGAGCGGCGACACGAATGTTATATGAAAATGATGTTGTTTTATATTTCTTCCCATATCGGAATGGACTATACTAGGGACGAATTCATTTTATCGTTAAAGGTGGCTATTCTCGTGACCCGAAAACTGCGTTGGGGCGTCGTCGGCACTGCCGGCATCGCCGTTCGTTCCGTCATCCCGGGCATCCAGGCTTCCGAAACCGGAGAATTGACAGCGATTGCAAGCCGAGACCTCGCCAAAGCCGAAGAGACGGCGGCCAAGCTCGGCATTCCGAAAGCCTACGGCAGCTATGAAGAAATCGTGAGCGATCCCGAGATCGACGCGATCTACGTGCCGCTGCCGAACCATCTGCACATGGAGTGGTCGATCCGCGCGATGGAAGCCGGCAAGCACGTGCTCTGCGAGAAGCCGATCGCGATGAACGCCGAAGAGGCGCAGCGCATGGCGGATGCCGCGGAGAAATACGGCGTCCATCTGGCGGAAGCGTTCATGTACCGTCACCACCCGCGCTACGAGGAGATCGCGAAGATCGTCGCGTCCGGCGAGATCGGCGAGCTCCGCGGCATCCACGGCACGTTCACGTTCAATAACGCCGGCGACGCCAAGAATGTCCGCTACCGCAAGGACTGGGGCGGCGGCTCCATCTACGACGTTGGCTGCTACCCGCTCAGCGCGGCGCGCCTCATTACCGGCGCCGAGCCCGAAGCGGTCACCGTGCACGCGCTCATCTCCCCGGAGCACGACAACGTCGACATGATGGCGTCCGGCATCGCGGAATTCCCGAACGGCGTCGCGCTGACGTTCGACTGCGGCATGTGGGCGGCGTTCCGCAACACGCTCGAAATTCTCGGCACGGACGGCCGGATCGAAGTGCCGTCGGCGTACATCGGCGACGCCACGTATTACGTGCACACGAAGGACGGCAAGCGCGAAGTAAAGCAGCCGGAGCTGAACCAATACGCGCTGCAAGCCGACGCGTTCGCCCGCAACGTCTGGCACGAGCAGCCGGTCCGGTTCGCGCCGTCCGACGCGGTCGCCAACATGCGCGTCATCGACGCCTGCCTGGCCTCCGCCTATACTCGCAAACGCGTCACGCTCTAAACCCAATCGCGAAGGGAGTCAACCGATAATGAAACATATCCAGCTTCCCGGTTTAAAGCAAGGCGTATCCCAGCTGATCATGGGGTCCGACTATTTCTCGCCCGACGTGTACGAGCTCGTCAGCGCCAACCTGGACGCGTTCGTCGCCATTGGCGGCAACACGATCGACACCGCTTACATCTATGCCGGCGGCAAGAGCGAGCAGGCGATCGGCATGTGGCTGGAGGAGCGGGGCAACCGCGAAGCCATCAACGTCTGGACGAAGGGCGGACATCCGCATCACGGCGTGCCGCAGGTCAACAAGCAGGCCATCTACGACGAACTCATGACGAGCCTCGAGCGGCTGCGCACGGATTACATCGACGTCTATGCGCTGCACCGCGACGACACGAACGTGCCGGTCGGCGAGATCGTGGAGATCTTGAATGGGCACGTCGAAGCGGGGCGCATCCGCGCATTCGGCGGCTCCAACTGGACGACGGCGCGCCTGCAGGAAGCGAACGCGTACGCGGCGGCCCACGGCCTGCGCGGCTTCGAATTCAGCAGCCCGAACCTGAGCCTCGCGAAGGCGCAAGAGCCGTACTGGGCCGACTGCATCAGCGTGGACGGCGAGATTCTGGCATGGCACGAACAGACCGGCCTGCCGATCTTCTCCTGGTCTTCGCAAGCGCGCGGCTTCTTCACCGGCCGCTTCACGCCGGAAGACCGCACCGACGCCGATCTCGTGCGCGTCTTCTATAACGACGACAATTGGGAGCGCTATCGCCGCGCCGAGGAGCTCGGTAAGCAGAAGGGCTTCTCCACGATTCAGATCGCGCTGGCGTACGTGCTCAACCAGTCGTTCCCGACGGCTGCGATTATCGGTCCGCGCAACGAGGCGGAGATGAAATCGTGCCTGGAAGCGACGACCATTCCGCTGACGCCGGAGGAAATCAAATGGCTCGATCTGAGAACGCGCTAATCGAATTGTGGCCGGAAGGCGCGCCGTTCGCCGCGGGCGGCGCCGACGAGGACCGGCCCGCCCTGACGCCATATCCCGCCACGGGCGCCAAGAGCGCCGTCATCGTCTGCCCCGGCGGCGGCTACGGCATGCGCGCCGCGCATGAGGGCGAACCGATCGCGCGGTGGCTGAACGGCCTCGGCATCGCCGCCTTCGTCCTGCGCTACCGGGTCGCGCCGTACAAGCACCCGAGTCCGCTGCTGGACGCGCAGCGGGCGATCCGCTGCGTGCGCCTGCGCGCCGAGGAATACGGCATCGATCCCGAGCGGATCGGCATCCTCGGCTTCTCCGCCGGCGGCCACCTCGCCGCCTCGGCGGCGACGCTGTACGAAACCGGCCGGCCGGACGCGGACGATCCGGCCGAACGGCTATCGAGCCGGCCGAACGCCGCGATTCTGTGTTACCCGGTCATCTCGATGGGACCGGACGGCCATGCGGGCTCGCGCGCAAATTTGCTCGGACCCGAGCCCGACGCGGCTCTGATCGAGCGGCTGAGCGCCGAGCGGCAGGTGACGCCGGATACGCCGCCGACGTTCCTCTGGCATACGTCGGACGACAGCGTCGTGCCGGTCGAGAACGCGCTGCTGTTCGCCTCCGCGCTGCGGCGCGCGGGCGTGCCGTTCGACCTGCACGTGTACGAGAAAGGCCCGCACGGCATGGGTCTCGCCGAAGACGACCCGCACGTGTCCACCTGGACGGCGGTCTGCGGCGAATGGCTGAAGCGCATCGGCTTCTAGCGAAGCGGACGCAAGGGTTCCTAAGCCGGTTCGATCCTCTCCCGCCCGGCGGGAGAGGATATTGCCGGTTCGGGACCGAAAGCGGTTCCTTCGCGCGGGCGAACAGTGGTATTATAGATTCGCAATCCACATTAGATTTTATCCATACCAAAGGAGCGTCGAGCCACTTATGAGCAGCAATCAAGCGTACCGAGACACCTATCAAGGCGAGCCGGCCGTATGGCTGAAGTTCGGCCGATACGAAGCCGTCCTGCTTCCGGAGGTCGGCGGCAACCTGATCGCCTTCCGCGATACCGAGAACGGCTATGCGTTCCTGCACGAGCCGACGGCGGAGGAAATGCCCGAATTCAAGGCGAGACCGTTCATTCACGGCATTCCGGTCCTGTTCCCGCCGAACCGGTTCGAGGACGGCAAATTCCCGTGGAACGGCCGCACGCTGGAATTCCCGGTCAACGAGCCGGCGACGGGCAACCACCTGCACGGCTTCGTGCACAGCGAGACGTTCGAGGTCGAGGATTTCGGCTCGACCGCGACCGAAAGCTACGTCGTCGCCGCCTTGAAAGTGGACGAGCGCAGCGAGGTATATAAGTACTTGCCGTTCCGGTTCACGCTGCGGCTGCGCTACGCAGTCGGTGCGAACGGGCTCGAGCAGCAGTTCACGGTCATCAATGACGGCGATGAGACGATGCCGTGCCTGTTCGCGTTCCACACGGCCGTGAACGCACCGTTCGTGCCGGGCCATTCGGCGAAGGATTACCGGCTGAAGCTGACGATCGGCGAGCGGTGGCACATGAGCGAGCGGATGCTGCCGACGGGCGAATGCCAGCCGCTGACGCCGAACGAGGAAGCGATGAAGGGCGAAGGTGTCTATCCGTTCTTCGAATCGCTCGACAACCACTATACCGCCGTGCCGCAGAACGGCCGCAACCGGATGGAGCTGACGGATACGAAAGCGGGTCTCACGCTCGTCTACGACGCCGGCACGTCGTACAAGCAATGGATGATATGGAACAACGGCGCGACGGAAGGCTTCTTCTGTCCCGAACCGCAGGTGAGCCTCGTCAACGCGCCGAACACGGACAAGCCGGCCGACGAGATCGGTCTGTTCAGCCTCGCGCCCGGCGAGATCTGGCAGGAGCGCGCGCGGATCTACGTGAAATAGACGGCGGCGTCAGGACCGCTGACGCACGCAAATAAAGTCCGCAGCCGAGCGGCCGCCTTCCTTCGGGGAAGGGGCCGCGGACTGCGGACCTTTTGTGTTGGCGCGCACCGGTATCCGTTCGGGGCTTCGTTCGGCGCGCGGCTATTCGGTGACGGTGATCCGCATCCGTTTGGCGGCTTCCTCCAGGATCCGCTTGTCCCGCATCAGCATGAACACGGTGGAGTAATCGCCCGTCGCCGTCAGCGAGGCGTCGACGGCCCGAATCGCCTCCGGCATGGACATCCACTTCAGCGCCAGACCGAGCTTCTTCTCATGCTCGGTCAGCCGGGCCTCGTGCGCCTCCTTCGCTGTCGCGACGAAGCAGTAGGAGACCTGCAGGAAGCCGTTCTTCTTCTTGTGCTCCTCGATATAGCCGAGACGGCGGACGATCGCCGCGTCGTAGCCCGTCTCCTCGCGCACCTCGCGCAGGAACGCCTGCTCCGGCGTCTCCTTCTTCTCAATGCCGCCGCCGGGCAGCTTGTAGATCGCCGACTTCGCGATGTACATCATGGCCACGTTCGCTTCGGCGTCCAGCAGCACGCCGCGGGAGGCGGAGCGGGAGACATGCGGGAGCAGGTCCGGCTCGCCGCCGCGCACGTCGCGGTCCGTTATCCGGTACAGCAGCCGCATGCGATCACCCCTTTCTTCGTCGTCTAGGTAGGTCCGTTCATTGCTCGTCCGCGCGGCGCGTCGCGGGCCGGCTTTTGCGTATCGCGGAGGGCGCCTTGCTGCGTACTTTCTTAAATACCCGGCCGAAGTACGTCATGTTCGAGAATCCGACGAGGCCGGCGATTTCGGTCACGGGATAGTCGGTGTCCAGCAGCAGCCGTTCCGCCTCCTGGACGCGCAGCACGTGCATATATTCGATCAGCGTTTTGCCGGTGACGCTTTTGAATATTTTGCAGAAGTGATTGGGGCTCAGGTTGACCAGGCGCGCCGCTTCGCCGACGCTGATCGTCTCCTGGTACCGCTCCCGCAGCGTCAGGAGCAGGCTCGTAAAATCGTACGGCTTCTGCGCGCGCGCCGGGGCCGGGGCCGCGTGCAGCTCGGCGTAGCGGAAATACAAGCCGAAAATGCGCAGCAGCTCGGCCTTCACGAGCAGCTCGTAGCCGGCCTGCTTGCCCGTGAATTCCACGAGCAGGCGCGAGAAGGCGGCGTTCATCTCCTCGATGTACGGCGCGTCCGTCCGCATCCAGCTCGGCCACTTGACCCGGGGGTTCAAGTAGGGGACGAAGTAATGCGGTTCCGTAATGTCGAGCCCGCTGCCGCGCACGAGCGCTTCGTTGAACACGATGCAGATCAGCTCCGTATCCGGCGCGAGCTTGACCGCGCTGTGCAGCTGCTTCGCGTTGACGAACGCGAGCTCGCCCTTGCCGAGCTGCTCGAAGGCGCCGTCCACCTGGATGCGCGCTTGTCCCTTCCGGACGTAGATCCATTCGAGATGATCGTGCCAGTGCGTCCGGATCTCCCCGGTCACGGCGAAGACGTTGATGGGGAACGTACGGTCGGGAATGAACGTGTTTTCTTTCAGCGGGCTGACGGTCATGGGCGCCTCCTTCTCGCGCTTGCGCACGATATTACGGCTTTAAGGATTCATTCTCGGATGATTCCGGTTTGCGGCCAGCGGATAAACGTAAGATTGTACGAATATAACACAAATTCGTGGCTAGTCTCAACGAAAATCTTTCAGTACGATAAGGTCAGTTTCGATAAAGCGCTGAAAGGTGATGACTACGTTCGTATGAATTCCATCCGCATCGGTACGCTGGTCGGCGGCGGCAACGCCGACAAGATCATTCCCCAATTGATTCCCCACGGCTTCGAGTCGTTCGCGCTCACGTTCTGGCAGTCCACGCGCAGCGCGGACCTGTACGAGCTTGCCAAGCGAGTCCGTGAGGCCGTCGAAGGGCGCGATATCGTCATCTCGGCGATCGGCGTCTTCGGCAATCCGCTGACGGGCGCCGGTGACAACGCGGACACGCTGGCCAGCTGGGAGCGGCTCATCGACGCGGCGGAAGCGTTCGGCACGAACCTCGTGAACGGCTTCACCGGCCGCATGCCCGGAAGCATCGACCAGTCGCTGCCGCGCTTCGCGGAAGTGTTCGGCGAGCTGGCCAAGCGGGCGGAAGCGCGCGGCGTGCGCCTCGCGTTCGAGAACTGCGACATGGGCGGTACGTGGGGAAGCGGCGAATGGAACATCGCGCATAACCCGACGGCCTGGGAGATGATGTTCAATGCGGTGCCGAGCGACAATATCGGCCTGCAGTGGGAGCCGTGCCACCAGATGGTCAGCCTCATCGACCCGATTCCGCAGCTGCGCAAATGGGTGGGCACGGGGAAGATCTTCAACGTGCACGGCAAGGACGCGACGATCGCGTGGGACGTCATCCGCGAATACGGCATCCATGGGCCGCGCGAGTTCGTCTGGCACCGGACGCCGGGCTTCGGCGATTCCAACTGGACGGACATCATCTCGATCCTGCGCCAGGGCGGCTATGCCGGCAGCATCGACATCGAGGGCTGGCACGATCCGGTGTACAAGGGCGAGCTGGAGATGACGGGGCAGGTTCATGCCCTGAACTACCTGAAGCGCTGCCGCGGCGGCGACTTCGTGCCGAATCCGGCGGAATAGGCCGGAACGGAACCGTTTCCTTACCCTTACTTTACCCAAAAGGAGCATAAACCGATATGACGCATAAAATCGTCGTCGCCGGCTGCGGCGGCATGGCCAACACCTGGGTGGATTACGCGCTGCAGCGCGACAATGCCGAGATCGTCGGCCTGGTCGACCTCTATGAGGAAAGCGCGAAAGCGATGGCCGCCAAGAAAGGGCTGAACGTGCCGACGTTCGCGAATTTGAGCGATGCGCTCGCGGCAACGGGCGCCACGCTCGTCTTCGACGTGACGATCCCGGCGAGCCACAAGCAAATCGCGATTACGGCGATGCAGGCCGGCTGCAACGTGTTCGGCGAGAAGCCGATGGCGGAATCGTACGCGGACGCGCAGGAGATCGTCGCCGTCAGCCAAGCGACGGGCAAGCGGTACTCCGTCATGCAGAACCGCCGCTACCTGAAGCAGATCCGCTCCTTCCGCGACCTGGTCGGCTCCGGCGCGATCGGCACGCCGGGCTCGATTCACGCCGATTTCTTCCTCGGCGCGCATTTCGGCGGCTTCCGCGACGTCATGGACAACCCGCTCATCGTCGACATGGCGATCCATACGTTCGACCAGGCGCGCTTCATCACGGGCGCGGATCCGATCTCCGTCTACTGCCACGAGTTCAACCCGCCGGGATCGTGGTACAAGGGCAACGCCTCCGCGATCTGCATCTACGAGATGAGCGACGGCTCGGTCTTCTCCTACCGCGGTTCGTGGTGCGCGGACGGCCTCAATACGTCCTGGGAATCGGATTGGCGCGTCACCGGCAGCCTGGGCGGCGCCCGCTGGGACGGCGCGTCGATGCCATACGGCGAGGTGGTCAATATGGAGAAGGCGGAAGGCTTCATCCGCGAAATGACGCGCATCGAAGGCGCGGCGGTCTGGGATGGCCGCGAAGGCCACTGGGGCTGCCTTGACGAGATGTTCGCGGCGCTCGAGGAAGGACGGCCGGCCGAGACCGACTGCCTCGACAACATCAAGAGCGTAGCCATGGTGTTCGGCGCCGTCGAGAGCGCGCGCACCGGGCAGAAGGTGAAGCTGTAGCATCGCGCAAGAGCCCGCCTCGGGGGACACCTGGGGACGGGCTCTTTTTTATGGCCGTGCGACGACCGGCCGCGGGTATCTTCAGAACCTCTTCAGAAAATCTTCAGCATTTCCTAGAGGGAGACTACAGATTTACCGGCTAAGATGAGGACAGTCCGGAAGCGCCGCGCGCGGTACCGGAAATTCGAAGCCAAAGGTGGAATCCTGTCCATGAATAACGCGACCCGATCTTCCGCGTCCGGCGCGCCCCGGCGCCGTATGATGGCTTGGCTGCCCTTGCTGTGGATGCTGCTCCTTCCGATTCTCAATCTCTTCTACGTGCTGCTCAATCGCCCTGGAGAGCAGGTTCACCGTCTTGCGACGGGGTTCGACCGGGCGCTGCCCGTCATTCCCGCGTTCTCGGTGCCGTACGTGCTCTGGTATCCGTTCGTCGCGCTGACGCTGATCGGCCTCTTCCTGAGGGATCGCCGCTCGTATTATCGGATGCTGGGCGCGCTGTGCCTGGGTCTCGTCATGTGCTACCTGGTCTACGCGTGCTTTCAGACGACGGTCGACCGGCCGGCGGTCGCCGGAGACGGATTGTTCCCGTCGCTCATGCGCGGGGTGTACGCGAACGACGCGCCGTTCAACTGCTTTCCGAGCATTCACGTCCTGACGAGTTATCTGATGCTTCGCGCGGCTTCGTCCTATCGTCTCCCCCTTCGCGCCGGCATCCGGATCATGTCCGTCCTGATTATGTGCTCCACATTGTTCGTGAAGCAGCACGTCATTGCGGACGTCGCCGCCGGCATCGCGACGGCCGAGCTGGCCTACTTCGCCTGCGGACGGATTCAGCGCCGCTTGACGGCGCGCCGGAGCGCCGCCCGCGAAGGTGCGGATACGCCGGGCGCGGCGGCGGGACGCAGATCCCGCAAACGCCAAGCGGGTTGAATTGTTGTATACTATTTCCAACGTCGCCTAGAACGGGAGAGGACCCATGAACCAACGAACCGTATTGGTCGTCGACGACGATCCGGATATCCGCCAGATCGTGCGCATCTACTTGCGCAACGAAGGCTACCGCGTGCTTGAAGCGGAGAACGGCCGAGCGGCGCTGGACGCGCTGAAGGAAGAGGGGGACGCGATCCGGCTCGTCATCCTCGACGTGATGATGCCCGGCATGGACGGCATGGCCGTCTGCCTCGCCGTGCGCGAGCGGTCGGACGTGCCGATCATCATGCTGTCGGCCAAGAGCGAGGATCTGGACAAAATTACCGGCCTGACGACCGGCGCCGACGACTACGTGACGAAGCCGTTCAATCCGCTCGAGCTGCTGGCGCGCGTCAAAGCCCAGATGAGGCGCATGGACGCGATCGGCGCGAAGCGGCAGGAATCGTCCGTCATCGCAATAGCAGACCTCACGATCGAGCCGGACCGGCACCGGGTCACGGTGAACGGCGGCGAGGTCGCGCTCACGCCGCTCGAATTCGCGATTCTGAAGCTGCTCGCCGCCAACCGCGGCCAGGTGTTCAGCGCCGACCGGATTTATCGGACCGTCTGGAAGGAACAGATCGGGTACTCCGACAATACAGTCATGGTGCATATCCGTAACCTGCGGGAGAAGCTGGAGGCTAATCCGCGCGAGCCGGTCCACATCAAGACGGTGTGGGGAGTGGGATACAAAATTGAGTAGGAAGCCCTGGTTTACCATCCGCACGCAGCTAATCGCCACGATCGTCGCCAGCCTCTTCGCCAGCATCCTGGTCGTCGCCGCGTTCAACATGTTCACGCGCTCGGCGTTCAAAATCTCTTTCACCAGCTACGAAGCCGCAAAGAACCGGATCGAAAATCGCTTGACGTATTTGGACGACGAGCTGCCCGGGCGCGTCAACCGGTATTCGCTGCAGGCCGCCGTGGACGAAGCGAGCGATGGGGGGCAGGTGGACGTCTACGTGGCGGACGAATCCGGCAACGTGCTGTTCCGCTCCGCGGGCGCGGGCAAGACGCAGCTGAACATCATCGGCTACTTCGCGTCCCGTCCCAAGGAGACCGGAGATTACGAAGGCAAGCCGTATTCGCGGATCGAAGCCGGCGTCTGGGGAGGCAAACCGGTGTACCTCGTCGCCGAAGGCCGCTTGAAAGGAGAGCTCGCCTACATGATTCGGGACCAGCCGGCCAAGAACGTCATGCTGTTCCTGCTCATCTTTATCGTTTGCTTCTATTGGTTCGCCTCCCGAAAGACGAAGAAGATCCAGCTCATCGACCGTCAGCTGGCCGAAATCGCCAAGGGCAACCTGGACGTCCGCTTGAGTACGCGGGGCCGGGACGAGCTCGGCGTCGTTTCCAAGAACATCAACGCGATGGCGGAAAGTCTGCAGCGTCAGCTGGCGAAAGAGCGCAAGCTCGAGGGGTCCAAAATGGCGCTCATCACGGGCGTGTCCCACGACCTGCGCACGCCGCTCACGAGCGTCGTCGGCTACCTCGATTTGCTGCAGAAGCGCGTGTACGCGGACGAAGAGGAGCGCGACCGGTTCGTCCGCAACGCGTACAGCAAGACGCTGCAGCTAAAGAAGCTGATCGACGACCTGTTCGACTACACGCGGCTTACCTCCGGCGATCCGCAGCTGCGGCTGCAGCCGCTCGACCTGGCGGAGCTGCTGCGCCAGCTGATCGCGGAATACGAGCCGATCGCTCAGGAGCGCGGCCTCAATTTCAAGCCGGAGCTTGCCGCGGACGCCCTTCCGCTACGGGCGGACAGCGAGAAGCTCGTCCGGGCGGTCGATAATTTGCTGATGAACGCGATGAAATTCTCCGACGTTCCGGGGGCGATCGTCGTCCGAGCGGGAACGGACGAATGGGGCGGCACGCAGTACATCGAGATTGAGAACCGAGGAACACCGGTGACGTCGGAGCAGGAGGAGCAGCTGTTCGACCGGTTCTACAAAGCCGACGCCGCCCGGACAGCGGCAAGCGACGGGTCTGGCCTCGGACTGTCGATCGCGAAGGAAATCATCGAGCGGCACGGCGGATCGCTGCTCTTGAAGCATCTAGACGGGTTGTTCACGTTCCGGATCGAGCTGCCGGCAGCACCCACACCCGGCGATGCCGATTAAGCACAAGCCCCCTTGGCTAGCGAGCCAAGGGGGCTTGTCGTCGCGGCGGGCCAGGGGCGGGCCGGTGCGCGTGCGGATGCCCGGATGCAGGCCGCTCCGCTTAAGTCGGATAATGGATCAGCGTGTAATAGACGATCTTCGCATCGGTCGCGTTCTCGTACGAATGGGGCTGGTCGGCGTTGAAGTGCAGCGCGTCGCCCGCCTTCAGCTCGTAGACGTCGTCCTGGACGGTCAGCCGCAGCACTCCCCGCACCATGAGAATATACTCTTCGACGCCCTCGTAGTGGGCTTCCGAGGCGTGCATGCAGCCCGGCTCCAGCTCGACGGTGTAGATCTCGAATTTCTTGCCCTGCTCGAACGGAATGAGCGGATAGGAGCGGTAGTTGCCGTCCTCCTCGGAGAACGGCTCGAGATCCGCGAACCGGATGTAGTTGACGCTTGCTTTCGTTTCTTCGATGAGCGAGGTGAAGGAGATATGCAGGCCGTTTACGATCTTCCAGATGATCGAGATCGTCGGGTTGGAGTCGCCGCGCTCGATCTGGCCGAGCATCGCCTTGCTGACGCCGGTCAAATCGGCGGTCTGGTCGAGGCTGAGCCCTCTCGCTTTGCGGATGGCTTGAAGGTTTTTACCGATTTTTTTATGGATTTGTTCCTGCTCCATAGGGCCTCCTCTTGATGGGTGCTGTTCCTCATTATAACGAAAAACGCGGCGGCGGACAGCCCGTTAGAAAAAAATGGTGTACATTATCGCATACGTATGTATAATATAGCATATACAAGATAGCGCACAAATGGATTATATCTTATACGCGGGTGGGATGGAGCTTGGCGGCGACGATGATGGGATTAGTGAAGGAAACGCGGGCGGCGGGCGCGGTCCTGCGGGAGGTGCCCGTTCCGGTCTGCGGTCCGGACGAGGTGCTCGTTCGGGTGATGGCGTCCTCGATTTGCGGGACGGACGTGCATATTTACAAATGGGACGCCTGGGCGGAAAGCGCCGTCGTGACGCCGAACGTGTTCGGCCACGAATTCGCCGGCATCGTCGAGCAGGTCGGCCGCGATGTGAAGGACGTCCGCGTCGGCGACCACGTGTCGGCGGAAGGGCATATCGTCTGCGGACGCTGCAAGGCGTGCCGGACCGGCAACGCGCATGTCTGCCCGAACACGGTCAGCTTCGGTATCTCGGCTCCCGGCTGCTTCGCGGATTACGCGCTGGTCAAGGCGTCCAACGTCATTCACAATCCCGCGGACATGCCGTTCGAGCTCGCCTGTCTGCAGGATCCGCTCGGCAACGCGGTGCAGACGGTGCTGTCCGGCGATATCGTCGGCAAGTCCGTCGCGATCGTCGGGATGGGGCCGATCGGGCTGATGGCCGTTGCCGTCGCGAAGGCGTGCGGGGCCGGATCCGTCATTGCGATCGACGTCAATCCATACCGGCTCGAGCTGGCGAAGCGGATGGGCGCGGAAGTCATCGTCAACAACCGGGACGCGTCGATGGTTGAGGCGATTATGGCCCATACCGGCGGCGAAGGCGCCGAGGTCGTGCTCGAAATGTCCGGCCATCCCGATGCGATCCGCGCGGGCTTCGAAGCGGCGGCGCCGGCGGCGCGCGTGTCGCTGCTCGGCATACCGTCGCGCGAGGTGTCGCTTGATTTGTCCCGCCATCTGATCTTCAAAGGGCTGCGCGTCGAAGGGATCACCGGGCGCCGCATGTACCAGACCTGGTACCAGCTCAAGGGGCTGCTCGAACGGAAGCGCATCGACTTAAGCCCGCTCATCACCCATCGTTTCGCGCTGCGGGATTACGAGGAAGCGTTCGGGCTGATGATGGCGGGGCAATGCGGCAAAATCGTGTTTTCGCAGGATGCGGCTGCATCCGAGCTGACGAATAAGGAGCGTGCCGATCGTGGCGAAGTGGGAAACGGCGTTAGGTGAAGAATTGCGGCAGTTGAAGCGGGAAGGGCGCTATCGCCCGCTGAACGTATGGACCGGGGGATCGGGCACGCGCATGGAGCTGAACGGGCGCTCGCTCCTTCAGATGTCGTCGAACAATTATCTCGGCTTGACGGATCATCCGGCGCTGATCCGGGCGGCCGTCGAAGCGACGGAGCGGTACGGCGCCGGCAGCGGCTCGGTGCGGACGATTACCGGCACGCTCGACATCCACGACCGGCTCGAGCGCGAGCTGGCGCGGTTCAAGGGGACGGAGGCGGCGCTCGTCTTCCAGTCCGGCTTCACGACGAACCAGGGCGTCCTGTCCTCGATTCTGGGACCGGACGACGTCGTGATCAGCGACGAGCTGAACCATGCCAGCATCATCGACGGCATCCGGCTGACGAAGGCGCACCGCAAGATATACGCCCATAAGGACATGGCGCAGCTGGAAGCGGCGCTTCAGGAAAGCGCGGGCCACGCCAAACGGGTCGTCGTGACGGACGGTGTGTTCAGCATGGACGGGGACATCGCGCCGCTGCCGGCCATCGTGGAGCTGGCGGAACGGTACGACGCGTTCGTGTACGTGGACGACGCCCATGCGAGCGGGGTGCTGGGCAAGAACGGCAAAGGCACGACGGACCATTTCGGCCTGCACGGCCGCGTCCATATCCAAGTCGGGACGCTGTCCAAGGCAGTCGGCGTCGTCGGCGGTTACGTGGCCTGCGATCAGCTGCTGAAGGATTACCTGATCCACAAGGCGCGTCCGTTTCTGTTCAGCACGTCGCAGACGCCGGCCGTCGCGGCTTCGTGCCTGGCGGCGATCGAGGTGCTCGAGCAGAGCGGGGAGCTGATCGCGAAGCTGTGGGAGAACGCGGCGTATTTCCGTTCGCGGGTGCAGGCGCTCGGCTTCGATACCGGCGCGAGCGAGACGCCGATCGTGCCGGTCATCGTGGGCAGCCCGGCCGAGACGATGCGCTTCTCCGATCTGCTGCTGGCGGAAGGCGTGTTCGCGCAGGGCATCGTCTATCCGACCGTCGCGATGGACAAAGGCCGCGTGCGGTTCATCGTGACCGCCCGCCACACGCGCGAGGAGCTGGACTACACGGTGGAGGCGCTGCGCAAGTGCCGCGACGCCATCTAAGCTGAACGGCGCCCGGCTTGAACGGATAATCGCATCGATATACGAGAAGGCCGGGTTCCTCGATGGGAACCCGGCCTTCTGCTGTCTGTGGATTAGTAGACGTTCGGCACGTCTACGATCGGATCGACATCCGCTTCGTAGTCGACGCCTTCGGTTTCGAAGCCGAACAGCTGGAAGAACTCCTTGCGGTAGCCTTCCAGGTCAGTCAGCTGCGCGATGCTGTCGGTGGTAACTTCGTCCCACAGCCGCGCGACCTCGTCCTGCACGTCCGCGCGCATCTCCCAATCGTCGATGCGGATGCGGCCTTCCTCGTCGACCGGCACTTCGCCGCCGGCATAGAGGCGCTCCGCGAATAGGCGGTACGTCTGTTCGATGCAGCCCTCGTGGATGCCTTTCTCCTTCATCACCTTATAGAGCGCGGAGATGTAGAGCGGCACGACGGGAATCGCGGAGCTGGACTGCGTGACCAGCGCTTTGCTGACCGTGACGAACGCACGGCCGCCGGTTGCGCCGAGCTGCCCGTGCAGGCGCTTCGCCGTCGCCTCGAGGTGGTCCTTCGCCTGGCCGATCGTGCCTTCGCGGTAGATCGGCTGCGTGATGCACGAGCCGATATACGAGTAGGCGAACGTCGTCGCGTTGTCGGCGAGGACGCCGCCCGCGCGCAGCGCGTCGATCCATAGCTGCCAGTCGTCGCCGCCCATGACGGCGACCGTCTCCTTCACTTCCTGCTCTGTGCCGGGCTCGAGCGTGACCATGCTCACTTCGCCGGTGTGGAAGTTGACCGTCTTGTTCGTGTACGTGCCGCCGAGCGGCTTCAGGACGGAGTTGTACGTCTCGCCCGTCTCGGGATCCGTCCGGCGCGCCGACGCGACGCTGTAGACGACGAGATCGACTTGGCCGAGCTCGCGGCGGATCGTCTCGACGGCCTTGGCTTTCGTCTCGGCCGAGAAGGCGTCGCCCGTCACGCTGAACGATTTCAGGCCGGCCGCCTGGGCCGCGCGTTCGAACGCGGCGGAGTTGTACCAGCCCGCGGAGGCGGTACGGCTTGGTTTGCCTTCGCTCGGCCGGTACACGCCGACCGTGTTCGCGTTCGCGCCGAACGCGGCCATAATGCGGGCGGCGAGCCCGTAGCCGGCGGACGCGCCGATGACGAGCACGTTGCGCGGGCCTTGGACGGCCGGGCGCGCCTGTATGTAGTCGATTTGTTCCTGCACCTGTGCGGCGCAGCCGATCGGATGCGCGGTCGTGCAGATGAAGCCGCGCGTTCTTGGTTTAATGATCATAGCGATTCATTCCATTCCTCTCATTGGGGGAATCGGGGTCTAGCCCCATTCGTTTCAATGTTACGATAGTACCCCGAATGAACGCAAGCCGCAACCGGAACGCGCAAAAAGCCCGCGATCTCGCGGGCTTGCGGATGTACCGGCGTACGATGCGCGTTCGCCGGTACCGGCGGCTAGCGGAACCGCCAGGCGTTACGGCCGTTCCAGCTGAAAGACGCCGCCGAGCGTGGCGTAGCTCGTGCCGGCCAGCCGGCTGACGGGCTTCAGCGCGGCGGGGTCGATATGGCCGCCCTCGTACACGTCATCGCGGAAGTGGTAGCGGACGATCCGGCCGATCAAGAGATCGCAGGCCGGCGACAGCTCCGTGCCGCCGAGCGGAACGATGCGCTCGAGGCGGCATTCCAGCCGCACGGCGGCCTCCGCGATCCCGGGGACGCGGACCGCTTCGCTCGGTACCGCCGTCAAGCCGGCGGCGGCGAGCTCGCTCTCCTCGGGACCGAGCGTCGCGGCGGTCCGGTTCATCGCCTCGACGTTCCGCTCGTCCGGGATGTGAACGACGAACTCGCCGAGCGCCGCCGCGTTGCGGGACGTGTCCTTCCTCTCGCCGCCGCGGCGGCCGACGGAGATCGAGACAAGCGGCGGATTCGCCGTCACGATGTTGAAGTAGCTGAACGGCGCGGCGTTGACGGTGCCGGACGGGGTCAGCGTCGTCACCCAGGCGATCGGCCGGGGGATGATGCTCCCGATCATTAACTTGTAATTGTCGTGTTCGCTCAGCGCGTCCGGATCGATGGTTATCATAGGTCGAAGCCTCCCGCCAGGATTAGGATGGAAACGCCGCCTCGAACCACGCGGCGGCCTGCCGCACTTCGGTTCCCGACAGCCGGTGCCCGTTGTTCTCCCAATGCACCGTCACGCCGGCACCGGCGCTCTTCAGCAGCCCCGTCAGTTCCTCCGTCTCGGAGGCGGAGCAGATCGGATCGTTCGTGCCGGCGCCGATGAAGACCGGCACGCCCGTCAGATCCGGGAGCGCCATGCCGCGCAGCGGCACCATCGGATGATGGAGCACCGCGCCCTTCAGGGCGTCGGCGTAGTGAAAGAGCAGGCTGCCCGCGATGTTGGCGCCGTTGGAGTAGCCGACCGCGACGACCGCGTCGCGGCGGAAGCCGTAGCGCTCGGCCGCTTCGTTCAGGAAATCGGCGAGCTCCTTCGTGCGGAAGCGCAGGTCTTCCTCGTCGAACACGCCTTCGGCGAGCCGGCGGAAGAAACGGGGCATGCCGTTCTCCGAGACGTTCCCCCGCACGCTCAGTACGGACGAGGAAGGGGAGAGCTGCTCCGCGAGCGGGAGCAGGTCATGCTCCGTGCCGCCCGTCCCGTGCAGCAGCAGCAGCACGGGCGCGTTCGGATCGGTGCCGGGTTGAAAGAGATGCCTCATCGTCCGTTCGCCTCCACTTCGCGCACTTGGATCGGGAACAGATTTTGCTCGATGAGACCGCGTTTCGGCTCGTACCACGAAGGCAGCATAAGCTTCTCGCCGAGCGATTCATACGGCTCGTCGCGCTCGAAGCCCGGCGCGTCGGTCGCGATTTCGAACAGGATGCCGCCGGCTTCGCGGTAATAGATCGCGTTGAAGTATTGGCGGTCGATGATGTCCGTCGCGTGGAAGCCGTTCGCGATGACGTGGTCGCGCCACTTCGCGTGGTCTTCGTAGCTTGCCGCGCGCCAAGCGATATGATGCACGGTGCCGGCGCCGGGATCGCCCCAAGGCATCGGCTCGGCGTTGATGTCGATGACGTTGCCGATATCGCCCCCTGCCCGGTAGCGGACGAGGCCGTTCTCTTCGGCGACCTGCGTGAGGCCCATCACGTTCGCGAGCGTATCCCGCGTGTGATCCGGACGGACGCTGTACAGAATCGCGCCGCCGAAGCCTTTGATTGCCTTGTCGGCCGGAATGCCGCCGAACGACCATTTGCTCGGCGCGCCTTCTTCGCGTTCGACGAGCTCAAGCTGCAGGCCGTCGCCGTCCTTGAATTGCAGGTACGTTTCCCCGAAGCGTGATGTCCGCTCGAAGGCGATGCCGAACCGGGTCAGGCGATCCGCCCAGAACGGCAGCGCTCCTGCCGGAACGGCGAAGGTCGTATAGCCGACCTGGCCGCCCCCGACCTTGCCGAGGCGCGCGCCTTCCGAAGGGAAGAACGTCATGACCGTGCCCGGTCCGCCGACTTCGTTGCCGAAATAGAGATGGTACACGTCCGGCGCGTCGAAGTTGATCGTTTTTTTCACGAGACGCAGGCCGAGAAGCCCGGCGTAAAAATCAACGTTGTCCTGCGGGTGGCGTACGAAAGACGTAATATGGTGAATACCGGCGGTTTGTTGATTCATGAGAAATCCCTCCTGAATGGATGTTCCCGGTCGTACCGGGGAATCGTTGAGTATGAACGTGATAGGGCCATTTAGATCATTAGGGGCTAAGGCGCTTAACCGATCGCGTATTCGCCAGCTCCGACGAGAGCGACGCCGATGACGACGACAAGGATGACGAGCGGATATTCATAGCCGTTGGCGGTGGACCATACGCCGTTCTTGCCGTGCACCTTCGCGATGGCGCCGAGCATGGTGAGGGCGATCAGCACTGCGCCGACGGTCGTCAGCAGGCCGGCCCCGAACAAGAGGCCCCCGGCCAGTTCCATCAGGCCGGATACAACCGCCATCGCGACGCCGGGCCGAATGCCGACGGATTCCATCCAGCCGCCCGTGCCTTTCGGTCCATAGCCCCCGAACCAGCCGAACAGCTTCTGCGCCCCGTGCCCGACGAACAGCAGTCCGATGACGACGCGAATCAACAACAATCCCAAATCCATCATGCGTATCATTCTCCTTTAATTATAATTTTAATTTAATAATCTTTAATTTAAGATATTGGAGCTAAAAAAAGGGGATAAGCGAGACAATAAATCAGCAAGCAAGCCGAACTTGACGGGCGCGATTCGTGCCTTGCGCGACCGGGCCGTGTTCTACATGACACCGCACCTCCAATTGGAATTCGATGAACGACATCTTTAAATCGATAATCTTAAATTTAAGATAATAATACCCGGCGTTCGGCCGTTTGTCAACACCGTCCGCAAAAGTTGTTTCCGGGCATGCGAAACGGCCGCCCCTCGGCCTGGAGGGGCGGCCGTTCTGATTCGCTAAAGCCGCGGCGGAAGCGCCCGCGGAGCCGCTTTATTTCTTCTGTACGACCGGCATCATCATGCCGTTGTCCATGCCCATCATGCTGACGCTGCCGTCCGACTCCGCGCCTTCGTACAAATACACTTCCGTCCCGAACGCGGGCTCCGCGTACGGCAGATGCGTGTTGCCGCGGGCCAGAATCTGGCGGTAATTGCCGGAATCGCCTTCATAGCCGTCGTGATCCCACGGCACCCAGGAGCGGGCGTTGCAGTAATGGCAGACGTACGAGCGGCGGAACCGGTCCGCGGTCTTGTTCGGGAATGACCGGTGGAACAGGTGGGAGTGGAAGAACAGCACGTCGCCAGGCTGGAGCGGCACGGAGATCGGCGGCGGGTACTTGGCGACCATGCGGGACAGCGTGTTCACCTCGTCGTCGAGATGGCTGACGTTGCTGACGCCGTTTAAGTCGGCGAAGGCGTCGAGCGCGTGCACGTTGCCGCCGCCGATCTCGGCCGGCGGATAGACCGGCTCGTGGTTGGAGCCCGGCACGACCCAGAGGCAGCCGTTCTCCTCGTCGGCCTGCTCGAGCGCGATCCAGGCGCCGATCAGCGTATCCGGATGCGTCTTGATGTAGCAGGAATCCTGGTGCCAGCCTTGGCCGCCGCGGCCCGGCGGGTTCAGGAACATCATCGACTGCAGGGCGTAGACGTCGGGCCCGATGAGCGCTTCCGTGACGTCGAGGATGCGGGGGTGCAGCATGCCGCGCTCCGCGGCGGGCTCGACGCGGGACAACATATGAATGCGGGTGGCCGCCTTGAATTCTTCCTTTAAGGGATCGCGCTCGCTCGGCTTGTACGACTGATCGGGCTTCTCCGATTTCAGCCGCGTTTGCTCCGCGAGCTCGTACAGCTCGGCGATGTCTTCTTTTGACAGCAGGCCTTTGACGATCAGATAGCCGTTGCGCTGATAGTGCACATAGTCTTCGACGCTGACGAGGCAGCGGTCTTCCCGGGCCCGGGACTTGGGCGTATAGTGGGTTGCCATATGAAATCAAGCCTCCATTGACGTGTCGTGATACTCTTATTTTCGCGGATCGGCGACAGCGGTTTCAATGGATGGAAGACGATAATCGATGTCTTTATTTGATCTCGGGATTGACGAGGATATGCCGGTTGGCGAAGGTGCGTCCCGGGTCCACGGCGATGGCGGCGTAGCGGAAGACCGGCTCCTTGCACCGTTCCATGTATTCGGTGGCGGTGATGCCGCGGATGCGCTTGTATATTTTTGAGAAATGATGCTCGTCCCCGAAGCCGCACTGGAAGGCGATCTGTTTCACCGTGCTCCCGCCCATCAGCATCAGCTCCTCGGCCAGATTGATGCGGCGTTCGAGCAGCATCCGCTTCGGCGAGATGCCGACGGCGGCGACGAACATGCGCGTGAAATGCTCGTGCGACCAGCCGGACTGCCGGGCGATCTGCTCGATCGTGATCGGCTCCGTCAGATGCTCCTCGATGTAGGCGATGCCCCGCGAGATCTGGACGGGGTAGCTCGCGGACGCGAATTCGGGCGTGTTCGCGGCATACGCGGCGAGCTCCTCCAGCGCGGCGGCCACGAGCGCGGAGAGGCGGCGCTTCCAATGATGCGCCTGGTAGCCGGCGGCGACGATGATCTGCTGCATGATGCCGGCGACGAGGCTGACGTGCCGGGCCGGCACGACGTGGAAGCCGGGCTGCAGCATGCCGGCGAACCGCTCGTCGCGGCCGCGCAGCGCGCCGTAGTCGAAGTGGACGAACAAGTGGCGGGTCGTCCGCTCGCGGTCGAACAGATAGCGGTGGCTTTCGCCGGGCCGCGTGAAGACGAAGCACGGATAGCCCAGCTCGTGCGGCGTGCCTTCCCATTCGTAGACGGTGCCCGTCGCCTCGGGAAAATAGACGAGCTCGTAGTCGTGGATGCCGCGAGGGCCGAGCGTGGTTCCTTTGCCGACGATAATGTCCCCGACGACGTGCACGTACGGCCAGCCGTTACGTTCCTCGTTCATGGCGGCTCCTCCTTTTCGCAATGCTGCCTGCGCGGGCGTCTTTGCCGCGCCGCTGCCTGAACCCATTATAGCCCGCGGATTGAAGGCGCTTCAATTTTGTCTTGATAATGCTGCGGGGGCGAGCTATAGTTAAGTCAGCAGGTTTAATATATTGAAGTTGGTTTATTATACAAAACCGACGTAAACGGGGTGACGGCATGCCGGAGGGACGCAAGTATTGGGTTCCCGCGCTGGAGAAAGCCGACAACGTGCTTGCGATGCTTGCGTCAGAGCCGTCCCGGCACAAGCTGATCGATTTGTCCAAGCGGCTCGGCATCAACAAGAGCTCGATGTTTTCGCTGCTGACGACGATGGAAGCGCTGCAGTGGGTGAAGCGGAGCGAGGGCGATACGTACGCGCTCGGCAGCGCGTTCGCCGCATACGGCTCCGCGTACGCGAAGAATTACGATCTGAACCGGTCGTTCCAGGCGGAGGCGGCGGCCGCGCGGGACCGGCTGCAGGAGACGATCCAGCTGGCCAGGCTGGAGGGCAATCAGGTGCTGTACCTGGGCAAGGCGGAAGCGGTCTCGCCGGTCCGGCTGCAGTCCGAGCCTGGCATGCTGCTGCCCGCGCACGCGACGGCGCTCGGCAAGGCGATGCTCGCACAGCTCGGCGAGGGCGAGCTGCTGCGGCTGTTCCCAGAGCCGGCGCTGCCGGCGCTGACGCCGCATACGTTCACGGACCGCGAGGCGCTGTTCCGGCAGCTCCGCGAGATCCGGGAGCGGGGCTGCGCCATCGACGACCAGGAGTCCGTCATGGGCTTCCGGTGCGTCGCCGCCGTCATTCCGGGCGGGGCCGGGCAGGCGCCGGCCGCGGTCAGCTGTTCCATGCTGCTGCATCAGTGGGAGACGAAAGCCGAAGACGCGCGAGCGGAGATCACGGCGCTGGCCCGCCGGCTGTCCGAAGCGCGTTCATAACGAGGAGGAGTAAGCGATGCGGTTGAAAGACAAAGTCATTCTCATAACGGGCTCGGGATCCGGCATCGGCAAGAGCACCGCGCTGCTGTTCGCGAGCGAAGGGGCGAAGGTGGTCGTCAACGATCTGTCCGAGCCGAACGGCACCGAGACGGTGCGCGAAATCGAAGCGGCGGGCGGGGAAGGGGTTTTCATCCGTGCGGACGTCACGAATCCGGCGGAGGTGTCCGCGATGGTCGACGCGATCATCGCCAAGTACGGCGTCATCGACGTCCTGTTCAACAACGCCGGCATCAGCGGCGTCGGCGTCCTGCACGAAATCGAGCCGGAGGCGTGGGACCGCGTCATCAACGTCAATATCCGCGGCGTCTTCCTGCCGAGCAAGTACGTCATTCCGCATATGATGGAACGCCGCAAGGGCTCCATTATCAACATGTCGTCGTGCATCGCGGAGGTGGGTCTCGCCCGCCGCGCGTCCTACGCCGCGACGAAGGGTGCCGTGCTGGCGCTGACGAAGTCGATGCAGGTCGATTACGCGCCGTACCGGATCCGCGTCAACGCGCTGCTGCCGGGCACGATCATGACGCCGTTCGTGGAGAACTACCTGAAGACGTCGTACGACAATCCGGAAGAAGCGGTCGCCGGCCTCAAGAAGCGCCAGCTGAGCGAAGAGCTCGGCCTGCCCGAGGACGTGGCGAAAGCCGCGTTGTTCCTTGCGTCCGACGAATCCACGTTCGTCATGGGCGCTCCGCTGTATGTGGACGGCGGCGTCGCAGCCGGCAAGAACGCCTAATGCGGCCAGCCGGAATCCCGGCTTCGATCGCCCAAGTGCATGATGCCATTATAAGGCTTACATTTATCCGGGAGGGATTATCGACATGAAATTGATCAGCATATCGAAGCAGGGACGCAGCGCGCTGGGCGTCGTCACGGATCGCGGCATTATCGACGTCGAGCTCGCGCTGGCGGCCGAGGGCTCGCGGGCGGGCGCGGATCTTCCGACCGACGTCATGGCGGTCATTAACGGCGGCGCCGGCGCGCTCTCCACGCTCCGCGGCTTCATCGAATCGCTGCCCGCGACGGGCGGCGACGCGTACGTCCGCAGCGAGGAGGAGATCGACTGGGGACCGTGCGTGACGGCGCCGAACAAGATCATCTGCGTCGGCCTCAACTACCGCAAGCACGCGGAGGAGACGAACGCGCCGATACCGCAGTTCCCGATTCTGTTCAATAAGTTCAACAACACGCTTACGGGCCATTTGAAGGACATCGCCGTACCCAAGGTAACGTCCAAGCTCGATTACGAGGCCGAGCTCGTCATCGTCATCGGCAAGGAAGCCAAATACGTCTCGATAGAAGACGCCCTCGGTCACGTCTTCGGCTACTGCGCGGTCAACGACCTGTCGGCCCGCGACCTGCAGATGCGCACGCAGCAATGGCTGCTCGGCAAGTCATGCGACGGCTTCAGCCCGCTCGGCCCGTACCTCGTGACGGCGGACGAAGTCGGCGACCCGAACGATCTGGCGGTCAAAGCCGTCGTGAACGGCGAAGTGCGCCAGAACTCGAACACATCCGACATGATCTTCCGCTGCGACGAGATCGTCAGCTATGTCTCGCAGCACATGACGCTCGTGCCGGGGGACATCATTCTGACCGGCACGCCGGAAGGCGTCGTGCTCGGACTGCCCGAAGCGGAGCAGGTGTACCTGAAGCCGGGCGACGAAGTGACGATCGAGATCGAGAAGCTGGGCAAGCTGACGAATCGCTTCGTAGCCGAGACGGTCTAGCCGAGGCTCGCTTGCCGACGCGCCCGCCCGCCGCTGCCGATGTTGGCCGGCGGCGGGCTTTTTCTTTAATTTGATCAGAACGAGGTGCCGATTATGAGCCGAATTATCGATGCCCATCAACATTATTGGGCACTGGACCGCGGCGATTACGGCTGGCTGACGCCGGAGGCGGGACCGGTGCTGTACCGGAATTACGGGCCGGCGGACCTGGAGCCGGAGCTGGCGCGCGCGGGCGTGAGCCAGACGATCCTCGTGCAGGCGGCGCAGACGCATGCGGAGACCGCCTACATGCTGGAGCTCGCGGAGCGGAGTCCGTCGATCGCGGGCGTCGTGGGCTGGCTGGATTTCCACGATTCGAACTGGCGGGACGTGCTGAGCATCTTTCGGGCGCACCCGAAGTTCGTCGGCATCCGCGTCATGCTGCAGGAGATGAAGGACGCCTCCGAGGCGCTCGAGCCGCACAGCCTGCGGGCGCTGCGGTACCTAGCCGAGATCGGGCTGCCCGTCGATCTGCTGATGCTGGAGCACCAGCTGCCGGAGACGATCGAGCTGCTGAAGCGGGTGCCGGAACTGCATGCCGTCATCGACCATATCGCGAAGCCGCGGATCGGCGCGGGCGTCTTTGAGCCATGGGCAGGCCGGATGCGGGCGATTGCCGAAGACCATCCCGGCGTGTACTGCAAACTGTCGGGCATGCTGACGGAAGCGGACCACGGGGCGTGGCGGCTGGAGCAGTTCACCGCGTACGTGCGGCATGTCGTCGAATGCTTCGGCGCGGAGCGCGTCCTCTTCGGCAGCGACTGGCCGGTGTGCCTGCTGGCCGGAAGCTACGCCGACGTGCGAAGCGTGCTCGCGTCGGCGCTCCCGGACGGCCTGACGGACGAGCAGCTGGCGGCTGTGTACGCCGGTAACGCCGCGGCGTTTTACCGATTGAAGGCGTAACCGGGCGCATGCGCCCGCTACCTGCCGGGGCGCGTTTCGGGGCCGCTGGCGATCCAGATGCGCAGGTGTGCCGGCCGGCCGATCTGTACCGGCACCACATGAAGCTTCCGCCGCGCGGCGGAAGCTTTTTTGCGCGCTACATAATCGGACGGATGAACGCGAACCCTGTTTACGGTTACGTCTCCAGACCGATGACAGGGGTCATTCCATTCCGTATAGTCGAACTTGACTATGCGATGCCGATATCGTTTCGAAGGAGCCCGGATCCGATGGCCAAACGAAGAGTGAACAACATGCTGGCGCTTGCCGTCCTATCGCTGCTTCACGAGAAACCGATGCATCCGTACGAGATCTCCGCGACGATGAGGCGGCGGGGCATCCCCGACGTAATCAAGCTGAACAACGGCTCGTTGTACTCCGTCGTGGAGGGGCTGCTGAAGCAAGGGTGGATCGTGCCGCTCGAGACGCAACGCGAAGGGCGGCATCCGGAACGGACGATCTACTCGCCGACCGGCGAGGGCAGGGCGGGCTTCCGCGACTGGCTTCGCGAGCTCGTGCGCGAGCCGGCGAGGGAGTATCCGCGCTTCCCGGCGGCTTTGGCGTTCGTCGGGCATATCCCGCCGCTCGAGACCTCCGAGCTCGTCGAACGGCGCATCGGCTTCATCCGTCAGCTGGCCGCTGAACGGCGCGCGGGGATTGAGCTCGCCAGGTCGCAGGGGCTTTCGCGCATATTCGTCGTGGAATCTGAATTCGTCGTCCACCAGCTGGAAGCCGAGCTGCAGTGGCTGCTGGCCTTCAAGGACGACATTCGCGGCGGGGTCCTGACCGAACAGCTGGATGGCGAGACGCGGTGGCACATGACGGTGCCTGAAGGCGAAGAGCTGCAGCTGGATTAAAACAAGACAAGGTGGAGGGAAAACGCACAATGAGCGCACAACGCAAAAACGTGGGCATCGTCGTCGCCGGCTTGCTGCTCGGCATTCTGATGGCGTCGATGGACAACACGATCGTCGCCACGGCGATGGGCACGATTGTCGGGGAGCTTGGCGGCCTCGACAAATTCATCTGGGTGACGTCGGCTTACATGGTCGCCGAGATGGCGGGCATGCCGATCTTCGGCAAGCTGTCCGACATGTACGGACGGAAGAAGTTTTTCATTTTCGGGCTATTGGTTTTCATGCTGGGGTCGATCCTGTGCGGGACCGCGGATTCGATCGTGCAGCTGAGCATTTACCGCGCGATTCAGGGCATCGGGGGCGGGGCGCTTGTGCCGATCGCCTTCACGATCATGTTCGACGCCGTGCCGCCGGAGAGCCGGGGCAAGCTCGGCGGCTTGTTCGGCGCCGTCTTCGGCATGTCGAGCATTTTCGGGCCGCTGCTCGGCGCCTACATTACCGATTACATCCAATGGGAGTGGGTATTCTACATTAATTTGCCGCTCGGCCTGATCGCCTTCGTCATGATCGCGTTCTTCTATAAAGAGTCCGTGCAGCACAGCAAGCAGCGCATCGACTGGGGCGGCGCGGTCACGCTCGTCGGCGGGGTCGTCTGCCTCATGTTCGCACTCGAGCTCGGCGGCAAGGAGTATGCGTGGGATTCCGCGGTGATTCTCGGTCTGTTCGCCGGCTTCGCGGTGCTGCTCGTCGCGTTCGTCTTCCTCGAGCGGACCGCGCAGGAGCCGATCATCAAGTTCAGCATGTTCCGCAACCGGCTCTACTGGAGCAGCAACGCGATCGCGATGTTCAGCGGGGCGGCGTTCGTCACGGCGTCGGTCTACATTCCGATCTACATCCAAGGCGTGTTCGGGGGCAAATCCACCGATTCCGGCCTCGTGCTGCTGCCCATGATGCTCGGCTCTGTCGTCACGGCTTCCTTCGGCGGGGCGCTCATGATGAAGACGACGTTCCGTTCGCTCATGATCCCGACGCTTGCGCTGCTGACGGTCGGCAACATTTTGCTGACGACGCTCGGCGTGGAATCGCACCGGTATACGGTCGTCATCTTCATGATTCTGATCGGTCTCGGTATCGGCGCTTCGTTCTCCGTGCTGAGCAACGCCGCCATCTTCTCCTTCTCGCCGCAGGAGCGCGGGACGGCCAGCGCGACGCTGAACTTCCTCCGGTCGCTCGGCATGACGATCGGGATCACGGTTTTCGGCATCATCCAAAGCCATGCGATGATGAACAAATTCGCGTCGCTCTTCACCCCCGAGGAGACCGGCCAATTGCCGCAGGGCGTGAATCTGAGCGATCCGCGCGCGATTCTGGCGCCCGAGCTGCGGAAGCACATTCCGGCGGACGTCCTTGATAAGATCACAGCCGGCTTGTCCGATTCCATCACTCACACGTTCGCGTGGGCGGTCATTCCTTCCGCGCTCGCGCTGCTCTTCGCCTTCTTCATGGGCCGCTCCAAGCTGAGCGAGATGGAGCACGCGGACTATACGCCGTCGTCGCATTAACCGTCCGAAGGCTCCGCACCCGATTTGGGACCTGCGAGCAGTGAGGAGTAAGCCTGGTGACCCAAGCGAAGTGCTTGGCACCGGGCTTTTTTTGTGCTTTTGGACCTGTGTTCGAGGTGACGGAAGCGGTACGGTTCCGGCTGCGAGGCGGTGGGGATCGGGAGCATTTCGGAGACGGAAATGGGCAAAATCGCTCGTTTTATAGCCAGATACCGGTACGGAAGTCCGTTGCGTCAATGGAACTTACGACTCTAATACGCGCGTCTTATCGCCTGATTTCGCAATTATTCAGATGACGCTGCTCTATCAGTCTAGTAATATGGCTATTTTTAACAATCTCTCCATAATAGATTGACGGCCGCTTAACAATTCTTGGTATTCGATTAACGGCCGTTTAACAATGCCTTCCTATAATCAGTCTTGTACATAAAGACGAAGGCCAAAACCTATTCCAGAAGGGTGATCCAGTCAATGTCTATGAAAAAAACGATTTTGATTTCCGCGCTTGCAGCCGCGATCAGCACGTCCGCCATCGGCGTCGCTTCCGCGGCAACGACGCAGGTGACCGCACCGGCATCGTTTAGCGTAACGGTGAACGACGCATCGATCATGATTCGCTCGATTCAAGTAAACGGCGCGACGCTGGTATCGCTGCGCGACCTCGGTACGGCCGCGGGCGCACGGTTCATCGTCAACGTGAAAGCCGGCGTAACGGCGTACGTCCAAGGCCGAGCGGTCGAGCTGCATGCCGGTTCGAAAACGGCAACGGTCGACGGCCAGCCGGTCGAGCTGGAGCAGGCGGTCGTGAACGTCAACGGATCTTACTATATTTCGGTCGAAGACTTCGTCAATCTCTTCAGCGTCGATGCCGAGCAAGACGACTCCGGCCAGTTCCACATCGACGCCGTTCAGAAGATTCACGCGGACAGCATCGTCTGGATCAACGCGAGCCAGCTCCTGGCCTCGTCGCTTACCGAAGAAGGCCGCACCGACTACATCGTCGACGCCGCGACGGGCGCGTTCAAGCAAGTGCTGAGCTCCGACACAGCCTCCGAGCTGACGGTTTCCCCGGACGGCACGAAAGCAGCTTACACGAATGAAGACGGCTCCGTGTATGTGATCGACCTGACGAGCGCGACGTTCGCGAGCAAGCAGGTGTCCGCGGACAGCAACATCAAGCCGGAGCTCGTCTGGTCGGCTGACGGCAGCGCGATCTACTTCCTGCAAGGCGACAAAGGCTCGGTCATCCAAAAGCTGAACGTTGCGGACGGCACGATTACGAAGGTGCTCGACGACAAAGTCGACTACAAAGCGGACCTGAGCGTCTCCAAAGACGGCACGAAGTTCTACTACACCGTGACGAAGCCGGGCGCCGTGACGGCTCCGGACAAGCCGGTCGATGAGGACGACGTGGCGATCGACACGACGGGCACGGAACCGCAAGTGTACTTCTTCGACGCATCCGTGAAGGACGCGGCACCGGTGAAGCTGACGACCTCGACGGACGACAAGATCTTCGTCGGCGCGGCGGAGGACGGCTACAAGGCATTCTACATCAGCATCGCGGACGGCCAGCCTTCTTCGCTGGTATCGGTCGCGAAGGACAAAACCGTCGCGAAAGTCATCGGCGACAAAGACGTGCTCGCGGCTACGATCGCGGGCGGCAATATCTACGCTCTGACGGACGCGGGCGAACGCACGGCGCTGAGCTCGGTTGACGCGGCATCCGGCACGGTGAAGGCAATCGGCAACCTGGAAGGCAACGTAACCGAGGTCGCAGCGGCTCCGAACGGTTCCGTGGCGGTCATCGTCGACGATCAAACGTTCACGGTTCAAGGCGGCAGCCTGAAGCGCATCACGAAATAATCCAAGCATCCCTATTCCGTTTCATATATCGAGAGGAGAATAACAACAATGAAAGCAAAATGGTTCCGCAATATCGGTCTCGCCGTCATGGCGGTATCCCTTGCGTTCGGCAGCGTATCCGCCGCAAGCGCGGCAAGCAAACTGAGCGGCAGCATCGTCATCAACGGCTCTTCGGCCCTGCTCCCGCTGACGCGCCAAGCGGCCAACGAGTTCAAGAAGCTGAATCCGAAGGTGAAAATCTCAGCCTCGTCGGCAGGTTCCGTAACGGGCCCGCAATCCGTGCGCAAAGGCATCGCCGACATCGGCGCCTGCGACTGGGACGCTTCGACCGACGTGCCGGGCTTCAGCAAATTCACGGGCCAAGTGGCCAATAAAGTCGCGGTTATTCCGTTCGCGGCCGTTACGAACAGCAGCGCGGGCGTAAGCAACCTGACGACGAGCCAGCTGCAGGGCATCTTCTCCGGCAAAATCACGAACTGGAAAGAAGTCGGCGGCAATGACGCGGACATCGTCGTGGTCAATCGCGCATTCGGTTCCGGCACGCGCGTCAACTTCCAGCTGAAAGCGCTGAACGGCACGGACTTCATGACGAAAGGCAAGTACTACAAGGAAGTCAAATCGAGCGGCGACATGAAAACGGCGGTCGAAACGACGCCGAACGCCATCGGCTACATCGACCTCGTGTACGTATCGGGCAGCAAGATGAAAGCCGTCAGCATCAACAACGTCGCTCCGACGGAAGCCAATGTCATCAACGGGTCGTACAAAGTATGGTCGTACGGCTACTACATGACGAAAGGCCAACCGACCGGCGCCGTCAAAGCGTTCATCGACTACGTGCAAAGCGCGAAGTTCCAAAACGGTTCCCTGAAAAAATTGAAATTCATCCCGCTGTCGGCCATGAAAAAATAACGCAGCACGACCTCGTCTTCACGGCTTGAATAAGAGGAACAAGCGAAGCCAGCTTCTGCACATTCGGCGCGAAGCTGGCTTCGCTGTATGACACGAGAGGAGAAGGGTTGGATATGAGTATGATGGAAGTGCCGAATTCCGGTACCGTTTACTCAGGGCATGAACTCGGCCGGAGCCTGGAAAGCTCGTCCGGCAAAGCGTTCGGCCGCAGGGCGCGGCTGTCGTTCTACAACCGCGCGTTCAAGATCGCGTGCATTGCGAGCGCGGTATTCGTCTGCTTGATTTTGTTTTCGATATTGTTTTTGATGGGCCGGACCGGCGTATTGACGTTCGCTGCCGTGCCGCTGAAAACCTTTTTCTTCTCCACGGATTGGGTGCCGGAGAACGAGCAGTACGGCGCGTTCGTCTTCATTTTCGGCACGGTTGCCCTTACGCTGCTGACCATGGTCATTTCGGTGCCGATCTCGGTCATCGTCGCCATCTTTCTATCGGAAATGACGCCCGCTTGGCTGAAAAACGCGCTGCGTCCCGTGCTTGACCTGCTCGTCGGCATTCCTTCCGTCGTCTATGGCTTCCTCGGCATGACGGTTCTGATTCCGATGCTGCGCTCGCTGACGGGCACCAACCTGGGCGATGGCATATTGGCTGCCGGTATCGTGCTGACGATCATGGTGCTGCCGACGATCAGCCGCATCACGGACGACTCCATCGTCGCCGTGCCGAAGAAGTACCGCGACGCGTCCTATGCGCTCGGCTCCACGCGGTTCCAAACGATCGTCCGCGTCGTGATTCCCGCCGCCAGAAGCGGCATTATGTATGCCGTCATTCTCGGCATGGCCCGCGCCATCGGCGAGACGATGGCCGTCGTCATGGTCATCGGCAACACGCCGCAGCTGGCCGACGCGCTGTTCAAGCCGACGTCCGTACTCACGAGCAACATCGTCATGCAAATTCCGAACGTGCCGTTCGATTCCACGTGGAACTACGCCTTGTACATGATGGGCTTCATCCTGCTCGTGATCTCCCTCATCATGATCGTGGCCGTGCGTCTGCTTCAAGGCAAAGGGGCGAAATCATGAGCGCAGAGAAATCCACGACGGCTGCAAGTCCGTTTTCCTCCCGCCGCGGCTTGAACCGGTTCAACGACAGGCTGTTCACGGGCATCGTCTGGGCCGTGGGCATCCTCACCGTACTGTTCATCATCGCGCTGCTGTTTACGATTCTCCAGAAGGGGCTGCCGAAGCTGAGTCTCGGCTTCCTGTATGGCGAACCGAGCGAGATTATGGAAGGCGGGGGCATCGGACCGGTGCTGTTCAACTCGTTTTACGTGCTGATCCTCTCGCTGATCATCTCCATTCCGCTCGGCATGGCTGCCGGCATTTATCTCGCGGAATTCGCCCCCGCGAATAAATTCATCGCGTTGATCCGCATTTGCGTCGAAGGCTTGGCCTCCGTGCCGTCGATTATTTTCGGCCTGTTCGGGATCGTTCTGTTCGTCGAGGCGCTCGATCTCGGTTTGACGATTCTCGGGGCGGCGGTCAGCCTCGCGTTCCTGAATTTGCCCGTGCTGACCCGGGTGACCGAGGAAGCGATCCGCGCGGTGCCGGCGGACATGAAGAACGCATCGTTCGCACTCGGCAGCACGCATCTGCAGACGATTCGCCGCGTCTTGATTCCGGTCGCGCTGAACGGCATCGTGACGGGAATCTGTCTCGTGGCGGGCCGCGCGTTCGGCGAGAGCGCCGTCATCATTCTGACCGGCGGCGTGACGTCGTCGGGCGTCATGTGGGACTTTAATCCCCTGTCACCGGGCGCGACGCTTGCCGTTCACCTGTGGTACGTCCAATCCGAGGCGATCGTGCCGGACGCGCAGCTGATCGCCGAGAAATCCGCGGCGGCGCTTGTGTTGATCGTCCTGCTGATCAACCTCGTGTTCCGCGTTCCGCTTTGGATGAACGCGCGCAAAATGCGCTAATAGCCAGCCGGCCTGCGTCTGCATGCCCGGAATTTTAACACTCGACTAACAATATCCGGCATATGCGATAATGCTTTAGTCCTATAGTGGAGCTAATATCAGATCGCTGGATGAGGGAGTGCTGTGCATGAGCGTTGCTGTGGTGGAATCGACAGGAATCGGGCCCGGAGGTGCGGCGAATCCGGCATGGAACGAGGCGAATCCCGATCCGCTGCTGCCGTTCGTCCGCAAGACGACGGTCGTCTCGACCGCGCAGTCGTGCGAAGACGTCATCCGCCGGTTCGCGGCGGCTCCGGACCAGGAATGCATCGTCGTCTGCGGCGCGGACGACCGCCCGGTGGGACTTGTCATGAAGAACCGGCTGACCATCATTCAGACGCACCGCTTCGGCCGGGAAATCTACTACGGCCGTTCGATCGCGAGGCTGATGGACACGCAGCCGCTGATCGTCGACCGGAACATCTCGACGCAGGAGCTGCTCGATCTCGCGCTCGGCCGCGACGACAAGACGCTGTACGACTGCGTTATCGTGACGGAGGCTCGGCGCTTCATGGGCATTCTTACGATGTCCGGTCTGCTGAAGATGTCCCGTATGCTGCAGCAGCGCTCGGTGCAGGCGCAAGTCGCAATCATGCAAGGCGCGCAGGTCATGATCCGGGACATCGACCGCTCGGTGCGCGAGGTCCAGGGCGCTTCAGTCAAGGGCGAATCGATGTCGCGCGAGATGCTGGATCTGACGCTGAAGGGCAAGAACGAGCTCGACCAAGTCTCCGCCGCCATTCACGGCATGTCGCAGCGGGCGAATCGGCGAGAGCATCAGATCGGCGAGCTGCAGGAGCGCGCCGGATCGATCGGCACGGTCTCGAAGTTGATCCGCGAGCTGGCTGACCGATGCAATCTGCTCGCGGTGAACGCGGCGATCGAGGCGGCGCGCGCGGGCGAGCACGGACTCGGGTTCGCGGCCGTGGTCAACGAGGTGCGGCTGCTGGCGGCGCAGACGAAGGCCTCGGCGGATGACATCAACCGGCTGATCGGCTCCATCCTGGAAGCGGTCAAGGAAACCGTTCGCCTCGTCGAGCTCGGCCGTACGGAAGCCGAGGCGAGCCAGACGTATGTCAAGGAAGCGGCCGGCGCGTTTCAGCGGCTGTTTCACGCCGCGTCGGGCAACAGCGGCAGCGCCGCCGAGATCGGACGGCTGTCGAATGAGGCGGCGGAGCAGGCGCGGCAGGTCTCGGATCGCATCGACCGGCTGATCGGGGACATGCGGGCCCGTTCGTAACAACGATTTGCAATAATTTTTACATGGCGTTAACAAAACGACTATCCGAGATTTACAATTCGCGGCTACGATTAACGGGAAGTCCGGCATCCGGCTGGACGCGTCCGCTTTCGGGCGGCGATCGCGCTTTAAGCCTTTGGTCTATCAGGACGAACGTCCACCACCGATACGGAGGAGAACGGTATGCAATCCATCGCTTCGCAAACCTTGATCGACATTCATAAATTGAACCTGTATTACGGGAACTTCCACGCGCTGAAGAACGTCACCATGGACATTCCGGAGAAAGCTATCACCGCCTTCATCGGTCCGTCCGGCTGCGGCAAGTCGACGCTGCTGCGGACCTTGAACCGCATGAACGACATGATTCCGAACACCCGCATCGAAGGCAAAGTCACGATCGGCGGCGCGGACATCTACTCCAGGGAAGTTGACGTGGAGACGCTCCGCAAAAAAGTCGGCATGGTGTTCCAGCAGCCGAACCCGTTCCCGAAATCCATCTACGACAACGTCGCGTACGGCCCGCGCCTGCACGGCATCCGGAGCAAGGCCAAGCTGGACGAGATCGTTGAGACGAGCCTGCGTTCCGCCGTGTTGTGGGACGAAGTGAAGGATCACCTGAAGCGCTCCGCGCTGAGTCTCTCGGGCGGCCAGCAGCAGCGCCTCTGCATCGCGCGCGCGATCGCAGTGAACCCCGACGTCCTGCTGATGGACGAAGCGACGTCGGCGCTCGACCCGATCTCCACGCTTAAGATCGAGGAGCTCGCGCAAGAGCTGAAAGACAAGTATACGATCGTCATGGTGACGCACAACATGCACCAAGCGGCCCGCGTCTCCAATCAAACCGTGTTCTTCCTGAACGGCGAAGTCGTCGAATTCTCCGATACGGAGAAGCTGTTCTCCAACCCGCGCGACCAGCGTACGGAAGATTACATCAGCGGCCGGTTCGGCTGATACTTTCAATCGGAGAGGACGAATAACGCCCTATGATGACGAAACGCAAAGAGTTCGATCACGGACTCGGGGAATTGAACGAGCTGATCGTGGAGATGGGCCGCCGCGTCGAAACGGCGATCGCCCAAGCGATGGCGGCGCTCGAAAAGGTCGATGCGGACGAAGCGAGACGCATCGTGCAGGAAGACAAGGAGCTGAATAAGCTCGAAGATAAGATTTCGGAGATCGGCTCGACGCTCATCGCGACGCAGCAGCCGGTCGCGAAAGACTTGCGCCGCATTCTCGTAGCGTTCAAAATCGCGAGCGATCTGGAGCGCATGGGCGATCTCGCTGTCGACGTGGCCAAGACGGTCATTCGCCTGGAAGGCCAGACGCTGATCAAGCCGCTCATCGATCTGCCGCGCATGTCGCAAATCGTGCAGATGATGACGTACGAGTCGATCCAGTCGTTCGTGCAGGAGAATGTGAACATGGCGTACAAAATGGCCAAGGACGACGATCTCGTCGACGCGCTGTACGCCCAAATCACGCGCGAGCTGTTCTCGCTCATGATGGAGGATCCGAAGACGATCTCCCAAGCGAACCTGCTTAGCTTCGTCGGCCGCTACATCGAGCGCTTCGCCGACCATGCGACGAATATCGGCGAATCCGTCGTCTACCTCGTAACGGGCGCAAGACCCGACCTGAATTCCTGATTTTAAAACGACAAGAGCCGTTTACGAAGCTGAAGTTAGCTTCCGTAAACGGCTCTTGCCTTATTCCAAGGCTGCCGCAGGCAGCCTTAACCAACTTCGGCGGCGAAGACCTGCCGCCACAAAGCAAGCCAGCCGCAGGCGCCGGCTTGCCATATCCAGACGGCGGAAACATGCCGCCCAAGAAGCAAGCCAGCCGCAGGCGCCGGCTTGCCATATCTAGGCGGCCGAAACATGCCGCCACAAGCAAGCCAGCCGCAGGCGCCGGATTGCCAGAAGCGCCACCGTACAGCGTGTCCCGCCAGGGACGAAAGCGGGGACTTGCACGCCGCAGCTCCCGAGCGTCTCTGCGGCGCGTCAAGTTCCCATGGTCCCGCAAGGGACACCAGGTAACTCGCGAGCTCCAACGTAAAGTGTGTCCCGCCAGGGACGAAAACGAGGCCCGGCACCCATGTACCCCGAGTGCGTTTCTCTGTGCCGCCGACGTTACGCCATCCGGGTGTCCAGAGGGCCGGGGCCCTTGGGGTCCCCCTGGCGAGGGGGATTTAGGGGGTCGCATAACGTACAGCGTGTCCCGCCAGGGACGAAAGCGGGGACTTGCACGCCGCAGCTCCCGAGCGTCTCTGCGGCGCGTCAAGTTCCCATGGTCCCGCAAGGGACACCAGGTAACTCGCGAGCTCCAACGTAAAGTGTGTCCCGCCAGGGACGAAAACGAGGCCCGGCACCCATGTACCCCGAGTGCGTTTCTCTGTGCCGCCGACGTTACGCCATCCGGGTGTCCAGAGGGCCGGGGCCCTTGGGGTCCCCCTGGCGAGGGGGATTTAGGGGGTCGCATAACGTACAGCGTGTCCCGCCAGGGACGAAAGCGGGGACTTGCACGCCGCAGCTCCCGAGCGTCTCTGCGGCGCGTCAAGTTCCCATGGTCCCGCAAGGGACACCAGGTAACTCGCGAGCGCCAACGTAAAGTGTGTCCCGCCAGGGACGAAAACGAGGCCCGGCACCCACATAGCCCGAGCGCGCTTCTCTGTGCCGCCGACGTTATCCCATCCAGGTGTCCAGAGGGCCGGGGCCCTTGGGGTCCCCCTGGTGAGGGGGATTTAGGGGGTCGCCTCTTTAGGGGGGGGGGGGGGGCGCCTCCTTAGGGGGTCGTCTTAGTTATCAACCCGACAACCCGCTGCAGCAGCGGCAGATTCCAATAATCCGCGCGCCAAGCGGCGGTCAGCTGCAAGGCCACCGGTCGTCCCGGCAGGGGCGCATGCTGCACGGAGCCGCCGGCCCGGAGCGCGGCCGACGCGGGAAGAACGGTCAGCGAGCCGCCGTTCTCCGCGGCGCCGAGCGCGAGATCGACCCGGTCGGTCGACCAGTCGAAGGCGAGCGACAGCTTCTCGTGCTGCTCCCAGACGCGAAGCGCCTCCTGCAAGGAGGCGTCGGCGAGCTCGACGAACCGGTAGCCCGCCAGCTTGTAGGGCGGGATGGAGGCGCTGCCCGCAAGCGGATGCTGCTCACCCATGAAAAGGAGGAGCCGCTCTTCCCCGAGATCCTCGTACGTCAGCTGGTGCATGGCCCCGCGCGCGGAAAAGCCGCTGCTCACGAGCAGGTCGATCGCGCCGGTCAACAGCTGCTCGAGCAGCATGTCGTGCGGAGCGGTTCGCAGCTGCACGCGCATCGGCGCGGCGTCCGACACCCGGACATGCCAGTCGCGGCCGAACAGCAGCGAAGAAGCCGCGTCGGTGCTGCCGATCACGAAGCCGTGCTTGCCGTGCTCGCGGAAGGTCTGGAAGCGCGACTCCGCTTCTTTATAGAGCTTGTTGATTTCGACGGCATAGCGGTAGAGCATCTTCCCAGGCTCCGTCAGGAGCACCTTGCCGGTTTTGATCTCGAAGAGCGGCGCACCCCATTCTTCCTCGAGCTTGCGCATATGGAAGCTGACGGTCGGCTGTTTGACGCCGATCTCGTCGGCGACGGCCGTCACTTTTTTCAGCTCGCCGAGCAGCACTAATATCCGCATTCTTAATATGCTCATGATTATTAAACTCCCCGTCATCACAGTTATACAATTAATTTATAATACTCTATATGATTATACAATCTATCTATGCAGTTTTAGCATTCCGTTAACACTAAGGAAATATCAAATTAATAAGAGAACCGTACAATAGCTCCTGTAAGAACAAATAACCGCAGACAAACGCGGAAGGAGAAAAAGAACGGAAATGAAAAAAGCATTATTCATTGTTGTCGCGCTTATGTTGACGATTGGGCTCGCTGCTTGCGGCTCTAACAAAGAGAACAACGGCGGCACAGCAAATACCGGCACGAACGCAGGGGGCAACAGCAGTTCGAACGCAGGCGGCGAGGCTTTGAGCGGTTCCATTCTGGCAGCAGGTTCCACAGCTCTTCAACCGCTCGTCGACCAAGTTTCGAAGAAATTCATGGAAGATTCCAAATACAGCGGCATCACGGTTCAAGTCCAAGGCGGCGGCAGCGGCACGGGCCTGACGCAAGTCCAAGGCGGACAAGCAACGATCGGCAACTCCGACATCTTCGCCGAAGAGAAATTCGTCGATGCGGACGCCGACAAAGCAAAAGAACTCGTTGACCACCAAGTGGCGGTTGTCGGCATGGCAGCTGTCGTAAACAAAAGCGTAACGGTCGACAACCTGACTAAGCAACAACTGGTCGACATCTTCACGGGTAAAGTCACGAACTGGAAAGAAGTTGGCGGCGAAGACGAGAAAATCACGATCATCAACCGCCCAAGCAGCTCCGGCACGCGTAAAACGTTCGAAAAATACGCACTGGGCACGGCTTCCCAAGACATCCCGGGCTCCATCCAAGAAGATGCTTCCGGCACGGTTAAAAAATACGTAACGGATACGCCTGGAGCGATCGGTTACCTGGCGCTCTCCTACCTGGACGACACGGTTAAAACGGTCAAATACGAAGGCGTCGAAGCAAACGAAGACAACATCGTGAACGGCACGTATCCGGTATGGGCATACGAGCACATGTACACGAAAGGCGAGCCTGATGCCGCAACGAAGGCGCTCCTCGACTACATGATGAGCGACGAAGTACAAAACGGCGACGTCGTCGAACTGGGCTACATCCCGGTTACGAAAATGCAAGTGAAGCGCGACGCTGCAGGCAACGTCACGAAATAAGAGCAACACTGGAATCGAATACCGCATTCAGTCATTAGAGGTGGAGCTATTCCGCCTCTAATTGACTTGTGTATTGACCATGTTCGTACTTGAAGGAGAGATGAAACGATGGAGCAGCCCGCTGTGAATGATCGGTCCCGCGTAAAACCAAGAACGGCGCGCACGATGGCCAAACCGCACGTCATGGAAGAATGGGTAGGGAAGGTCTTCACGACTCTTTGCATCATCGTGCTGGTCGTGACGATCGGCGCGATCGTATACTTCGTATCTTCCCGCGGCTTGGCTACGTTTATTACGGATGGTGTCAGCCTGGGCGGGCTGCTCAGCGGACTGAAATGGGATCCGGAAGGCGAGATTCCGCTGTACGGCGCCCTGCCGTTCATTTTCGGCTCGTTCAGCACGTCGCTGCTGGCCGCGGTCATCGCCGCGCCGCTCAGCTGCTGCGCCGCCGTGTTCATGACGCAAATCATGCCCGGTATCGGCAAGCGCGTCCTGCAGCCTGTCATTGAACTGCTCGCCGGCATCCCGTCCGTCGTATTCGGCTTCGTCGGCCTGAGCGTCGTCGTTCCGCTGCTGCGGAACGTCTTCCCCGGTCAAGGCATCGGGATCGCGGCAGGGGCCATCGTCTTGTCGTTCATGATTTTGCCGACGATCACGTCGATCGCGACCGACGCGCTGTCCAACCTGCAGCGCGGCCTGAAGGAAGGCTCATTTGCGCTCGGCGCCACCCGCTGGCAGACGATCTACCGCATCGTCATTCCGACGACGCTGCCATCGCTGCTCACGGGCGTCGTGCTCGGCATGTCCCGCGCGTTCGGCGAAGCGCTCGCCGTTCAGATGGTAATCGGCAACGCGCCGCATATCCCGCATTCCTTGTTCGAATCGGCTTCCACGCTGACCAGCGTCATCACGCTCGACATGGGCAACACGGTCATGGGCTCCACGCACAACAACGCGCTGTGGTCGCTGGCATTGATCTTGCTCGCCATGACGTTCATCTTCGTCTTTATCGTCCGCTTGCTGGAAAGGAGAAATAACCGATGAGCGCCAAAACCGCGGATCGCATCGCCACTGCCGTCATCATCGCCATATCCGCTCTGATCGTGCTGCTGCTGGCCGGCCTGCTCGGTTATATTCTCTTCCGGGGCGTGCCGCACATCAGCTACCACTTCCTGACAAGCGGCCCGCAGACGATCAAGGCGGGCGGCGGCATCGGCCCGCAGCTGTTCAATTCCTTGTTCCTGCTGGTGCTGACCCTGATCATCACGGTTCCGCTCGGCCTCGGCGCCGGCATTTACATGAGCGAATACGCCCGTCCCGGCAAGCTGACGGACACGATTCGGCTCATCGTCGAAGTGCTGTCGTCCTTCCCGTCGATCGTCGTGGGCCTGTTCGGCCTCCTCGTCATCGTGAACGTGTTCGGTCTGGGCTTCTCCTTGTTCTCCGGCGCCCTCGCGCTGACCGTCTTCAATCTGCCGCTGATGGTGCGGATTACCGAGCAGGCGTTCAAAGGCGTGCCGCGCGAGCAGAAGGAAGCGAGCCTCGCGCTCGGCCTCTCGCGCTGGAAGACGATCACGTCGGTCATGCTTCCCATCGCGATGCCGGCCATCGTCACAGGGACGATCCTGGCTTCGGGCCGCGTGTTCGGCGAAGCCGCCGCGCTGCTCTTCACCGCGGGCATGAGCTCGCCGCGTCTCGATTTCACGAACTGGAACCCGCTCAGCCCGTTCTCGCCGCTCAACCCGTTCCGTCCGGCCGAGACGCTCGCCGTGCACATCTGGAAAATCAACAGCGAAGGCCTGGCGCCGGACGCATCGCAAATCGCCGCGGGTGCTTCCGCCGTGCTGATCATCATGGTGCTGATCTTCAACTTCTCGGCACGCTGGTTCGGCCGGTACCTGCACCGCAAATTTACGGCCACCAAATAAGGGGAGAGTGATCAAGCATGCAGCAGGCAGGATTGTCGGCCAGCAACCTCAGCGTGTTTTACGGAGAGAAAGAGGCCATCAAGAGCGTGTCGCTTGAATTCGCGCCCCGCGAGGTGACCGCGCTTATCGGGCCGTCCGGATGCGGCAAGTCGACGTTTCTTCGCAGCCTGAACCGGATGAACGACACCATCAGCGGCGTACGCACGAAAGGTGAAATTTGGATCGACGGCGAAAACATCAACGACCCCGGCGTCGACGTCGTGCTGCTCCGCCAAAAGATCGGCATGGTCTGGCAGCGTCCGAACCCGTTCCATAAATCGATTTACGAGAACATCGCGTTCGGAGCGCGCTACCATGGCGTCCGCAAGAAGCGGGAGCTCGACGCGATCGTCGAGGAGTGCCTGCGGAAGGCCGCGTTGTGGGAAGAGACGAAGGACCGCCTGCACTCGTCGGCGCTCGCGCTGTCCGGCGGCCAGCAGCAGCGGCTGTGCATCGCCCGCTCGATCGCGGTCAAGCCGAAGGTCATTCTCATGGACGAGCCGGCGTCCGCGCTCGATCCCGTGTCGACGGCGAAGGTCGAGGAGCTCATCGCCGAGCTCAAGCAGGAGTACAGCATCATCATCGTGACGCACAACATGCATCAAGCCGCCCGCGTATCGGATAAAACCGCGTTTTTCTACATGGGCAAAGTCGTCGAGTACGACAAGACGGACAAGATCTTTACGAATCCTTCCGAGAAGGCGACGGACGATTACATTTCCGGCCGCTTCGGGTAAGAGGCGAACAGGGGGCGCTGCGCGTGATTAGACGGAAAGAGCTAGACGACGGCCTGGACCAGCTGAAGGCCATGCTCATCGAGATGGGAACCCGCGTGGAAAAAGTGCTCGGCGACGCGATGCGCGCGCTGGAGCAGCTCGATACGATCGCAGCCAGAAGAATCATCGCAGACGATATTAAGCTGAATCAAATTGAAGAAAACATCGATTTGCTCGGCGCGCGCATGATTGCCACCCAGCAGCCGGTCGCCAAGGATTTGCGCCGGATTCTCGTCGCGTTCAAGATGGCGGGCGACCTGGAGCGCATGGGCGATCTCGCCGTGGACATCGCCAAGGTCGTGGTGCGCCTGGACGGCCAGACGCTCGTCAAACCGCTGATCGACCTTCCGCAGATGGCCGGCATCGCGCAGCAGATGACCCGGGAGTCGATCCAGTCGTACGTGCAGGAAAACGTCAATTTGGCCTGCAAGATGGCACAGGACGACGACCAGGTCGACGCATTGTTCAGCCAGGTCATCCGCGACCTGTACGCCGTCATGATGGACAACCCGAAGACGATCTCGCAGGCCGGCCTCATCAGCTTCGTCGGCCGGTATATCGAGCGAATCGCCGATCACGCCACGAACATCGGCGAGAGCGTCGTCTATCTCGTGACCGGCAAGCGCCCCGATTTGAACGCCTAAACAACCCAGGATCCGTGTGTGAGAACTTCGCGCCGGGTCTTTTTTTCTATACGGCGAAGATGAAGCTTTCCTAATGTTCGCGTGAGGCGGATCCATTGGGAAAGCTTGTTTGCTTTATGCTATGATAGTGCCAAGGAAATCAAAGGGTGAGGAGTGCCTCTTCGGATGGATAAATGGGTATTGATCGACGGAAACAGCATCATCTACAGGGCGTTTTTCGCGATGCCGCCGCTGACGAACTCGGCCGGTCTGCACACGAACGCGGTGTACGGCTTCACGACGATGCTCCTGAAGCTGCTCGAGGAAGAGAAGCCTACGCATATGCTCGTCGCGTTCGACGCCGGCAAGACGACGTTCCGTCATGAGGGCTACGAGGACTACAAGGGCGGCCGCGAGAAGACGCCGCCGGAACTGTCGGAGCAGTTTCCGGTGCTCAAGGAGCTCTTGCGCTCCTTCGGCATCTCGCAGTACGAGCTGCCGGGCTACGAGGCGGACGACATTATCGGCACGCTCAGCCGGCTGGCGGACGAGCAGGGCGTGGAGACGGTCGTGGTGTCCGGCGACAAGGACATGCTCCAGCTGGCGTCCGACCATGTCACGATCGCGCTGACCCGCAAGGGCGTCAGCGAGGTCGAGCGCTACGATCCCGCCGAAATCGATGCCAAGTACGGCCTGAAGCCGCTGCAGATCATTGACTTGAAAGGGCTCATGGGCGATACGTCGGACAACATTCCCGGCATCCCCGGGGTCGGGGAGAAGACGGCGCTGAAGCTGCTGCATGAATTCGGCTCCGTCGAAGGCGTGCTCGAGAATACCGGCGGGCTGAAAGGCAAGATGAAGGAGAAGGTTGAGACGCACCGCGACAGCGCGGTCATGAGCAAGAAGCTGGCGACGATCTTCCGCGAGGTGCCGCTCGAGAAGCGGACGGACGAGCTCGTCTATGATGGCTACGACGCGCAGACGCTCGCGGATATGTTCCGTAAGCTGGAGTTCAAGTCGCTGCTCGAACGGCTGGCGCTGCCGGAAGCGGCCGGCGCCGACGCCGCGGCGGTCGCGGCCGCCGCGACGTACGACGTCGTAGCCGCGGCCGAACTGACGGCCGCCGAGCTGACGGCGCTGCTAGCGGCTTCGGAGAGCGTCTATATCGAAGCGATCGGCGATAATCCGCATCAGGCGCGGCTGATCGGCCTCGCAGCCGCCGCCGGCGACCGGGTCGCCGTGGCGACGTACGACGATCTGATGGACGAGCGGACCGCCGCGCCGCTGCGGGCCTGGCTGGCGGACGAGCAGGCGGCGAAGCGCGGCTACGACCTGCACAAGGCGGAGCTGGCGCTCGGCTGGCTCGGCATCCCGCTTCGCGGCATTCGGTTCGACGCGCTGCTCGCGGCTTACCTGCTCGATCCGACGGAATCGAGCCAGACGCTGGCCGCGCTGATCCAGCGTTTCGGCCTGGCCGCCATCCAGACGGACGAAGCCGTCTACGGCAAGGGCGCGCGGCTGCAGGTGCCGGAGGGCGAAGCGCTCGCGAACCATTTGGCGGCCAAGGCGGATGCGGTCCGCAGGCTCGTGCCGCTGCTGTCGGCGGAGCTCGGGAAGGGCAACATGACGAAGCTGAACGACGAGCTGGAGCTGCCGCTCGCCGTCGTGCTCGCCGGCATGGAGAAGCAGGGCATCCAGGTCAATCCGGCCGTGCTCGAGGAGCTCGGCGCGGAGCTGGAGCGGGGCATCGCGCAGTACATGAGCGACATCTATTCGCACGCGGGCATGGAGTTCAACATCCATTCGCCGAAGCAGCTCGGCGAGGTGCTCTTCGAGAAGCTCGGCTTGCCGGTCATCAAGAAGACCAAGACGGGTTATTCCACGGACGCCGAGGTGCTGGAGAAGCTGGAGCCGTATTCGGAGATCGTGAAGCTGATTCTCCATTACCGGCAGCTGACCAAGCTGCAGTCCACCTACGTGGAAGGGCTGCTGAAGGAGATCCGCCGCGATACCGGCAAGGTGCATACGTATTACCGCCAGACGATCGCGGCCACGGGGCGGCTGTCGAGCCAGTTCCCGAACCTGCAAAACATCCCGATCCGGCTGGAGGAGGGACGCCGCATCCGCAAGGCGTTCGTACCGTCGGAGCCAGGCTGGAGCATTCTCGCGGCGGACTACTCGCAGATCGAGCTGCGCGTGCTCGCGCATATCTCGGGCGACGAGCGCATGAAGCAGGCGTTCATCGAGGATGCGGACATCCATACGAAGACCGCGATGGACGTGTTCGGCGTGACGGCCGACAATGTGGACGCCAACATGCGCCGCCAGGCGAAAGCCGTCAACTTCGGCATCGTCTACGGAATCAGCGACTTCGGCTTGTCCAACAACCTCGGCATCTCCAGGAAGGACGCGGCGCGCTTCATCGAGCAGTATTTCGCCGTGTTCGAGGGCGTGCGGGCATATATGGACAATATCGTGGCGCAAGCACGCAAGGACGGCTACGTCACGACGCTGCTGGAGCGCCGGCGCTACCTGCCGGAGATCAAGGCTTCGAACTTCAACCTGCGCTCCTTCGCGGAACGGACGGCGATGAATACGCCGATCCAGGGCACAGCCGCCGATATCATCAAGCTGGCGATGGTCAAGATGGACGCCGAGCTCCGGTCGCGCAAGCTGCGCAGCCGCATGCTGCTGCAGGTGCATGACGAACTTGTCTTCGAAGTGCCGGCCGATGAGCTGGAGCTGATGAAGACGCTCGTGCCGGAGGTCATGGAGCGCGCGATCCAGCTGGACGTGCCGCTGCGGGCGGACGTGAGCTACGGCGACAATTGGTACGAGGCGAAGTAAGACTTTCCGCGAATCCTGTCGTATAATGGGGGGTAGACCATTTGGCAGGGGAGGACTCGGAATGCCGGAATTACCGGAGGTCGAAACCGTTCGGCGCACGTTGAACGAGCTTGTGGGAGGGAAACGGATCGGACGGGTAACCGTGACGCTTCCGCGGATTATACAGCGGCCGGCGGAGCCGGAGGCATTCGCCGCCGCGCTTGCCGGCCATACGATTCAAACGGTAGAGCGCCGGGGGAAATTTTTGCGTATTTTGCTGGACGGGCTCGTGCTCGTCTCGCATTTGCGCATGGAAGGGCGCTACGGCGTGTACCGGCAGCACGAGCCGGTCGAGCCGCACACGCACGTGCGGTTTCATTTCGACGACGGCACGGAGCTTCGCTACAAGGACGTGCGCCAATTCGGCACGATGCATCTGTTCGCGCCGGGCGAGGATCTGGCGAATGCTCCGCTGAACAAGCTCGGGCTTGAGCCGCTGGACGATGCGTTCACGCTGCAGGCGTTCAAGCGCGAGGTCGCGCACCGCACGACGAAAATCAAGCCGCTGCTGCTGAATCAGGCGTACATCGTCGGACTCGGCAATATCTACGTGGACGAAGCGCTGTTTACGGCGGGCATCCATCCGGAGCGGGCCGCGGACACGCTGAAGGCGCCGGAGTGGGCCCGGCTGTACGACGCGATCCGCGCCACGCTCGGCCGCGCGGTCGACGCCGGGGGCTCGTCGATCAAGTCGTACGTCAATGGCCAGGGCGAGATGGGCATGTTCCAGCACCAGCTGCTGGTCTACGGCCGCGAGGACGGCGCCTGCACCCGCTGCGGCGGCACGATCATCAAGACCGTCGTCGGCGGACGGGGCACGCATACTTGTCCCGCATGCCAGCCGCTGCCGGGCAAGCGCACGAAGGTGAAGACCAAGCCGCGGGCCAAATAAGGCACGAGCGGCATGATGCCGCATATGATGTACCATTCATGTTCTAGGCGGATGCACAGAACCTGCATTATCGTCTTCATGGGAGGGACATCTGGTGCTTATTCATGCGTTTTCCTTAGTGCTGCTCGCGTTCGCCGTCAGCCTGGACGGATTCGGCGTGGGCGTGACGTACGGATTAAGACGGATCCGCATACCGTTGCTGTCGATCTGCATCATCGCCTTCTGCTCGGGGCTGGTCGTCTGGCTGTCCATGCAGATCGGCTCGCTGCTCACGAATTACATGCCGCCGATGGTCGCGAAAGCGATCGGAGCCGGCCTGCTCATGCTGATCGGCGTATACGCGCTTATCCAATGGTGGCAGCGCCGGCGCGAGCATACCGGCGATCCGGAAGAACCGGCGCTCCCGCAAGCGGCCGAAGCGGGCGGGCTCACGGCCGGTGCCGGCGCGACGGCTTCGACGGTCGTGATCTTCGAATTGAAACGGCTCGGCATCGTCATTCAAATCCTGCGCACGCCGCATATCGCCGACGTCGACCGATCGGGTGTGATCTCGTCGTCGGAAGCCATCCTGCTGGGCTTCGCGTTGTCGCTCGACAGCTTCGGCGCCGGCCTCGGCGCGGCCCTCGTCGGCTTCAATCCGCTGCTCACGGCGCTCATCATCAGCACGGCCAGCGGGTTGTTCCTCCTGGCGGGCATGCGGCTCGGCTTCCGGTTCGCGGCGTGGCGCGGCATGCGCGCGCTGTCGGTGCTGCCGGGCATTATGCTGATTATCATGGGCTTTATCCGGCTCATGTAGAATACCCTGCGTCGACTCGCTCGCGGCCGGTGCGCGAGCGGCGCGATTACATACGAGGTGAATGCGTTGAAACTGGGACTGACCGGCGGAATCGCCTGCGGGAAGAGCACGGTATCCGCGATGCTCGTCTCCCGCGGCGCCAAGCTAGTGGATGCCGACCAGGCGGCCCGGGAAGTCGTGCTTCCCGGCGAGCCCGCCTTGGCGGCGATCGTCGCGGAATTCGGACAAGCCGTCCTGAACGCCGACGGCACGATGAACCGCTCGGAGGTCGGCAAGCTCGTGTTTAACGACCGCGAGCGGCTGAGTAAATTGGAAGCGATCTTGCATCCCGCCATCCGCAACCGGATGTGGACGCAGATTCGCGCGCACGAAGCGGAGGATCCTAAGCAGCTGATCATTGCGGACATTCCCCTGCTGTACGAGACGGGGCAGGCAGACTTGTACGACGCGGTCATGGTCGTCTATGCACCGCGCACCGCGCAGGCGGAGCGGCTGGTCGCCCGCAACGGACTGACGCGGGAAGAAGCGGAGCGGCGGATCGCGCTGCAGATGGATATCGAGGAGAAGCGCCGGCTGGCGGACTTCGTGATCGACAACAGCGGAACGCTGGACGACACGCGCCGCCAGGTCGACCTGTTCTGGCAGGAGCAGGGATTGCCATGAAGAAACGCCGGTTGCGCAAGCGCGTATTTCTCATCTTGGTTCTGGCATTGCTTGCGCTGCTGTTCATCCGCTCGGAATGGATGAGCCGCTGGCTGTATCCGGTGCATTTCCGTGAGGAGATCGCCGCGAGCGCGGATGCTTACGAGCTGGACGCCCATCTAGTGGCGGCGATCATCCGCGTGGAAACGAACTACAAACCGGAAGCCGTCTCGAAGAAGGGCGCGATCGGCATCATGCAGCTGATGCCCGACACCGCGAATTGGATCATCCAGAAGGGCGGTTTCAAGGATATGACGACCGAGAAGGTGTCGACAGAACCGGAAGCCGGCATCGAGATCGGGTCGTGGTATTTGAATGAATTGAACGCGCAGTTCAAGGGGAATATGGTAAAGGTAATCGCGGCTTACAACGCCGGACCGGGTACGGTCAACCGCTGGCTTTCGGACGGCACGTGGGACGGCCGGGCCGAGACGGTGGACGAGGTGCCGTACGGGGAAACAAGGCACTATATACAGCGCGTCATTTATTATTATAATAAGTACAAGACGCTCTACCCGGATCTTCGGGCGGAATAACAAAAAACTTTGGCCGGACGCCATCGACGGCGACCGGCCAAAGCTTGATGTTCAATCATCGATTAGACGCGACCTGCAAGAGATTGCTCCGCGATTTGAACCAGTTTACGAGTGATGCTGCCTCCGATGGAACCGGCATCTTTCGTGGTGATGTTGCCATAGTATCCGTCTTGTGGAAGAGAGATACCCAGCTCCTGAGCCACCTCGTATTTCATTTGGTCCAAAGCAGCGCTGGCTTGTGGAACTACGAGTTGATTGCTGCTTCCGTTATTGTTAGCCATTCGTTCGTTCACCTCCTTGCGGTTGGTAACTGTATTATGTGCGATAATGGCGGTTTCATTACAGGTAACGTTTGGGAAGTATCGCATCAGACAAGCAATCGAATTCGCATCGCGAGTAGACGGAGGACATAGACGATGAAATGCCCGTATTGCGACTACGCTGGAACGAAAGTGCTCGATTCCAGACCCGCTAACGAAAATAAATCGATACGCCGCCGCCGTGAATGCGAGAAATGCACGCGGCGGTTTACCACGTTCGAAATGGTGGAGGAGACCCCGCTGATCGTCATCAAGAAAGACGGCAGCCGGGAGGAATTCAGCCGCGACAAAATTTTGCGGGGCCTGATCCGCGCCTGCGAGAAGCGGCCCGTCTCCGTCGACCAGCTCGAGATCATCGTGTCCGAAGCGGAGAAGGAGCTGCGCACGACCGCGCAGGCGGAAGTCGAGAGCCGCGAGATCGGCGAGCTCGTCATGTCGCAGCTGTATCCCGTGGATGAAGTGGCGTACGTCCGGTTCGCATCGGTCTACCGCCAGTTCAAGGATATCGACATGTTCATGAAGGAGCTCAACAGCCTGCTCTCGAAGGACCCGCTGTCTTAGACGCGGCGACGTTTCGCAAAGCAACCTGCCGGCCGCAATTGCATGCGGTCAAGGCAGGTTTTTTTGCATCTTGAATCGGGAAAATGTCCTTCGAAAAAAATGAATATTTTTTTGTAGGAAAGACTTGTATAAACCGGATTGTCCATGCTATAATCTTTCTTGTCGCCACTTTAGTACGGGGCCTTAGCTCAGCTGGGAGAGCGCATCGCTGGCAGCGATGAGGTCAGGGGTTCGATCCCCCTAGGCTCCACCAATTAAACAAACACAACCACGTCCGAACGGACGTGGTTTTTTGTTTCATTGGCGGAGCCCCACAAGGGGGCGGACCCAGGGGTTCAGTCCGCGCGGACGAAGCGAGAGCGGAGGAGCACGGCGTCTGAATCTACCGCTAAAAACCTGCTTCGAATTATCTTCGTCAGCATACGATCAAGATTCAGACATCCCACGATGGATTGGCGAGCGAGGCAAGCCGAATCCCCCTAGGCTCCACCAATTAAACAAACACAACCACGTCCGAACGGACGTGGTTTTTTGTTTCATTGGCGGAGCCCCACAAGGGGGCGGACCCCGGGGTTCAGTCCGCGCGGACGAAGCGAGAGCGGAGGAGCACGGCGTCTGAATCTACCGGTTGTCATATATTACCGCCCGTGGATTCGCTGAATTTTTACAACGATTTAACAAATGGCTGTTATAATTCACTATTGAGATAGAGAGCGATTATATAGGAGTGAAACAATGTCTAAATTTTTATTCGCTGCGATGCCGATACAAGGACATGTCAGCCCAGGTCTCCCGATTGCGAAGCGGCTTGTAGAACTGGGACATGAGGTCCTCTGGTATAGTACGTCTAAATACCAAGCCAAAATCGAAGCCGCGGGTGCGCGTTTTGCCAAGGTACAGTCGGCTAAAGATTATGACGATAGCCGGCTTGATGATTCGTTCCCCGAAAGAAGCAAGTTTCAAGGCGTAAACCAAATGAAGTTCGATTTAAAGCATATCTTCTATGGAGAAATGCCTGCATATGCCGCAGATCTAAAGGCGTTATTAAAGGAGTTTCCCGCGGATGTGGTGGTCATGGATGCTGCCTTCACCGGGATGCTGCCGTTAAAGCTGACGGGCAAGGCGCCGAAGATGGCGGCCTACGGCGTGTTTCCGATGACGCTGAGCAGCCGGGATACGGCGCCTTTCGGTCTCGGGATTCCGCCGAGCGCAAGCGCAATGGGTCGCATTCGCAATAAATTGCTGAACGGATTGGTCGAGAAGGTCATGTTCGCGGATGTCCAGAAACATGCGAACCAAATATTGTCGTCGATGAACGTGCCTAAACTTCCGCACTTTGCCTTAACTGCTCCAGCATTGGCATCTGATTTGTTCTTGCAGGGAACGAGTCCGTCCTTCGAGTATCCTCGCAGCGATTTGCCGAGCACCGTTCGGTTCGTCGGCCCTTACTTGCCGGCCAAACCGACGGAATTCACGCCTCCCTCCTGGTGGGACGAGATGAAAGGCCGTACGGTGGTCCATGTGACCCAAGGCACGATCGCGAACGAGGATTTCCATCAATTGCTTATCCCGACCATTAAAGCCCTGGCCGACGAAGATGTACTGGTGGTCGCGACGACAGGCGGGAAGCCGGTAACGAACGTGGATATTCCGCTGCCGGACAATGTTCGCTTGGAGAATTTCATCTCGCATCATGAACTATTGCCGCATGTGGATGCCATCGTGACCAACGGCGGTTACGGCGGCGTACAGCAGGCGATTTATTACGGGGTCCCGATCGTCACGGCGGGCAAGACCGAAGATAAACCGGAAGTGTGCGCGCGCGTTGAATGGTCGGGAGCAGGGATCAATCTGAAAACCGACCGTCCGTCCAAAGAGAAAATTTTGCAGGCAGTGAAGCAAGTGCTGAACCAACCCCGATATAAGAAAAGGGTTGGCGAATTGTCGAAGGAATTCCAGTCCATGGATGCAATCGAAAATACAATCAAGGAATTAAGCAAGCTCGCCTTAAATCGGCGATAACTTTCGACAGTCATAAGAGAATTCCCGAGCGCCCTGGCGGCGCTCTTTTTTTATGATCCGCAGCTGGTGCCATTTTGCTTTTGGTTTGCCCGGCCGTAACCAGTGGGTCCATCCTTCAGAATAATAAATCCGCACCATGGGAAAACCAACGAAGAAATTCAAACTACCCGCAAGGAGTTGAATGAACGTTGAACAAGAAATGTCTCGTTACCTTTCTGCTGGTCGGCTGTTTGACCTTAATATTGAGCGCAGGAGTATTGAGCGCACATGGAACCGTGACGAACCAAAGCAATAACGGCAGCATGAGCAACCAATCGTACGACCGGCAAGGGATGAATACGGATCGCTACCATGCCGCATCGACGACCGGCGGCGACTTTCGTGCCAATGCCGTGAATGATGACAATGGCATGGACTGGGATTGGCTAGGCTGGTTGGGATTGCTCGGCCTGTTTGGCTTGAGAGGCCGCAGCCGTCATCACGAACCGGACCGCAGCTAGTTCCCTTCCTTAGATATTGAACGGCGTTAAGAGGATGCCCCGGCGATTACCCGCTGGGGTATTCCTATTATCATACGCGAGGCGCCGCGGCATTCGCGAGCGTATTGACAATCCCATAGTAATTCGATAGGATTTAATATAAAACTGACTGACTAATCAATCGGGTTAAGGGGGAAAAGGTGGTTGAACAACGAGCAGGATGTACTGGCTACCGGCGAGCGAAGAAGAACCTTCCTGGAGATTGCGCTGCGGCTCTTCGCGAAGCATGGGTACCATTCAACCAAAATTTCGGATATCGTGGCCGAAGCAGGCGTGGCGCAAGGAACGTTCTATTGGCATTTCAAAAGCAAAGAAGCCATCGCGCTCGAGATCGTCGCGGACGGACGCGCCCGGCTGTTAGAGGTGATCGCGCAAGGCTACCGCCGAGAACCGGGGACCGTAGCGGATATGGTACAAGCCTCGGAAGCGCTGCTCGTACGGCTGTTCCGATTTGCTGCGGACCATCGCTATTTCATGGAACTGCTGCTGCAAGGCGGAGCCAGCACCGAGCCGATTCGAAAGGCCTTAAGCGAAACCCGCGCTGCCTTGGAGCATGCCTTTCACCAGAACATCCAACGCGCGGTCGAGCTCGGCATGCTGCCTTCGGCGATCGATACCGAGATGCGCGCGGCGCTGCTCACGGGCTTGATCGAGGGCGTCATCTCGCGATGGCTGCCAGGTGTAGGCCTGTCGAACAACGGCATGGTCTCGAAGACGGCCGAACAGCTGGCGCACGAAACCGTTCAATTCGAGTTCTTCGGTTTGCTTGGCAGTTAAAGGAACGGCGGCGAGGGATGGTGGGTCGATCTGTTGGGCAATTTAAACAAAAACTATAGAGGAGAGAACCGTTCATGCTGTATCCGTCCAAAAAAACGCATTTTCTAGTGATATCCGCCGTCCTGCTGCTCGTATTGGCCATCGCGGGGTGCGGCTCCAAATCCGATCAGGCGCAGGAGCCGGCGACTCCGCCCGCATCCAACCAGTCCGGCAGCACGGCGCCGGCCGGCGATACCGACAATCTGCTGAACCAGATCAAGGCCGCCGGCGTGATGAAGGTCGGTCTGATGGGGACGTATGCGCCTTATAATTTCCTGAACGATAAGAAAGAAATCGACGGCTTCGACGCGGACATCGCCAAAGACGTCGCAAAGCGGCTGGGCGTGAAGGTCGAGTTCGCTCCGCAAGAATTCTCCGGCTTGATCCCGAGTCTGCAGGCCAACAAGATCGACGCGATCATCAGCCAAGTGACGATCACGGATGACCGCAAGAAGCAGATCGACTTCTCGCAGCCGTACATTACCAATGAAGTGAAAATCATCGTTCGCCAATCGAACGACTCCATTACGAAGCTGGAAGATTTCAAAGGCAAAAATATCGGGGTCGGCCTGGGCACGAATGATGAGACTTACCTGCGCAACGAAGTGCTGCCGAAGGTGGGGAAATTCACGATTAAGACCTACGACGACGTGATCACGTCGCTGCAGGATCTGAACGCCGGCCGGATTGATGCCACGATCAACAATCTCTACGCGCTGAAACCGATCGTGGACAAGAACGGCTTTAAAATCAAAGCGGTGGGGACGGCGATCAAGTCCGACCAGGCCGGCATCGCCGTTCGCAAAAATAACCCTGAATTTTTGGACGCGCTGAACAAGGCGCTTTCGGATATGCAGGCTGACGGCACGTATGCGACGATCTTCAAAAAATGGTTCGGCGAGGAGCCGCCGGCGAAGTAACCGGCATAATGAGCAAGGGCTGCGGCGGTTGCGCTACGGCCCTCTGCGCGACGAAGCAAGCGAATTGATAAAGGGGAACTTCATTCATGAGTCTTGTAGGGGACAACCTCTTCTTCTTGTTGAAAGGCGCCTATTTCACCTTGCTGATCACGGTCATATCCATGGCCTTCGGGCTTATCATCGGCATCGTGGTCGCGGTGGCCCGCCTGAAGGGGAATCGCCCGATCCGTTGGTTGGCGCGTTGTTATGTTTCCGTCATTCGAGGAACGCCTGCGTTGGTACAAATTCTCGTGGTGTATTACGGACTGGTGGATTACGGAATTACCCTTGGCCCGCTGACCGCGGCTTGCGTAGCATTAAGCATCAATGTCGGGGCGTATCTGTCCGAGACGTTTCGCGGGGCGATTCTTGCCGTCCCGAGGGGGCAGACCGAGGCGGCTTACGCATCCGGCATGTCGTCTTGGCAGACGCTGCGGCGCATCGTCTTTCCGCAGGCTGCGCGCGTGGCGATCGCGCCGATCGGCAACACCTTCATCGGGATGCTGAAAGAAACCGCGCTCGTCTCCGTAATCACGGTCACCGAATTGGTGCGATCCGCGCAGCTTCTGATAGCCCAGTATTTTGTCAATATGCCTTTTTACTTGGGCATCGGAGCGATGTATTGGATCATGAGCACCGTGTTTGCATGGATTCTCGGGATGGTCGAGAAGCGGTTGTCCAGAGCTTACTAAGATTGAGGTGTAATCCGTACCATGATACGAACGTCAGGACTATCCAAATCCTTTCACCATGTACAGGTATTGAATAACATCGATCTGCGGGTCGATGCCCGGGAGATCGTCGTATTGCTCGGACCGAGCGGTTCGGGCAAGAGCACGCTGCTTCGTTGTCTGAACGGACTGGAGGAGCTGAACGGCGGGTCTCTCGAAGTGAACGGCATTCGCGTGGACGCGGAGATGCCGGCAAGCAAGAAGCGAGCGGGCTTTCGCGACATTCGCCGGGACACGGGAATGGTCTTTCAGCAGTTTAATCTGTATCCGCATAAAACGGTGCTCGGCAACGTGATCGAATCCTTGCTCGTCGTCAAGAAGGTGCCGCGAACCGATGCGGAGCGCGCGGGCATGCGGCTGCTGGAGCGAGTCGGCTTGGCGGACAAGCGGGATCAGTATCCTGCGCGGCTGTCCGGAGGCCAGCAGCAGCGCGTCGCCATCGCCCGCGCGCTCGCCATGGAGCCGTCGGTGATGCTGTTCGACGAGCCGACCTCCGCGCTTGATCCGGAGCTGGTCGGCGAAGTGCTGGCCGTCATGCGCGAGTTGGCGCGGGACGGGATGACGATGGTGGTCGTGACGCATGAGATGAAGTTTGCCCGCCACGTTGCGAATCGGGTCCTCTTCATGGACGGCGGCACGATCGTCGAGGAGCAGACGCCGGACGTCTTCTTCGAGAACCCGCAGACGGAGCGGGCGCGGAAATTTTTGAACCAGTTGAATGAGCATTGATTCTGCCGCTGGGAACGATTCTAAATCTGATACGAAAGCAGGGAACGCCATGAAGGTAATGACGACGTGGAACGGGAAACGACTATTCACATCCGTTGGAGATTCCGGTTATCCGGTTGAAATGGATGCAACGCCTGCCTACGGCGGCGACGGCAAAGGGGCGACTCCGATGGAGCTGATTCTGGCTGGCCTCGCCGGCTGTATCGGTATCGATGTCACGATGATTTTGGATCAATTTCTCGGTTCGATCCGCAGCATCGAAATCGAGGCCGACGGCACCCGGAAGGAAACGACGCCTACAGGCTTCACCGCCATCGAACTGATCTTCCGCGTGGAGGGCGACATTCCGGATTATCGGGTATGGAAGGCGATTCAATTGGGCAAAGAAAAATATTGCGCCGTGTCGGATTCGTTGAGCGCCGACATCTCGTATCGGCTGATCCTGAACGGAGTGGAGACGCCGAAGCCTTAAAAATATGGAAAGCCCCGGCGATTGCTCGCCGGGGCTTTTGTCCTTTTCTCGGGGGCGGTCTACAGTCCGGTTAAACAGACCTTTCCGCTGGCAATGTTATGGAATCAGGAGGTAGTCGCAGCCGGGATTCCAAACGGAGTCCGTTTCTTAGAAAAAGACGCCCCGCAAGATGATGACTAACAGTATGAACAGTACAAGAACAATGCCGATTGCGCCGCCGCAGCCGAAACCGCCAACCGGTCCGCAACCCAGGCCGCCAACATTACCATATCCCATTGTGGTCAGCTCCTTTATTTGAGGTACACCGCATTATATGTCCGTAAAGGCTCGGTGCATGGGCTGCTGTCAGAAAGGGGCGAATGACAGGTAAGGACAATCATCGGGTAAGGACAATGGCCGGCGGGCGATGCAAGCCGGATCGGCTAGAGCGGAACAAACGCTCCATCCTAATGCAATAAACGGCAATCGGCCGCCGAGCGGCAAAAATCCGACCGATCGTTTGATTTTCTCGAAACGCTCGTGGTAAGTTTAAGGGGACATCATCCGAAAGGGGAGCGGGATGCGGGCTCATGAACGACACGACCGCCGATAAGCAGGCCGACGCCGGAGGGGGCTGGAGCGCGTCCCGGACATGGAAGCTGGCGTTCGGACTGAAGCTGTTGCTGAATTTAACGTTGGCCGGCATTTTTTACTTCGATCATTCGATCGCGCTGTTTTGGAGACTCAGTTTCATTTTTATTTCGATCGCGGCCTTCTTGTTCGCCAATTACGTCTATATGAACCAGAGCAGGCGGCGGAGCGGTCTGTTCCACCTGCTTATTCTCGATTTTCTGCTGTCCGCCACGTACGGCTATATCTATATCGCGGGGAATTTCCCGAATCATCTCTTCGTCGGCATCACGGCGCTGGCGATCTTGATGTTCGCGCAGAGCATTCGCGGCATCATCTGGACCTGCCTGCTGCTGCTGGCCGTGTACGTCGCGACGATGGGCAGCTTGGATTGGTACGTCTTCGGGACGTGGGACGAGATCGGCTATTTTACGACCGGGTCGTTCATCGTGTTCGCCGGCATCGTAAGCGTGCTGATTCATTTTTACCGGAGCGCGCGCGCGAACACCCTGAAGCTGTACGGGGAGCTGATGCGGTCGCATGCGCAATTGCAAGCGTACGCGCTCCAAACGGAGGAGTGGGGCGCCGCCAAGGAGCGGATCCGCATCGCGCGGGAGATTCACGATACGGTCGGTCATAAGCTGACGGCGCTGCTGGTTCAGATGCAGGCGGCGCGGAAGCTGAGCCGGATCGATCCGCAGCGCAGCGAGCAGACCTACGCGGAATGCGAGAGCTTGATCCGGGCGTCGCTGCAGGAAATCCGGCTCTCGGTCCGGGCGATACGCGACGAGCCGATCCGTTCGACTTCGCTGCAGGAGCGTCTCGCGGAGCTCGCGCGGGAATTCACCAAGTGGGCGGAGGTGCATACGACGCTGGAGGTGGAGGGAAGTCCCGTCGCGCTGCCGGGCGATCTGCAGCTGACCGCGTACCGCATCGCGCAGGAATCGCTCACGAACGCGCAGAAGCACGGCCATGCCCGGAACGCCGAGATCGTGCTCGCCTTTGCCGACGGCGGATTCTCGCTTCGCATCCGCAACGACGGCGAGGCGCCCGCCGAACTGAAGCCGGGCTTCGGGTTGATCAATATGCAGGAACGGGTACGGGAGTGGAACGGGGACGTGCAGGTAGGAGCGGCCCCGGGGATGGGCTTCGCGGTCGACGTCCGCTTCCCGTATGCCGCCGTTGGAACGGAGCGGAAGCCATTTGAAAATTCTTATCGTTGACGATCAGCGTCTCATGCGCGAAGGGCTCGCGACCATCATCGGCCTGGAAGAAGGCATGGAGGTGGTGGGCACGGCCGTGGACGGCAGAGACGCCTATAATCAAGCCGTCGAGCTGCGGCCGGACGTGGTGCTGATGGACATCCGGATGCCCGGCATGGACGGCGTGGCCGGAACCGAATTGATCCTGCGGCATATGCCGGAGACGAAGGTGCTGATCCTCACCACGTTCGATGACGCAGAGCTGATCCTGCAAGCGCTGGAGAAGGGGGTCCAAGGCTACCTGCTGAAGGATTTGCCCTCGGAGGCGATCGTGAGCGCGATCCATACGGTGTACAATGGCGGCACGGTGCTGCAGCCGGATATCACGGCGATGCTGCTTCGCGAAATGAAAAAAGCGGCGGAGCGCGATCCGGCTGCGGCGCGAACCTTGCCTCCGGAAGCGCCCGATGGTCTGGCGGCGCTGACCGACCGGGAGAAAGAAGTGCTCGCCTTGCTGGGTCAAGGATGTAGCAACAAGGAAATCGCGGAGGCGCTGACGATTACGGAAGGCACGGTGAAGAACCACGTTTCGAATTTGATCGCGAAGCTGGAGCTCCGCGACCGGACGCAGGCGGCCGTCTTCGCGGTCCGTCACTCCCTTTAAGCGGCATCAAGCATGACTTTTGGCATAGCGCATGAGATTCGTCATGCGCGGCGGCCGAAGGTGATGCTTTTTTTGCGTCCGATTCATGACGTTCAACAGATTTGGCGGTTCGGGATCCTTGGTAAGATCAAGTTGCAAGAACGGAGGCGAACGCGGCAGCGCCCTCCGGCGATACCGAATAAGCGAGGGAGAGTGGACGAAAATGACGGAGATGAAGATGGCGGAGAAAAAAGTCGGATTGGCGCGGAGAATCGCGGCGGTGTCGCTCCTGCTGACGCTGGTGGCCGGATCTTTCTTTGAACTTAATTGTTTCTTGAATTACTGAACGCGCACGCGAAGGTGAAGGATTCCGCGGAGGTGAGCTTATGAACGTGAAACGAATCGTGCTGCCCGTTGGGTTGATGGCCGTGGTGCTGTTTGCCGCATACGGTTCCTATCACAAACACGATACGGCGGAGGCGAATGGCATGAACGGTAAGCCAAATGGCATGAACGGCAAGACGAATGGATTCCTGGAACCGGCGACGGATGGCGGCAATCTCAAGACCGCCGTGTTCGCCGGAGGCTGCTTCTGGAGCGTGGAAGGCCCGTTCGAGAAGCTGGACGGCGTTGTCGGCGTCGTCACCGGCTACACGGGCGGACATACGACCGACCCGACCTATGAGCAAGTGTCCACCGGCAATACGGGCCATTTCGAGGCGGTGCAGGTCCGTTACGATCCGGCCCGCATCTCGTATAGCCAGCTGCTTCAAGCGTTCTGGCGCAATACGGACCCGACCGACGCCGAGGGGCAATTCGGCGACCGCGGCACGGAATATCGCTCGGTTATCTTCTATGACGGCCAGGAGCAGCAGACGGCGGCGGAAGCGTCGAAAGCGGCGCTCGCCGCGCAAGGCAAGTTCGAGAAGCCGCTCGTGACGAAGATCCTGCCGGTCGCCGAATTCTATGAAGCCGAGGACGTTCATCAGGATTTCTTCAGGACGCATCCGGCCGACTACGCCTACAACGACGCGGCATCCGGCCGGGAAGCGTTTCTGGACCGCGTCTGGGGGGAGGACAAGGAATTGAAGGCATTGGAAAGTCCGTATGCGAATTTCGACAAAGCGGAGAGGCTGAAATCGCTCACGAAGCTGCAGGTCGACGTGACGCAGCATGACCGGGACGAGCCGCCGTTCCAAAATGCGTATTGGAACAACGCCGAAGCGGGCATTTACGTGGACATCGTCTCCGGCGAGCCGCTGTTCAGCTCGAAGGATCAGTACGATGCCGGTACGGGCTGGGCGAGCTTCACCCGTCCGTTGGAGCCGGGCAGCGTGGTTTACCGGGAAGTCGGCGGATTCTTCTCGGACGAGATCCAAGTGAGAAGCCGCTACGCGGATTCCTTCCTCGGCCACGTCTTCGAAGACGGCCCCGAGCCGACGGGACTTCGCTACTGCACGAACTCCGCGTCGCTGCGCTTTATTCCGAAGGACGAGCTGGCGCAGAGCGGATACGGGAAGTATGCCAGGCTCTTTCAGTAGGACGAAGCGCGGGTGAGAAACGCGTTCAATCGATAAGTGAACAGGCGGCACCCCCCGGGTGCCGCCTGTTGGGATGCGATGCAAGCCTGCCGTCCGCATCGCAGTTCACTTTATGGGAATGGTCGTTCTCTTAAGTCTAAAAAAAATTACCACGGCAGCGTGCCGTCCAGGTACAGGAACGAGCCGTTCGGTCCGTCGGCTGGAAGCGTAGCCGCCCGGATGCTCGTGCGGCTGCCTTCCTCTTCGTTGAATTCCGCGTTGGCTCCGCCGATGCGGGTATTGACCCAGCCCGGGTGAACCGAGTTCACTTTGATGTTCGTGTTCTTCAGCGCTTCAGCCAAGTGAATCGTGAAGGCATTGAATGCGGCTTTCGCGGCGTTATACGCGAACGTCTTGATCGCGTAGATCGGCGATTCCGGATCGCCCTGCAGTGTCAGCGAGCCCAAAATGCTGGAGAGATTGACGATTCGGCCGGCATCCGATTTGCGGAGCAGCGGCAGGAGCAGCTGCGTCAGCTCGACCTGGGCGAAGAAGTTGATGTCGAACGAGTCGCGGAGCAGCTGCAGCGGCATCGTGCCCGTGCGGTTTACGATTTCCATCGAGATATGCTCCTGATCCAGCATGACGCCGGCGTTGTTCACGAGAATATCCAGCTTGCCGTAATTGTCCTCGAAGTAGCGGAACGCGGCTTTGTTATCTTCGAATACATTAACGTCGTGCCGGATGCTCTCGGCTTTATAGCCTTCGTCCTTCAATTGCTTGGCGGCATCGCGGCCGTTTTGCTCGTTCCGCGCGCCGATGATCACCGTGGCGCCGAGCTTGGCGAGTCCGCGGGCGGTTTCCAGGCCGATGCCGCGGTTGGCGCCGGTTACGAATGCGACTTTACCTTGAAGCTGTTGCGTTGTCATTGTCAATATCGTCTCCTTCTGAATGGTGCATCGAGTGATGGGCGGGTGAAGGCATGGTATGAACGCGGGCGGCAAGGCTGCACGGATCTAATGGGAATGATCATTCTCATTGGTTCGAAAAAAAAGGGTCTTACGGTTTCTGCAGTAAGCCCATGGATTGATCGACGATCCGGTACAGCTTCTCCCGGCTGACCGAGGTGCGCGACATGACCCGGATGCCGAGCAGCGCGTTATGCATCGATTCGGCCAGCTCCTTGGCGTCGACATTGGTTGTAAATTCGCCGTTTTGCTGTCCCCATTCGATAATGTCGGCCATCAGCCGTTCGCCGTTCTCGAAGCCGAACAGCGTCTTGGCGTCGGCCTCCGCGTCGCGGGCGGCCAGCTCCACCGCCGAACTGACGAGCAGGCAGCCTGATGGATAGCCGTCTTTGTCGTCGATGGCGTAGTGGAACACGAAGCGCACGGCCTCCTCGGCCGTCTTGGCTTTCCGGATGCCGCTCGCCAGGTCCGCGCCGGTGAACGCGCCATAACGGTCGAGCGCCTTCAGGAACAGCGTGCGCTTGTCGCCGAACGTATCGTACAAGCTTCTGCGGTGAACGCCCATATGCTCGACCAGGTCGGTCATGGACGTCTTCTCATAGCCTTGTTCCCAGAAGAGCCGCATGGCTTTGTCAAGGACAGCTTGTTCGTCATATTCTTTGGTTCTTGCCATGCCTGTTCACCTCCCGAACACATCTTAGCATTTCTAGAACGTTTGGTAAAGAATTTTTTTTTGACGGTCTGGCGCCTATTGTCGCCGGAGGATAATATCATTCGTCTTCGCGAACACTACGAGCAACGACGGTGTGCCGTTAGCGCCGAGATGGCTGAACTAAGCGCAGGGTGACGGATCCGGGTTAACCGGCACAACAAAAACCGCCGGCAGTAACCGGCGGTCTCTTCGGGATTGCCGGCAGCGAGACGCTGCCGAAAGGAGGGTTTGCGAATCAACTTGGATTGTAGATGTCCATGTCGTCCGTCGTGACGTAATCGATCGTCGTCGTGCCTTTGCCGTACATCGTTTCGCTGACGGAGAGAACTTCCAGCGTCGGAACGGCCCAGTCTTTCTTAGCGGATGGTTGAATCATGTCGTATACCTCCTATCCATGAATAGTGGCACTTTGCATACGGGGAAAGATACCTTTGACCCCATAGGAAAGCCCATAAATAACCATTCGGGGCTAATCCCGTTTTTGCGGGGGTGATTGGCAAATTGCGACAGCTTTTTTCGGCGTATTTACAGATCCATGCGAAAGGTGTACAATTGATTCACGAGTTGTATACAAGTATACTTGTACATCATAAATCGAGGTGAGCATAATGAAGCTAGGTATGATCGGTCTGGGCAAGATGGGCTTCAATCTGGCGCAAAATTTGCTGCGGCACGGCCACGAGGTTGTCGTGCAGGACGTGAATCCCGAGCCTGGTAAGCAATTGGCCGCGGAAGGCGCGATATATGCGGAGACGATCGCCGATGCGGTGTCGAAGCTGCAGGCGCCCCGCATCATCTGGCTGATGGTGCCGGCGGGTAAGATCGTCGATCAGGTGCTGGACGCCCTTGTGCCGCTGCTCGGCGCAGGGGACATCGTCATCGACGGCGGCAATTCGCATTACAAGGATTCCATCGCCCGCGGCGAGCGGCTCGCCGCTCAGAGTATTTTCTTCTTCGACGCGGGGACATCCGGCGGGACGGAAGGCGCGGCGCAAGGCGGCTGCTTCATGATCGGCGGGGACCGGCAGGCTTTCGCGGTCATCGAGCCGCTGTTCCAAGCGATGGCGGTGGACAAGGGCTACCTGTATGCGGGCAAGAGCGGCAGCGGCCATTTTCTGAAAATGGTTCACAACGGCATCGAATACGGCATGATGCAGGCGATCGCCGAAGGCTTCGAGCTGCTGTCGAAGAGCGATTTCGATTATAACTACGAGGACGTCGCCCGCGTCTGGTCGAACGGCTCGGTCATTCGCGGGTGGCTGATGGAGCTGGCCGAGAACGCCTTCTCCAAGGATCCGAAGCTCGAGGGCATCCGCGGCATCATGCACAGCTCCGGCGAAGGGAAATGGACGCTCGAAACGGCGCTTGATCTCGAGACGAGCACGCCGGTCATCGCGCTGTCCCTGCTGATGCGCTACCGCTCCTTGGAAGAGGACACGTTCCACGGCAAAGTGGTGGCGGCGCTGCGCAACGAATTCGGCGGCCATGCCGTCGTGCGGAGCGAATAACCCCGCGGGCTGTTCGCGCTTCAAGCGTCGATCCCGCCAATCCGGCAGCCGGATGGAGACGCGACTCCGTATAGTATCCTCCCGCGAATGTGTGGTAAAATCGTACCTGCCGATCTTAAAACGCGTTCGGAAATCGATACGTAGGAGAGTTGAAACGACTATGCGTTATCCATCCGCCTGGCTGCAAGGCGCATCCCGCGGGGACGCCATCGCGAGCGAACTGCGGCTGCAAATCGTCAGCGGCGCGATCGAGCCGGGAGCGGTCATCTCGGAGAACCGGATCGCCGCCGAATTCGGCGCGAGCCGGTCACCGGTCCGCGAAGCGCTGAAAACGCTGTCGAACGAAGGGCTCATCCGGCTCGAACGGATGGGCGCCGTCGTGCTCGGGCTCAGCATGAACGATCTCGAGGAGCTGTACGACGTCAGGTACCTGATCGAGAGCTTCGCGCAGCAGCGGCTGGCCGAAGGAGACCGCGAACCGCTGCTCGCCGAGCTCCGGCAGCTGATCGACAAGATGGGACTGGCTGTGAAGCATGGCGACTGCACCGAATTTGCCCAGCTCGATTTTCGCTTCCACGAAACGATGATCGCCGAAGCGAAGCATGCGCGAATCCAGCAGCTGTGGAACAGCATTCGCCACGTCGTGCTCGCCGTCATGCTGATCACGACGGACGAAGTGTTTACCGAAGGCGAAGCGAAGCTGCAGGCCGTCATCGGGAAGCACGCAGGGCTCGTGAAGGCGATCGAATCGCGGGACGCCGCGGTCATCGGGGCAGAGGTGCGGGCATACTTCGCCGATTCCAACCGGACGCTGCACAACAGCCTTCCGTAACCGGAGGGCTGATCGGCGTTTGGCGCTAACCGCATGCCTGATGTTGTCGACAAGTATGCAATATATGCGCCCGAGCTTGAAATTAACGAAACTGATTTGAAAGCGGTTGCCGCGTCACACGCTTCGGCGGGGCGACCGCAAGCATCCGGGCTTCGGCATGACGTTGTTTACGATTCCGCTCCCTGTTATGCTGATGTTAATCGGCCGCTGAGCGTGGACGTCTGACGGCAGCCGGGCGGCAATGGCCGCACTTTATCCGAAAGAAGGTTTATTCCCGTGAGTCAATCGATGTACATGATCGGCGTCGACATCGGCACGACCAGCACGAAAGCCGTGCTGTTCGAGACGAACGGCGCGATCGTCGCCAAGGCGGATGAGGGGTACCCGCTCTACACGCCGACATCCTCCGTGGCCGAGCAGGACCCGGACCAGATTTTCCGCGCCGTTCTTCATACGCTTAAGGGCGTCATGGCGCAGAGCAGGGCGAAGCCCGAGCAGGTCTTGTTCGTCGCGTTCAGCTCGGCGATGCACAGCGTCATCCTCGTCGACGGCGAAGGCAAGCCGCTCACGCGCAGCATCACCTGGGGCGACAACCGGAGCGCGGCATGGGCGGACAAACTGAAGCGCGAGCTGAACGGACACGGCGTATACCTGCGTACCGGCACGCCGATTCACCCGATGTCGCCGCTGCCCAAGCTGATGTGGCTCCGGCACGAGCAGGCGGAGCTGTTCCGGAAGGCCGCGAAGTTCATCTCGATCAAGGAATACGTCTTCGCGCGGCTGTTCGGCGAGTACGTCGTCGATTATTCCATCGCTTCAGCGACCGGGATGATGAATCTCGAGCGGCTCGATTGGGACGATGAGGCGCTTGAGCTCGCGGGCGTGACGCGGGAGCGGCTGTCGGCGATCGTGCCGACGACACACGCGATGCGGGGCATGAATGCCGCGTACGCCGAAGAGACGGGTCTCGGCGCATCGACGCCGTTCATCGTCGGTGCGAGCGACGGCGTCCTCTCCAATCTCGGGGTGAACGCGATCGAGCCCGGCGTCGTAGCGGCCACGATCGGCACGAGCGGCGCCATCCGCACGGTCGTCGACAAGCCCGTGACGGATCCGAAGGGCCGGATCTTCTGCTACGCGCTGACGGAGCAGCATTGGGTCATCGGCGGCGCCGTCAACAATGGCGGCATGATTCTCCGCTGGGCGCGGGACGAGTTCGCCGCCGCGGAAACCGAGACGGCGCGCCGGCTCGGCACGGATCCGTACGACCTGCTTATGCAGATCGCGGCGAGGGTGCGGCCCGGCGCGGACGGCCTGCTGTTCCATCCGTATTTTACCGGCGAGCGCGCCCCGCTCTGGAACGCGAACGCCCGCGGCTCCTTCTTCGGGCTTAACCTGCACCACCGCAAGGAGCATCTGATCCGCGCGGTGCTGGAAGGCGTTATTTTCAACTTGTACACGGTGCTGCTGGCGATGGAGGAGAACATCGGGCGGCCCAACAAGATATTGGCCACGGGCGGCTTCGCCCGCTCGGCGCTGTGGCGCCAAATCATGGCGGATATCTTCGACCAGGAAGTCGTCGTGCCCGAAAGCTTCGAGAGCTCCTGCCTCGGCGCTGTCGTGCTCGGGCTGTACGCGATCGGCAAGGCGGATTCGCTCGGCGTCGTCGCGGACATGGTCGGCGCCACGTACGAGCATAAGCCGGACGCGGAAACGGCGGCCGTCTATCACCGGCTGCTGCCGATCTATATCGGCGTCTCGCGCAAGCTCGAGGACGAATACGAAGCGATCGCGCAGTTCCAGCAAGCCCAGCAAGCCCTCATCCAACCCTAATCCGATCGCGTCCGGAGCCGCAGCCCGGCATCGCGGGAAGGCCCCCGAACGTTCAAGTTCAGGGGCCTTTTTGCCGTCGTTGTTCATATTCCGTTCATAGAACGACGATACCATCCTAATCATCCGCAAACGAATAGGAGGCATGAAGTGCCATGAAACAGAGATATGGAAACGAAAACGGGTACGGCGGCGAATGGGCTGTCGAAGCGCGCGGGCTCGTCAAGGCCTTCGGGACGAATCGCGCCGTGGACGGCGTGGACCTGAACGTGCACGCCGGCTCGGTCTACGGCGTGCTGGGGCCGAACGGCGCCGGCAAGACGACGACGATCCGCATGCTGGCGACGCTGCTTCGGCCGGACGCCGGCTCGGCGCGGGTATTCGGGTACGACGTCGTCAAGGAATCGCAGATCGTCCGCCAGCTGATCGGCGTGACCGGCCAGTATGCGTCGGTCGACGAGTCGCTGAGCGCGACCGAGAATCTGATCATCTTCTCCCGCCTGCTCGGGCTCGGACGCGCGGAGGCGCGGCGCAAGTCGGCCGAGCTGCTGGAGGAATTCGGCCTGACGGAGGCGGCGAAGCGCCCGCTCAAGAACTTCTCCGGCGGCATGCGGCGCCGGCTCGACCTGGCGGCCAGCCTGATCGCGCAGCCGCCGCTTATCTTCCTCGACGAACCGACGACCGGGCTCGATCCGCGCACGCGCGCCCAGATGTGGGAGACGATCCGCCGGCTCGTGAAGACGGGCTCGACCGTGCTGCTGACGACGCAGTACCTCGAGGAAGCGGATCAGCTCGCCGACCGGATCGCGGTCATCGACCGCGGCCGCGTCGTGGCCGAGGGGACCGCCGACGAGCTGAAAGCGTCGATCGGCACGACGTCGCTGCAGCTCACGGTGCGGAGCGCGCGCGATATCGAGGCCGCCCGCCGGCTCGTCGAAGCGGTGCTACGGACGCCGTCGGCCGTCTCGCCGGAAGCCGCGCGCATCACGGCGCCGATGGCGGATGCCGACCAGATCGCCGATGTGCTGGTCGCGCTCCGCGAGACGGGCATTCCGCTCGCCGAGGTCAGCGTGCAGAAGCCGACGCTCGACGAAGTGTTCCTGACGATCACGGGACACGGCGTACCGGCGGACGAGACGCCGGCGAACGGCGGCGGCCGCGGGCAGCGCAAGGAGGGGGCAAGCGCATGAGCCATCCGGCGATCAGGACGGGGGCGGGGCTGAAGCTTCGCAACCGCACCTCCTTCGGCCAGTCCGTCCGCCATTCGTTCACGATGGCGTACCGCGGCCTGCTGAAAATCCGGCGGACGCCGGAGCAGCTGTTCGACGTGACGCTGCAGCCGATTATTTTCACGCTGATGTTCACCTACATCTTCGGCGGCGCCATCTCGGGCGACGTCCAGAGCTACCTGCCGGTCATCATACCCGGCATTCTGGTGCAAACCGTGGTCACGACGTCGATCGTGACGGGCGTACAGCTGCGCGAGGACATGGACAAAGGCGTCTTCGACCGGTTCAAATCGCTGCCGATCGCGCGTATCGCCCCGCTAGCGGGCGCGCTGCTCGCGGATACGATCCGCTACACGATCGCGACCGTGCTGACGTTCGCCATGGGCTACGTCATGGGTTACCAGCCGGACGGCGGCCTCGGCAGCGTCGCCATCGCCGCGGCGCTCGTCATCTTTTGCTCGTGGGCGATCAGCTGGATATTCGCTTTCTTCGGCGTCATCGCGCGGACGGCTTCGAGCGTGCAGGGCATCTCGATGCTCGTGCTGTTCCCGCTGACGTTCCTGTCCAACGCGTTCGTGCCGACGAAGACGATGCCGCACTGGCTGCGCTGGTTCGCCGACATCAATCCGATCTCTCATCTCATCTCGGCCGTCCGCGACCTGACCAATGCCGGCACCGCCGGCTGGGACCTCGGCATCTCCCTGATCGGCGCCGCGGTCATCGTGGCGGTGTTCGCGCCGGTCACGGTGCGCGCCTACATGCGCCGGACGTGACCGCGGCCCGCGAGGCCCGCGAGGATCGGGGCTTCGCGCTGCCGCCGGTTCGGCAGGCGATCCATCATACAAACCGCTTCGTGCGCGAAGCGGTTTTTTGCTGCATACCGGCAGACAATGATTTCCTGGAAAGGAATATTGCGAGCCTTGTTGGCGCATCTTACAAATTACGGAATTCTCGATACATGCGAGGCAAGGAGACGAGAGCGGATGCGGTTTCGGACCCGATTGGGAAATAACGCGGCGAAGCGCGCGTTCGGCTCGTCGGCGGCGAGCCGGCTGCCCGACGCGGGCTTGCGGCTGCCGGAGCGGTTCGCGCCGGCGCTGCAGGATAATGTAAGGGAGCTGCAGGCGCTCTACGCGGATTGTCCGGACGTCGTGATCCGGCCGTTCGCCGTCGGCGGCGAAACGGAAGCGGCGCTCATCTATATCGAAGGTCTCTCCGACACCGAAGCGCTGAACGAGAATGTATTGACGCCGCTCATGACCGCCGGCAGCGCGCAAGCGCAGGACGTTCGGGCCTTGATCGAGCGGAAGCTCTCGGTATCCGGCGCGAAGCGCGTGCCAGGAATGGCGGAAGCCGTCGGCGCGATCGCGTCTCCTGCCCTATGTGAAGGACGGCGGCAAAGCGCTGAAATGGGGACTCATCGCCGTGATCTTGGCCATGTGCACGCTCTCGCTGTGCAACTTGTACACGCTGATGCTGTTCGGCAATATTACAGGCAGCTTCACCTATCCCGTCATTCAGGCGGCGCGCTTCATCAGCATCGCCGATTTCCTGGAGCACCTGGAATCGGTCGTGGTCGTCATCTGGGTGGCGGGCGTTTATTTGAAAATCGCGATCTTCTATTACGTGCTGGCTATCGGGATGGCGCATTGGCTCGGGCTGGACGATTATCGGCCGATCGTGTTCCCGATCGGCGTGCTGCTTTTGGCTTTCACGCTATGGTCGGGCCCGTCCATGCAGGATCTGGTGGGGTTCATCAGCAAGGCCACGCCGTTCTACAGCTGCACCGTCCACGTGCTTATTCCTGCACTGCTGGTCCTGGTCGGAAGCATCCGCAAGAAGGCGCCGGGCGATCCGCCGCGGCCGGACCCGCAGCCGGTACAGCCGAATTAGGAGGAGGACGAACCGCGTGGTGTTGAAATTCGCCGGCGTCGCGCTGCTGCTCGCGCTCGCCGCCCTGCACGAATGGCCGAAGCTGAAGCAAGGAAAACCGAAGGAGAGGCGGGCGTACGTGCTCGTATCCGCCTTCGCCGGATGCTTGCTGCTGCTGGTGCTGTGCTTCCCGGAACTGCCCGGCCCGAACAAATGGATCGTCTGGCTGTTCAAGCCCATGCGCTGGATGCTGGAACAGTAACGGCCTGCGCGAAGCGAAGGTATCCCGTGCCCGGCGTCGTATATAGGATACGTACGCCATGGCGGACTTGGACCGGGCGCCACGCTCCGGAAACGAATCGAAGGGACGGATACGATGCAGCCGCAAGTGAAATGGCTCGACTGGGCAAAACGAATTCAGGCGATCAGCCAAGCGGGACTGGCTTATTCCAAGGACGTATACGACTTGGAGCGGTTCGAGCAGCTCCGGGAATTGAGCATCGAAATCATGCATGCCTATACCGACGTCGAAGAGACGAAGATCCGCGAGCTGTTCGCGAGCGAGACCGGGTACCAGACGCCGAAGGTGGACGTCCGGGGCGTCATCTTCGACGGGGACCGCATCCTGCTCGTACGGGAGAAGCTGGACGGCGCATGGGCGCTGCCCGGCGGCTGGGCGGACATCGGTCTATCCGCGAAGGAGAACGTCGTCAAGGAAGTGAAGGAGGAGGCGGGGCTGGACGTCCGTCCGGCGAAGCTGCTCGCCGTGCTGGACAAGAAGTTCCACGACCATCCGCCGTCCCCGCATCACGTGTATAAAATGTTCATTCTGTGCGAGGCCGTCGGAGGCAGGCTAGAAGCGGGCATGGAGACGTCGGAGGTCGGCTACTTCGCCGAGGACGCGCTGCCGGAGCTGTCGATCGAGCGCAACACAGAGGCGCAGATCAAGGCGTTGTTCGCGGCGAAGCGGGAACCGGGCGGGGAAGCCGCGTTCGATTGAGGCGGCCGGCACCGGCGGCAGCCTCGGGGCGCTTCCGGCGGCCGGGCAAGCGCCGGCGGGCAATTTGATGGTTACGTTCCATGTTATTGAGGACTGAACGCCGACCGGGCTTGGTGCTTTTTGTATGCCTCTCCCCATAATTTGACGGAGTCTAGGATAGGTTTGAGCTGCATCCCGATATCGCTCAAGGCATATTCAACCTTTGGCGGTAATTGGGAATAGACGGTTCGTACTACAATGCCGTAGTCCTCCAGCATGCGAAGCTGTTTGGTCAGAGTAGCATGTGTAATGTCCGGAAATAAGCGTTGAAGTTCATTAAAGCGCATGGTCCTTTCGCTCAGGAACAAAATAATCAGCATTGACCATTTGCCCGATAAAATTTTTTGGGCAAAAGTGAAACCGCATTCTTCTAGAAATTCATTGGTATAAGACAGAATCGCCACCTCTTTCGCTCAGTATCCAATGGCATACTTACGCTCTCTTTATAGCGTAGAGACGCCGGAATAAAGTTTTTATAATACGATTATACGATAAAAAACTATCGTATGATATTTTTTTAACTCGGGAGGTAATGAAATTGAGATTTGGATTTATAGGTGCAGGACCAATGGCGACGAACATCGCCAAAAAATTAGCTAAGAACGGACATGAGATCAAAATTGCGGATGCTCGCGGAATCGAACGTCTAGCAGGAAAAGAGCTGGCAGGCAAGCCTGTGCCTGTTCAAGAAGTCATTACGGACATTGATGTTCTTATCGTCTCGATCCCACTCAACGCGTTGCCAAGTATTCGCGGCATGATCGAGCAAGTTGGCGAGGATGTCATCATTGTCGATACTTCGAATTATTATCCGGTAAGAGACGGGGAAATGGAAGAAATCGAGAACGGGATGCTTGAAAGCGAATGGGTTTCAAAGCAATTAGGCAGACCGATCATCAAAGCCTTTAACAATTTATTGGCCTATACCTTGGAGTATAAAGGAACTCCCGAGGGGACCAACGGACGCATTGCCATCTCGATTGCCGGTGATAACGAGCAGCATAAACAAATAATCATGAACGTAGTGAATGAGGTCGGCTTTGACCCGGTAGACGGCGGATCGTTAAGCGATTCCTGGCGACAACAGCCAGGCACCCCTGGCTATTGCACGGAACTTACCAAAGCGGAACTGACCGCTGCATTGCAAAAAGCCATTAAAGAAAAAGCCAGGTTCCAACGGAATCTAGTGTTAGAGAAGCTGTCGGCGTTTACGGAAGGATTCACGCACCAAGACCTTGTGAATCTGAATAGAGAGCTCCAGGTTTAACCCGCATTTTAATAATAGACAGCTGTACGCAAAAAAACGGCTTCCCCTGCCGGCGGGGGAAACCGTTTTTTTAGTGCACCAAACGCGGCTTACGGCTGGTATTCGAACTGCTTGGCGTAGAGCTGGGCGTAGGTCCCGTCGCGCTTCAGCAGCGCGTCGTGCCGGCCTTCCTCCGCGATGCCGTCCTCCGTCAGGACGACGATCCGGTCGGCGCCGCGGATCGTGGAGAGGCGATGGGCAATGACGATCGTGGTGCGTCCTTTCGCCAGCTTCTCGAGCGAGTCCTGGACGATGCTCTCGCTTTCGTTGTCCAATGCGCTCGTCGCTTCGTCGAAGATGAGCACCGGCGGGTTCTTGAGGAAGACGCGGGCGATGCTGAGCCGCTGCTTCTGGCCGCCGGAGAGCTTGACGCCCCGCTGTCCGATTTCGGAGTCGTAGCCGTCCGGCAGGCTCATGATGAAATCGTGCGCGTTGGCGTGCTTCGCCGCCGCGACGATCTCGTCGTCGCCGGCGCCCGGTCTGCCGTAACGAATGTTCTCCATGACCGTCCCGGCGAATAGGTAGACGTCCTGCTGCACGACGCCGACGCTGCTGCGGAGCGACCCGAGCTCGAGCTGCCTGACGTCGGTCCCGTCGAGCAGCACCTCGCCCGATTCGACGTCGTAGAACCGGGGAATGAGCGAGCAGAGCGTTGTCTTGCCCGCACCGGACGGCCCGACGAGCGCGACGTATTCGCCGGGGCGCACGCATAGGGACAGGCCGGCGAGAACGGGCTTCAGCCGAGGTTCGTAGCGGAAGGTGACGCGCCGGAATTCCACCTCGCCCCTGACGTCCGTGAGCATCCGGGCATTCGGCGCGTTCGCGACGGCCGGCTCGACGTCCATGAGCTCGACGAACCGCTGGAAGCCGGTCACGCCCTCCTGCAGCTGCGTGCTCATGTGGGTCAGCCGCTGAATCGGCTCGATCATGAAGCCGACGTAGAGCAGGAACGTGATCAAGTCCGCCAAATCCAGCCGGCCGTGCACGATGCTGGCACTGCCGAAGATGATGACCGTCGCGGAAATGAGCAGGATGATCGTTTCGAAGCTGTTGTAGAACAGCGCCTCCGCCTTGTACGTATGCTTGCGGCTGGCGAGGAAGCGGTCGTTCTCGCGGTTGAACTTCCCGATCTCGACGGCCTCGTTCGCGAACGATTGCACGACGCGGATGCCGCCCAGGCTGTCCTCGACCTGCGCGTTGACGTCGCCGATCCGGTCCTTGTTCCGGTTCATGGCGGTGTTCAGCCGCTTGTTGAAGACGAGCGAGAGGATGCCCATGACGGGCAGGAAGCAGAAGACGGCGATCGTGAGCCGCGCGTCGATCGTGCAGAGGATGACGAAGGCGCCGATGAAGCGGGCGGCATACTTGACGTAATCCTCCGGACCGTGATGGTAGAGCTCGGACACGAGCAGCAGGTCGTTCGTGATGCGGGACATGAGCTTCCCGGTCTTCTCCTTGTCGTAGAAGCCGAAGGAGAGCGTCTGCAGATGCGCGAACAGCTCGCCCCGCATATCGCGTTCCATCCGGGCGCCGACCTCGTGGCCTTTATAGTCGACGAAGCAGTTCGCGGCGTTCTGGAGCAGGGCCAGCGCCGCCATGAGCGCGCCGATGCCGTAGACGCGGGGCAGCGCGGCGGACAGATCGCCGGTCAGCACGTCCTTCGTAATGTGCCGCACGAGCAGCGGATACACGAGGGTCATGGCCGATACGGCGAGCGCGCAGGCCAAGACCGCCGCGAACAATGGGAGATAAGGCTTGTAATACGAAAAAAAACGTTTGATCGGAAATCGCATGAGATACCCCTTTTACGTGTTTTTTGGCACGCCTACAAGGGGGTGATGCGTGTGCCGTTTACGTCCGCGTTCCACCCTTGTATGGCTGAATGGCTGGAATCGTCGTTTTTTTCATGTTTTTGCCTCCTTGTTCATTATTACTTGTAGTATAAGGGATTTTCTTTGGAAAAAGTACGGGGGAATCGCGAAATCGGACAGGACGTAACCGGAAAAATCGGGGAAATCAACCGTCTTTTTCGCGAGTTCGTTAAAGTTTTTCTTAATTCTGTGAAAAAGTTAATCCAAACGGCAACTTTCGCTGTGCTATAATTTGCCCAGAAGACGAATGTTGGAAGCTTCATCCAACCATCTTGCTCTGGGAGGTACGCATGATCAGAGAAAGCAAGCCGGTTAGAAGGCTGTTCATCACGGCTATGGTGCTGGCGCTGGCCCTGCTCGGCGCTCTGCCGATGTCCAGCGCGCACGCGCAGGACGCTTCGGCGGCGAACGTGAAGGTCGTCGTAAACGGCGCCGCAAGCAAGCTCGGTCTCTTGTTCATCAGCGACGGGAAGCTGTACGCGCCCGTGGCCAAAGTCGCCGCGAAGCTGGGCGCGACGTCGAGCTGGAACAAAGCCGACGAGGAATTGACGATACATAACGCAGTAAACGATACGATCGTGCTTGGCAACGGCGTGCCCGTCGTCTACTTCAACGGCGGCCGTTACATGATGGAAACTTATCCGTTCTTGAAGGGCGGCAGGCTGTACATGCCGCTGCGCGCGCTCGCCGAGATGCTCCACGCCGACATGAAGGCGGCAGCGGATGGCACGGTCATTGAACTGTCTTCCGTGAAGCCGGCGGTCGTCACGGCATCGTACGGCCTGGGCGACATCAGCAAGGACGCCGGCAGCAGCCAGTCGGCGCTGTTGAAGCGCAACGGCATGGCCGTCGGCGCGAACGTGAACTCTGGGGCGAAGCTGAAAGTGGTGAACCCGTCGTTCCTCGCCCATCCGGCGAAGGCGTACACCGAGGAGGATTATCGGCTCCTCGCCAAGATTACGATGGTGGAAGCCGGCTACGAGCCTTTCGAAGGACAACTGGCTTTGGCGAACGTGATCCTGAACCGGGTGAAGGACCCGCGGTTTCCGAACACGATCCGTGACGTCATCTATTCCGGCCGGCAGTTTCCGCCTGCGCATAACGGACTGCTCGACAAGAGCAAGCCGAGCGCCTCGGTGCTTCGCGCCGCAAAGGATGCGCTGAACGGCCGCAATAACATCAAGAACGCGGTTTATTTCTTCAATCCCGCGGTGTCCACCGGACCGTTCTGGTCCAGTCTGGACGCGATCGCGACGATCGGCCATCACCGGTTCGCCAAATAACCGCTGGCATGCCGCAGTTAGGATGGAATGTTTGTTAGGAAAGGCTGTCTCTCACGTCATGCGCGTGGTTAAGGGGCGGCCTTTTTCATTTGGTGCCTGAGGCATTTGACAAACAATCACTTCGTTCCCACCGGTTCGGGTCAGGAATGCCCGGTCTTTTAAATTTATCGGATTAGCGGGGAAATGACCGGTGAAATCGTTCTCGCGCGCATCATTATTGGCTGCCCGGCACCGTTCCAACATTTATACTTGACTGATCATTCTTAAATGAGGTATAGTGGGATTCATGAAACGCGTGATGAACTTTCGCTGCCGATATAAGAACGATAATTCTTAAACGAATGCCGGATATAGACCGAGAAACAATAAGGTCATTGGGGACTTATCCGGACGGCGCGGTATTGGCATGACGCGATCATCGGGATGCCGGAGGCGAACAGCCTCGGACCGATTCAATGGGGAGGATACGAATGAGGAGCATCACATCCGTAACGGGTGCCGGCAGAAGCGCCGGTTACGCAGGCGGCATGCGGCAGGCAGTGCGGACCATCGCCGTCTTGCCGACGTTGCGGCGAGCAGGATCTTCCATGCCGGACCGTTAGCGTTTTACGCTTGGCTGCTTGCCGCTAAGCCGACCGAAATCATACTTTCATAAAATGGGGTGGAGAAATCAATGATAAACACAGAGAAGCAAGGTGTGATAAAGGAAGGCAAGGTCACGCTGCTGCTTGCTTTTACCATCGTGCTCGTCATCATGAACACGATGATGTTCAATCTGGCTTTACCGGACGTGGCGAAGGACTTCCAGCTGTCGGCGTCCTCTACTTCCTGGATCGTCACGGGGTACTCCATCGTGTTCGCGATGGCGTCCATTACGTACAGCCGGCTCTCGGATTTCGTACCGATCCGCCGACTGTTCATCATCAGTCTGCTGTCGCTCAGCTTGGCCGCGATCGCCGGCACGTTCAGCGACAGCTTCCTGATGCTGCTGCTCGTCCGCATCCTGCAGGCGTCCGGCGCCGGCGCGATTCCCGCGCTGTCGCTTAACTTGATCTCCCGCTACGTGCCGGTCGAACGACGCGGCAAAGCGATGGCCGTCATCATGTCGGCCGTCTCCCTCGGCCTCGGTCTCGGTCCGGTCGTCGGCGGCGCGATCGTCGAATATTTGGGCTGGCATGTGCTGTTCATCGTCACGGCGGTCACGCTGCTGTGCGTGCCGCTGTACGTCTTCATGATTCCGAAGGAGCAGCCGCGCAAAGGCGCTTTCGACGCGCTCGGGGCGCTGCTCATCGGCGCCGGTACGACCGGGCTGCTGCTGTACTTGACGAACCACTCGTGGATCGCGCTTATCGGCGGCATCGTGTCGCTCATTCTGTTCGCGATCCGCATCCGCGCGGCGAAGAATCCGTTCGTGCTTCCGGCGCTGTTCCGGAACCGTTCGTTCCTGGTCCTGAGCGTTGTCGGCATCGCGGGCTACATCAGCAGCTTCGCGACGCTGTACCTGCTGCCGCAAATCCTCGTCAAGCAGTACGGCTTGAGCGCGATCGAAGCGGGACTCGTCATCTTCCCGGGCTCGTTCCTGGCCATCTTCGTCTCGCGGAAAGCGGGCAAAATCATCGACCTGCGCGGCAACGGTTCGATTATCCGTTTCGTACCGCTCTTGCTGCTGCTGTCCGTCGTCCTGTTTGCCTTCTTCCAAGGCACGTCGTACGTGGCGATCCTGTTCATCTATATCCTGATGAGCATCAGCTTCACGATTCTGTCGAGCAGCATATCGAATGAAATCTCCCGCCTTCTGCCGCCGGCACAGATCGGCTCGGGGCTCGGCCTGTTCCAGCTGCTGCAGTTTTTCAGCGGAGCGTTCGGCGTGGCGACGTCCGCGAGCGCGCTGTCGTGGCAAAAGAGTCTGCCGATCAAAACCGCGTACAGCAATATTTACTGGGGATTGGCAATCATCGTTATTATAGCCATCGGCTGCGCGTTTATGTACCTGCAGGCCCAATCCAGGAAGCAGCCGGCTTCCCTGCGCGGGGCGACCGATATGGATTAATGAAGAAGGAATCCGGGCAGGAAACCGGGTTCCTTTTTTTGCGCGGCGGAGACTTGTTTGCCGAGGCGGCCCTTCCGGTGCCAAGCCCGCGCCGCCCGTCGTCAGCGGCCGATCGGTATGCCCTGCCGCGCCGTCGTCGAACGAAGTCCGATCGCGCTCGCACGTAACGCGCAAATACACGCCGGCAGCGAGCCGGCGTGTGTTTGCGTTTTCCGGTATTTCGTTAATCGGATTATTTCGTAGATCGGTTTATTTCATTGATCAGGCCGCCACGTCCCGCTTCGTGAACAGCAGCCAGGCCACGAGCTGGAAGACCGCGTAGTACGCGACCAGCATGAGGATGGAGAAGGACAGCGTCATCTCCGGCCGCAGCGGCGCGGAGCCCTCCATATACTGCGTCAGGTCGATGTTGGAGAAGAGCAAGTATTTTACCCACTCGTACCCGCGCAGCAGCTCGGACAGCGAATTGCCGAGGAAGATGAACAGCAGCGAGAAGGCGATGGCCATCGAGGAGCTCCGGAACGCTGCCGAGATCATGAACGCCATCGTGACGTAAAGCAGCAGCGAGACGACGGCGAAGCCGTATTTCTGCAGCGCGTTCGCGATCATCGAGCCCTCATGGACGACGCCGTTCGCAATCGTCACATGCGGCTCGCTTATGGCGCCGAAGCCTTCCAAGATGCCGCCCGCGGCGAAAGCAGCCGCGAACGCGATCACGAGCAGCAGGAGCGCGTAGCCCAGCGTGGCGATATATTTGGCTGCCATGATCTTCGTTCGCGACGCGGGCCCGACGAGCAGCAGCTTGACCGTGCCCCATGAAAATTCCGCGGCGATCATGTCGGCCGCGACGATGACGGTCAGAATCGTGACCAAAATAATGAGCGAGGCCGAAGTGTTTACGTACGTCCACAGTGTCAGCCGGTTCGGATTAATATCGTGCTCCAAATAGTAGGCGTTCAGCTTGATCGCGTCTTCCAGGTGCTCTTTGTCGCCCGGATGCGCGAGGCCCTGCAGCTGCTGCTGCAGCTGGTCGTTCCGCTGCGTCAGCTGCTGCCGCCAATCCGTCTGGCTGCCTTTGCCGGCATCCCATTTCATGATCCCGCTCATGAGGCCGATGGCGAGCAGGAGAAAACCGATCATCGCCCAGGTGCGCGGACGGCGGTAAATTTTCATGTTCTCGTTGCGAATCAGTTTGCTTAAGCTAGACAACCATCTCACCTCCGGTAATTTCCAGGAATTGGTCCTCGAGCGATCGCTGCGCGGCATGAATGCTGAGCACGTCGATCTCGGCGCCGACCAGCAGCCGCACGAGATGCGGGATGACGGCCTTGTCCGCCGTCAGCTCCAGCCGGCCGCCGGTCTCGCGCACGAGCGCGGGCTCGAACGCCGAGGCGAGCAGGCGCAGCGCGGCCGCGGCATCGCCGGTCTCGATGACGATTTTGGTCTGCGCGTCGTCCCGGGATTCTTGGATCGAACGGACGTCGACCAGCTTGCCGGACTGAATGATCGCGACGCGGTCGCACATCAGCTCCATCTCCGACAGCAGGTGGGAGGAGACGATGACGGCGGTCCCTTCCTCGCGGGTCAGCTTGCGCAAGTAATCGCGCAGCTCGCGGATGCCCGCGGGATCGAGGCCGTTGGTCGGCTCGTCGAGAATGAGCAGCGACGGGCGGTGCAGGATGGCCTGGGCGACGCCGAGCCGCTGGCGCATGCCGAGCGAGTAGCGTTTGACCTTCTCGTGGATCCGGTTCTGAAGCCCGAGGAGCGTGACGACTTCGTCGATGCGCGCCTTCGTCACGCCTTCGTGCCGGCGCGCGAAGTGGACGAGGTTCTGGTAGCCGGTCAGAAATTTATACATTTCTGGATTTTCGACGATCGCGCCCACGTGCGTCATCGCCAGCTCGAAATGCTTGCCGACCGAGATGCCCTTGATGATCGCCTCTCCCTTCGTCATCGAGATCAGGCCGACGATCATGCGGATCGTCGTCGTCTTGCCCGCGCCGTTCGGGCCGAGGAAGCCGAATATCTCGCCAGGCTGGATGTCGAATGTCAGATTGTCGACGATGTTGCGCCTGCCGACGGTTTTGGTCAGATTGCGTAGCTGAAGGACTGCGTCTGTCATACAAGGTAACCTCCTGTATAAGTGCTCTGCTAGCAACTATACCGGAAGGCGGGGCCTGGAAAAACCGACCTGCGCTCAGGCCGCGTCCCCTGCTTTGGTCGGGGATTCCCGCGGAAGCACCAGCTCTGCGCACGGCAAAAAGCCCGCGATCCGATCGCGGGCTGGCCGAGGATAGCCGGCACGGCGCCGTTCTCAGTGCACCAGCTCCATGAATTTGCGGGCCGCGTTCGACAGCGGCATGTTGCGCATCATCATGAAGCCGACCTGCGAAGGCGGCAGCTTGACGTCGAGCCGGATTTCGAACAACGACCCTTCCTCGAGCTCCCGGGTCACGAATTCCCGGGTCACGTAAGAGATGCCGAGCCCTTTGCGCGCGAATTCGATGAGCAGGTCGACGCTGCCGACCTCGATCTCGGGCTTGATCTCGAAGCCGTAGCTCTGGAACAGCTCCGTGATCGCCATCCGGACCCGGCTGTTGCGCGAGAACAGGATGATGGGATACTCCAGCAGCTCCTTCATCGACAGGACCTCGCCCTTCAGCTCGGCGTACAGGTTGCCCGCCACGAAGCAGTCCTGGAGCTGGATGCCTTTCAAGACCTCGATTTGCTCGTCGACGATCGGCATCCGCACGACGCCGACGTCGATGCGGCCTTCCTTCAGGAACGAGATCGTCTCCGGCGTCGTCCCGTGGTTCAAGTGCAGCTTGATGCCGGGATGCTTCTGGTGATAATCCTCGAGGAAGGGGAGCAAATAATGCTTGAACAGCGAGTCGCTGCCGCCGAGCCGCAGCTCGCCGCTGTCGAGGTTTTTGAGGGCGGCCATCTTCTCTTCGGCGATCGTGATCAGAATTTGCGATTTCTCGATGTAGGAATACAGAATGCTGCCTTCCTGCGTCAGCGCCACGCCTTTGGAGTTCCGGTAGAAGAGGGTGAGGCCGAAGCTGTCCTCGAGCTGTTTGATCGCATGGCTGACGCTCGGCTGCGTCAAGTACAGCGCTTTGGCGGCCTGCGTCAGGCTGCCGGTCTTCGCGGCCCAGTAAAAAACTTTGTACAGCTCGTAGTTATTGGTCATAGACATGGTCTATAGCTCCTGTGAAATATATTAATTACTTGTATAGATGCTAATCGTATTATAGTTGAACCAAGGAAGAGAAACCAGCATTTCAGATAAGCATGCCGGAAGGAGTCATGAACCATGGAGGCAACAACGTTTGTCTTGTTTGGAGCTACGGGGGATTTGGCGAAACGCAAAATATATCCCGCTTTGTATAATTTATTCGTCGACGGGAAGCTGCCGAAAGCCTTCTCCGTCGTCGGGCTCGGCAGACGGGAACTGACCGACGAGACGTTTCGGGAGAACGTCGCCCGGTCGCTCAAGAGCTTCTCGCGCCGCGAGGCGAACGAAGGCGAGGCGCTGAACGAATTCTTGGGCGCGTTCCGCTACAGCGTCCTCGACATCGGCCGCAAGGAGGATTACCAGAAGCTGCTGCGGCTGGTCGAAGCGCGCGAAGCGGAGCTCGGCGCCGCGCCCAACCGTCTGTTCTACTTGTCGGTCGGCCCCGAATTCTTCGAGACGATCGCCGCGAACATCCGCGAGAGCGGGCTCGGCTCCGCCGACGGCTGGAAGCGTCTCGTCATCGAGAAGCCGTTCGGCCACGATCTGCAGTCCGCCCGCGAATTGAACGCGCGGCTGAGCCGCTCGTTCGCCGAAGAAGAGATTTACCGCATCGACCACTACCTCGGCAAGCCGATGGTGCAGAAGCTGGAAATTCTCCAGCAGGCCAATCCGGTGCTGCAGGCGCTCTGGACGAACCGCCACATCGCCAACGTACAGATCACGGCGAACGAGACGGTCGGCGTCGAGGAACGCGCGGGCTACTACGATCATGTCGGCGCCGTCCGCGACATGTTTCAGAACCACATGCTGCAGCTGCTCATGATGCTCGCGATTCACCTGCCGCACAACAGCACGTCCGACGAAGTGCGCACGAAGAAGCGGAAGGTGATGGAGGCGCTCGAGCCGCTGGCGAAGGAAGACGTGGCCGCGAACGTCATCCGCGGACAGTACGCGGCCGGCGAGATTCAAGGCAAGCCGGTCGTCGGCTACACGTCGGAGCCGGGCATCGCGGCGGATTCCATGAACGATACGTTCATTGCCGCCGAGCTGCACATCGACGATTATTTTTGGCGGGGCGTTCCGTTCTATATTCGGACCGGCAAGCGCATGAAGGAGAAGTCGACGCGCATCGTCATCGAGTTCAAGGAACTGGCCGGCGAGCATACGCAGGAAGACGACAAGACGAAAGCGCCGAACCTGCTCGTCTTCGAGATCAGCCCGAACGAAGGCATCACGCTGCAGCTGAACACGCGGGATCCGCAGCATAAAGGCGAATTCCAGCCGATGCTCGTCAACTTCCACACGAGCCAGCAGGACGTGCCGGAAGCGTACGAGAACCTGATCCACGACGCGCTGCAGGGCGATCCGACGTTCTTCGCGCACTGGAGCGAGGTGGAGCTGGCCTGGAAATGGGTGCAGCCGGTCCTCGACGCCTTCAAAGAAGATCTCGTGCCGCTTCGAACGTACGCGGCCGGCACTTACGGCCCGGCCGAAGCCGACGAGCTGCTTGCGCGCAACGGCCATCGCTGGCGGTTCGACGATACAGCCGACAATCAAACCCACACGAAAGAAGGAGCCACTTATGCCTACCACGCAAACCATTGACCAACTCGCCATCGATACGATCCGGACCTTGTCGATCGATGCCATCAACGCCGCCAACTCCGGCCACCCCGGCCTGCCAATGGGCGCAGCGCCGATGGCGTACACGCTCTGGTCCCGCCAGCTGAACCATAACCCGGCGCACGCCAAATGGTTCAACCGCGACCGCTTCGTCCTCTCCGCCGGCCACGGCTCGGCGCTGCTGTACAGCCTGCTGCATCTGTCCGGCTACCAGGTGTCGCTGGACGACCTCAAACAGTTCCGCAAGCTGAACAGCAAGACGCCGGGGCATCCGGAATACGGCCACACGGACGGCGTCGACGCGACGACGGGACCGCTCGGCCAAGGGATCGCAATGGCGGTCGGCATGGCGATGGCGGAAGCGCATCTGGGCGCCAAGTACAACCGCGACGGCTTCCCTGTGGTCGACCATCACACCTACGCCATTGTCGGCGACGGCTGCTTGATGGAAGGCATCTCGTACGAAGCGATGTCGATGGCGGGCCACATGAAGCTGGGCAAGCTGATCGTCCTGTACGATTCCAATGACATCTCCCTCGACGGCGATCTGAACCTCTCCTTCGGCGAGAACGTCCGCAAGCGCGCGGAATCGGCGCAATGGCAGTACCTGCGGGTCGAGGACGGCAACGACGTGGCGGCCATCGCGAAGGCGATCGAAGAAGCGAAGCAAAACGAATCGCAGCCGACGCTGATCGAGATCCGCACCATCATCGGGTACGGCAGCAAGGTTGCCGGCACGAACAAGGCGCACGGCGCCCCGCTCGGCAAGGAAGAAGCCAAAGCGACGAAAGCCGTCTACGGCTGGAATCACGAGGAAGAGTTTTACGTGCCGGAAGATGTCAAAGCGCATTTTGCGGAGTTGAAGCATAAAGGCGCCGGCAAAGAAGCAGAATGGAACCGACTGCTCGAATCGTACAAGGCGCAGTATCCGTCGCTCGGCGGCGAGCTGGAAGACGTCATCGAAGGCAAATTAACGATCGAGACGGCGGACGTGCTCACGTTCGACCCGGCCAAGACCGTCTCGACCCGCGTGGCCAGCGGCAACGCGATCAATCACTTCGTGAAGCTCGTGCCGTCCATCTTCGGCGGCAGCGCGGACCTGTCGCACTCGACGATGACGGATATCAGCGGCGAAAGCACGTTCGCGATCGACTCGTACGCCGGGCGCAACGTCTACTTCGGCGTCCGCGAGCACGCGATGGGCGCGGCCGGCAACGGCATGGCGCTGCATGGCGGCGTGAAGCCGTTCGTCAGCACGTTCTTCGTCTTCAGCGACTACCTGCGGCCGTCCATCCGCTTGGCGGCGCTGCAGAAGCTGCCCGTCACGTACGTCTTCACGCACGACTCCATCGCGGTCGGCGAAGACGGCCCGACGCACGAGCCGGTCGAGCACCTCGCGGCGCTGCGCACGATTCCGGGCCTGACGGTCATCCGTCCGTCGGACGCGAACGAGACGGCCAGCGCATGGGCGTACGCCCTGCAGCAAAACGAAGGGCCGGTCGCGCTTATTCTGAGCCGCCAGAACCTTCCGGTATACGAAGCGACCCAAGCGAACGTGAGCGACGTCGCAAAGGGCGGTTACATTCTGACGGAAACGAACGCCAATCCGGACGTCATCCTGATCGGCACGGGCTCCGAGGTGTCGCTGGCGGTGAGCGCCAAGGCTGAGCTCGAGCGCGAGAACCTGTCGGTGCGCGTGGTCGCCATGCCGAGCCGCGAGCTGTTCGAACGGCAGGACGACGCGTACAAGCAAGCGGTGCTGCCGGCTTCCGTCGCGAAGCGCGTAACCATCGAAGCGGGGATCTCGCTCGGCTGGGACCGGTACGCCGGCCCAAGCGGCAAGGTGCTGGCGATCGACACGTTCGGCGCGTCCGGCCCGGGCAACGAGGTCATGGCGTACTTCGGCTTCACGGTCGGCAATGTCGTCAACGCGGCGAAGAGCCTGCTCTAATCGTTTACGCATCGCGTTCTGATATATTCATCGTGCAATCGCCGAATTTCTAATTTCCGATCAGCGTTCATGAGGATGTCTGCCGTGTCCGCGGGCTGCCAGCCGGCGGACGGGGCTCAATCATAAAACCATATCCGGAGGTAATGAAACCATGAAATTTTTTATCGACACCGCTAACCTGGCCGATATCAACAAAGCGTACAAAATCGGCGTCCTGTCCGGCGTAACGACGAATCCGTCCCTGGTCGCCAAAGAAGGCGTGAAATTCGAAGACCGCATCGAGGAAATTCTGAAGGCTGTGCCAGAAGTCGAATCCGTCTCCGCGGAAGTCACGCCGGACGCGCTGACAGCCGAAGACATGATCGCGCAAGCGAACGAGCTGATCAAGATCAACAACAACGACAAGAACATCACGATCAAGCTGCCGATGACGCTGGCCGGCCTGGAAGCGTGCCGTTATCTGACCAAGAAAGGCGTCAAGACAAATGTCACGCTGATCTTCACGGTTAACCAGGCGCTCCTCGCGGCTCGCGCTGGCGCGACGTACGTATCGCCGTTCCTCGGCCGTCTGGACGACATCTCCGAAGACGGCGTGCAGCTGGTATCGAAAGTCGCCGAGCTGTTCCGCGTCCATAACCTCGACACCCAAATCATCGCGGCTTCCGTCCGTCACCCGGACCACGTGACGCGCGTCGCCATGGCGGGCGCTCATATCGCCACCGTGCCATTCTCGGTCATCGAGCAAATCTCGAAGCACCCGCTGACGGACGCTGGCATCGAGAAATTCGCCGCCGATTGGCAGAAAGCCGTTCGTTAAGCCATCCGTCCATTGAATAGAGAGAAGCCGTTCAGGCAGGAGGAGAGAAACCGTAATGGGGATTAAATTCGATTATTCGAGCGCATTGTCGTTCATCGGTCAACACGAAGTGGATTATTTCGGCGAGTTTGTGAATGTTGCGCACCGCATGCTGCACGAGAAGCAGGGACCTGGCTCCGACTTCCTCGGCTGGGTCGACCTGCCGCTCCAATACGACAAAGCCGAGTTTGCGCGGATCAAGCAGGCCGCGTCGCGCATCCGCAGCAATTCCGATGCGCTGATCGTCATCGGCATCGGCGGCTCGTACCTCGGCGCGAGATCCGCGATCGAAGCGCTGTCGCATACGTTCCACAATCAGATGAAGGGCAACACGCAGGTATACTTCGCCGGTCAGAACATCAGCTCCACCTACATCACGCACCTGCTCGAGCTGCTCGAGGGCAAGGACATCTCCTTGAACGTCATCTCCAAGTCGGGCACGACGACGGAGCCCGCGATCGCTTTCCGGATTCTGCGCGACTACATGGAGAAGAAATACGGCAAGGACGAAGCCCGCAAACGGATCTACGCGACGACCGACGCCGCGAAGGGCGCGCTGAAGAAATTGGCCGACGATGAAGGCTACGAGTCGTTCGTCATTCCCGACGACGTCGGCGGCCGGTACTCCGTCCTGACGGCCGTCGGCCTGCTGCCGATCGCGGCCGCCGGACTTGACATCGACCGGATGATGGAAGGCGCGGCTGCCGCCTCGAAGAAATACAACAACGCGGACCTCGCAACCAACGAGAGCTACCAATACGCCGCCGTCCGCAATGCCCTCTACCGCAAAGGCAAATCGATCGAGCTGCTGGCGAACTTCGAGCCGTCCTTACACTACGTGTCGGAATGGTGGAAGCAGCTGTTCGGCGAGAGCGAGGGCAAGGATTCGAAGGGGCTGTATCCGGCATCCGTTGATTTCACGACCGACCTGCACTCCATGGGCCAATACGTCCAGGAAGGCCGGCGCGACCTGATCGAAACGGTACTTGCGGTGAAGAAGCCGAAGGTCGAGCTGACAATCGGGGAGGACGCGAGCAATCTCGACGGCCTTAACTTCCTGGCCGGCATGACGATGGACGAAGTGAACAAGCAGGCGGCCATCGGCACGCGGCTTGCGCATGTCGACGGCGGAGTGCCGAACTTGATCGTCGAGCTGGACGAGCTGAACGAGTACACGTACGGCGAAATGGTCTACTTCTTCGAGAAGGCTTGCGGCATCAGCGGCCTGCTGCTCGGCGTGAACCCGTTCGACCAGCCGGGCGTCGAAGCGTACAAGGTCAACATGTTCGCCCTGCTGGGCAAACCCGGCTTCGAAGCGCAAAAGGCCGAGCTTGCGAAACGTCTGTCCGCATCGGAACAATAAGAGGAGGTCGTCAACCATGAGTAAACAACAAATCGGCGTCGTCGGACTTGCCGTCATGGGCAAAAACTTGGCCCTTAACATCGAAAGCAAAGGATTCTCGGTCGCGGTGTACAACCGTTCCCCGGAGAAAACGAAGGAACTGCTGGCGGAAGCCGAAGGCAAAAACTTCGTCGGCGCGTACAGCGTCGAGGAATTCGTGGCCGCGCTGGAAGTTCCGCGCAAAATTCTGATCATGGTCAAAGCCGGCCAGCCGACGGACGCGACGATCGAATCGCTGCTGCCGCATTTGAGCCCGGGCGACATCCTGATCGACGGCGGCAACGCGTTCTTCCCGGATACGCAGCGCCGCAACAAGGAGCTGTCGGCCAAAGGCTTCCGCTTCATCGGGGCGGGGGTATCGGGCGGCGAAGAGGGCGCGCTCCACGGCCCGTCCATCATGCCGGGCGGCCAGCGCAGCGCGTATGAGCTCGTGGAGCCGATCCTGACGGCGATCGCGGCGAAGGTGAACGGCGAGCCGTGCACGACGTACATCGGCGAAGACGGCGCGGGCCATTACGTCAAGATGGTCCACAACGGCATCGAGTACGGCGACATGCAGCTGATCGGCGAAGCGTACCACCTGCTGAAGGACGTGCTCGGCCTCAGCACGAGCGAGCTGCACGACATCTTCACCGAGTGGAACAAGGGCGAGCTGGACAGTTACCTGATCGAGATCACGGCCGACATCTTCGGCAAGACCGATCCGGAGACGGGCAAGCCGATGGTCGACGTCATCCTCGACTCGGCCGGCCAGAAGGGTACGGGCAAATGGACGAGCCAAAGCGCGCTCGACCTGGGCGTGCCGCTGTCGATCATCACGGAATCCGTTTTCGCGCGGTTCCTCTCCGCGATGAAGGAAGAGCGCGTCGCAGCCAGCAAGCTGCTGGGCGGCCCGGCGCCGGTCCGCTTCGAAGGCGACCGCGCGGCGTTCATCGAAGCCGTCCGCAAGGCGCTGTACGCGAGCAAGATCGCCTCGTACGCCCAAGGCTTCGCGCAGATGCGCGCCGCTTCCGAAGCATATGACTGGAACCTGAACTACGGCGCCATCGCGATGATCTTCCGCGGCGGCTGCATCATCCGCGCCCGCTTCCTGCAGAACATCAAGGACGCGTACGACCGCGACCCGGCGCTGCGCAACCTGTTCCTCGACGAGTACTTCAAAGGCGTCGTCGAGAACTACCAAGGCGCATGGCGCGAAGTCGTGGCCGCCGCCGTCTCCCGCGGCATCCCGGTTCCGGCCTTCGCTTCGGCGCTGGCGTACTACGACAGCTACCGCTCCGAGCGGCTGCCGGCCAACCTGCTTCAAGCGCAGCGCGACTACTTCGGCGCCCACACGTTCCAGCGCGTGGACAAGGAAGGTACGTTCCACCACCAGTGGATGGAGCAATAATCGTTCGAACGCGAAGAGACGCCCGGCTTGCCCGGGCGTCTCTTTTGCGCATTCCGTGTTTTCCGATATCGGGACATCTCCAACATTTAAGGTAAAATTAGAAAATTATAGTAGAATTAATGCTATAATAGGTGGCGTTTGGAAGAAATGCGAATCGGAAACGGAGTGAAGGCATTGAAATGGTTTATGGGAAGGCGTTCGGCAAGCATCGCCGGTCTCGCGGCCGCGATGGCGATGTCCGGGTGCAGCTTGACTGGCGGCGGTACGGACCCGAGCAGCGATATCGCGTCCCTCAAGGTGATGTACTACGATGAGAGATCGTTCTACGATCAGTTCGGCACGGTGTATTCGGCGCTGCATCCGAACGTCGAGCTGACGGTCGTCTCCAATCAGAATTACTCGGACAAGCCGGTCGCGGATCCCGAGGCGGAGCTGCGGAGCTTCATCGAACGGGAAAATCCCGACGTCCTGATGCTGTCGGTCGACCAGCTGTCGACAATGGCCAAGGAAGGCAAACTGCTCGAGCTAGACACGATGATCGCGGAGAAGGACTATCGCGCGGAAACGCTGATTCCTGGCCTGCTCGATTATTTGAAATCGTTCGGGGACGGCAAGCTGTACGGCCTGTCGCCGACCTTTTACAGCCAAGCGCTCTTCTACAACAAAGATCTGTTCGCGAAGTACGGCATTCCGCTTCCGGAGGACAAGATGACCTGGGAGCAGCTGTTCGAGCTGGCGCAGCGCTTCCCGACCGACGGGCCCAAGGACAAGCGCGTATACGGGCTAGGTTTGGGCTATGGCGTCGACGCCTATCAGCTGGGCACCATGATCGGGTCCGCCCAGAACCTGACGATGATCAATCCGGCGAACGGCCAAGTCACCGCCGACACGCCTTCCTGGAAGCGCATTTACCAAACGGCGTTCAACGGACTCAAGTCCGGGGCGCTCTACTCGGAGGATCCGAATGGCATGAACGGGTCGAGCACGTATGAGGACTATTTGCTCCGCGATCCGTTCGTGTCCGGCAGGCTCGCCATGAGGCTTGACGGCACGTACTTGATGGATCAGATCAACGAGGGGCGCAGCCGGATCCCGGATAAGAGCAAGATCGTGCAGAATTGGGACCTCGTCACGGTGCCGGTCGACCCGCAAAATCCGGAGGGCAGCGTGAGCATGAACGTAGGGCAAATATTCGCGGTGAACGCCAAGTCTGCGAACGCCGAGGCCGCCAAGGAGTTCGTGAGGTACATCACGAGCGAGGAATACGCCAGGGTCACCTCCAAGCTCCACTCCAACGGCTTCCCGGTGCGGACCACCTACTTGAAGGACGAAGAAAATCATAATTTCAAAGCGTTCTACGCTCTGAAGCCGAATACGCCGAAGCTGCCCCAGGACTTCGGCAGCGTCCCGCAGGCGTTCTACATACGCTTCTCGACGCTCGCGCAGCAGGAGCTGAAGGACGCGTACGACGGCAAGCAGTCGCTCGACGCGGCCCTGGCGTCCATTCAGACCAAGGGCCAGCAGGCGTTAATGGAGGAGCAGACGAAGGTGAAGATTCAGATTAAGGACGGAGGCGCGCAGGGCGTCGAGGCCGGCGGCACGGCTTCTTCCGGGGACGCGTCCACCGGTACCGAATAGCGCGTACGGCTGGCAGAACGGGTATCTGCCCCGTTGCCAGGGCGCAGGTGCCTGTGCTATACTCGAACCAATTATGCGAAGGAGGTGAGGCAGGTGAATCACGAATGGGTCAATTCCCGCATTAGCCAGCTGCCGATTGCCATGGCTGGCATTACGCATGCATTTTTCGCGAACGGGATCCGTCTGTCCATTTACGACGATACGATTGACCATTCGCGAGAAGAGCCTGCCTCCACCGCAACGGATTGCTTATGAACGGGTGATTGCCTTTCGCTTCCGGCCGACGCCGGGAGCCGATCGTCCGGCATCTGTCCAGGAGGGCCGCGGCTTGTTGCCGCGGCCCTTTTTTGCGCTCTCGAGAGCGGGTCTTCCGACTATACCAGGAGGACTAAAACCATGATGATCGTGAACATGCAGGATATCAAAAAATACCATGCCGCCCAGCTCGTGCTGAACGGCGCGACGCTGCAGCTGCTTGAGGGCGAGAAGGTCGGCCTAATCGGCCGCAACGGCAGCGGAAAATCGACGCTGCTGCGGCTGATCGCGGGCCACGATCGGCCCGACGAAGGGCTGCTCACCGTGCGAAAGGACTTGACGATCGGGTATTTGCCTCAAATTCCAGCCGAATTCGAGGCGATGAACGTCTACGACGTGCTGGCGTACGGCTACCGCGAGCTGCTCGGCGTGAGGGCGGAGATGGCGGCACTCGAAGCGCGCATGTCCGATCCGGCCGCGGCTGCGGACACCGCCGCGATGGAGCGGTTGCTGCGGGCGTATGCCGCGGCGCAGGAACGGTTCGAGCAAGGCAGCGGCTACGAGATGGAGACGGCGATCGACCAGGTGGCCGAAGGGCTGCGGCTTGACCGGAAGCTCGACGGGCGGCGGTTCGGCAGCTTGTCCGGCGGCGAGCAGACGCGCGTCGTGCTGGCGTCCCAGCTGGTCGTTCGTCCGGAGCTGCTGCTGCTGGACGAACCGACGAACCATTTGGACCTGAAGGGGATCGAATGGCTGGAGTCGTTCCTGCGGCGGTACGAAGGCGCCTTCGTCGTCGTCTCGCACGACCGGTACTTCCTCGATGCCGTCTGCAAGAAAACGATCGAGCTCGAGGACGGCGAAGCGTCGGCGTATCCGACGGGCTATACCGGATACGTGCAGGAGAAGGAAGCGCGGCTGCTCCAGCAGTTCGCGCAGTATCAGGAGCAGCAGAAGGTTATTAAGAAGATGAAGGAGACGATCCGCCAGCTGGAGGAATGGGGACGGGTCGGCGGCAACGAGAAGTTTTTCAAGCGCGCGGCGTCGATCCGCAAGGCGCTGGAGCGGATGGACGTGCTCAAGCGGCCGGTGCTCGATCCGAAAACGGCGGCGTTCGCGCTGTCGATCCAGGACCGTTCCGGCCGGCGCGTGCTCGATTTCGAGAACGTGGAGAAGCGGTTCGAGGATCGGGCGATCCTGAACGGGGCGTCGGGCAGCCTGCTCTACGGCGAGAAGGTCGCGCTGCTCGGGGACAACGGCTCCGGCAAAACGACGCTGTTCCGGCTGCTGCTGGGCGAAGTCGAACCGGACGGCGGACGCATCGAGCACGGTTCGCGCGTCGACGTCGGGTATCTCGCGCAGCAAGAGCCGCCGGCGGACGGCAAACGGACGGTGCTCGACTACTTCCGCGTTGAAGGCGCGTACGAGGAAGGGGAAGCGCGAGGTGTGCTCGCCCGGTATTTGTTTTACGGGGGCGACGTCTTCAAGCCGGTCGCGTCGCTGTCCGGCGGCGAATGGGCGCGGCTGCGGCTCGCGCTGCTCGTCCGGCGGGCGCCGAACCTGCTGCTGCTGGACGAACCGACGAACCACCTCGACATCGCCTCGCGCGAGGCGCTGGAGGAGGCGCTCGAGCAGTACCCGGGCACGGTGCTGGCGATCTCGCACGACCGTTATTTCATCAATCGCCTCGCGCGGCGCGTATGGGAGCTGAAGCGCGGCCGGATCGCCGCCTATCTCGGCAATTACGAGGATTACCGGGCGAAGCGCGCCGAGCCGGAGGAGGAGTCCGGAGAGCCGGGGAGCGCGAAGCGACCGGCGCCCGTCCGCGCGGAAGCGGCTGAACCGATGGCACAGCCGGCGGACCGGAAAGCGGCTGCGGCGCCGGGCGGCGGGAAGCGGGCCGAGCAGCTGGAACGGGAGATCGCCGCGCTCGAGACGGAGCTGGCCGCGGCCGACGAGCGGCTCTGCGGCTTCGATGCCGCCGGCGATGCGGCGGCGCTGGAGGCCGGCTGGCGCGAGCGCGAAGCGCTGCAGGCGCGGCTCGATGCGCTGCTGGAGGCGTGGATGGCGCTTGAGCCGTAGCGAGCTCGGGCGTTGCCGGGGCGGCCTCGGTTCGCGGCCGAGCTTTCGGGCGCCCGCGAATGGCATTGCCGCTCCGCGCCGGCGAAGGAAGGGACAGGGACCTATTATTCAAGGTCCCTTCCATTTTTCTTATTTACAAACCGTTAGTCGGTATGTATGATGAAAGTAAGCAATTATTTTCCAATTGGGAGGGCGCTTAGATGAACGGATTATTGCTGCTGCATTTGCTGGGGGTCGTCGTCTTCGTGGGCAACATCGTGACGGCCGCGTTCTGGAAGGTCCGCGCGGACATCGGGAAGAATCCCGTCGCGATTCACGCCGCGGTCAAGTCCGTCATGGCGGCGGATTACGCCTTTACGCTTCCCGGGCTCCTGCTGATCATCGTCTCCGGCGTGCTGATGGCATCTCGCGAGCATCTGCCGATGCACGGCATGAACTGGCTGACGGCGTCGCTCGCGCTGTTCGCCGTGACGGGCATCATCTGGCTGGCAGTGCTTATCCCGCTGCAGCGCGCGATGATCCATCACAGCGCCGAGGGAATCCAGCGCGGCACCGTCACCGAAGCGTACGCGCGCGCATCCCGCCAGTGGGCCGTATTCGGCATCTCCGCGACGCTGCTGCCGCTCGTCATTCTATACTTGATGGTGTCCAAGAGCTTCTGAACGGGCGTCCGCCTTGGCGGGACGAGGATGAGAACGATCTCATTTTTTTCCTTGGGCGGCTTCGGTGTGGTATGCTTGAGGGAAAATCACATTATAAAAGGGGTCTTTTCGATGATGAGATCAATCGTTCTGCTCGCCCCCGGCGAGCCGCATACCATGACGCTGGCGGAGCTGCCGGTTCCCGAGCCCGGGCCGGGCGAAATCCGCGTCCGCATCAAGGCCGCCAGCTTGAACCCGGCGGATTACAAACTGGCCAAAAACGGGCATCCGGCCTGGACATACCCGTTTGTGCCCGGACTCGACGCCGCCGGCGTCGTAGACCGGGCCGGCGAAGGCGTCGCGCAGTGGCGGGAAGGCGACCGCGTCGTCTACCACGGCAGCTTCGTTCGGCAGGGCACCTTCGCCGAATACGGCATCGTCAAGGCGAACGCGGCCGCCCGCATCGCGGAGGGGCTCTCATTCGAAGAGGCGGCGGCGTTCCCGTGCGCGGGGCTGACGGCTTATCAGGCGCTGACCCGCAAGATGAACCTCAAGCAGGGCGCCTCCATTCTCATTCACGCGGGCGCAGGCGGCGTCGGCGGGTATGCGATCCAGCTGGCGAAAGCGTTCGGAGCGGGACAAATCATCACAACCGCCTCGGCCGCCAATTTCGACTATGTGCACACGCTCGGCGCTCACGCCGCGATCGACTACACGGCGGAGGACGTCCGCGAACGCGTCCTGGCGCTGACGGACGGCCGCGGCGTCGATTACGCGCTCAATTCGATCAACCGGCAGTCGGCGCAGGCCGATCTATCGCTGCTCGCCTTCGGCGGCCAGGTCGCCTGCATCGCGGGCGCGCCGGAGACCGTGGCCGATTTTCAGCCGTCCCACAAGACGTTCACGGTGCACAAAATGATGCTCTCGGGCGCATACCTGGCCGGCGACGAACGGGCGGAGACCGAGCTCGGCGTTATGGCGGAGCAGTTCATGGCGCTGATGACGGCCGGCAAAATCGTGCCGATGATCGAGAAGCGCATCTCGCTAGAAGAAATCCCGGGCGAGCTGACCCGGCTCTCGCAGCGGCATGTCCGGGGCAAAATCGTCGTCGTCCTTTGACGTGTCCCGACCTGCATCTATCAATAATCTATCAATACGACAGGTGCAGCAGAGCGCGCAGCCGCACCTCGGCGGCAATCTCAATCTTCGTGTCTAGCAGCTTTCATGCTAATATAAAGGTGAAAGACGCATACATATCGAGGAGGACCCGATGATACTCGCCGCCATTTTCGTAGGATTGGTCGCACTGGAGCACGTGTACATCTTGGTGCTCGAAATGTTTCTATGGACGACGCCGCGCGCGATGAAAGCTTTCGGCACGACGAAGGAAGAAGCGGAAACGACGAAAGCGCTCGCCGCGAACCAGGGGCTGTACAACGGATTTCTGGCCGCTGGACTCGTCTGGGGGCTCGTGCATCCGGACGAGACGACCGGCCGCGCGATCGAGCTGTTTTTCCTGATCTGCGTCTTGGTCGCTGCGCTGTACGGCGGCGCGACGGCGAAGCGCTCGATCTGGCTCGTGCAGGGTCTGCCGGCGCTGATCGCGTTGATCTTCGTGCTGGTCCGATAAACGTTACGACGCACGCGCAAAAGAGGCTGCCCATAGGGCAGCCTCTTTTGGTTTTTCGATCGCTGCTGCGGTTTATTTCGCTTGCGGGTACTTTTCCAGTGCTTTCACGGCGCTGGCGATTTCGTCGGCTGCTTGCGCTTGCGTCAATTCGGCTTTCGGATCGAGCTTGCCGTCTGCGTCCAGCTTGACGATGCCGAGGTTCAACGCCGTTTGTGCGGAGCCAGAGTAGAGCACGTCGAGTTGGTCGCCGTCTTTGATGTCGACCGGCGCGACCTTGATCATCGGCAGCTTGCCGCTCTTTTGCAGGCTTTGCACCAGCACGTGCGTGAACGCTTCGCGCGTTACTTTTTGGTCCGGATTCAGGTCGAAGCTCTTCAGGTCGACCGTGATGCCGAATTGCTTGCCGATCAGGTCGGCGCCTTGTGCTGCGGTAACCGGCGCGTTCGCTTCGGCCGGCGCTTGGTGAGCTTTCAGGTATGCCGTCGCTTTGTCGATCGCTTCAAGCGCCGCGGAACGCGTCATTTCCGCTTTCGGATCGAAGGCGCCGTCTTCGTTCAGCTGCGCGATGCCGTATTTCAGCGCGCGCTGGATGGAGCCGGAATAGACGACGTTGATTTGGTCTTGGTCCTTGATGTCCACGACGACCGGGTTGATCAGCGGGAGCTTGCCGGCTTTCTCAACGGAACGGACGAGCAGGTCGACGAATGCTTCGCGCGTCAGCGCGGCGTCCGGCGCGACGTCTTCGCCGAGCTCGACTTTGGCGCCCAGCGCGCCGCCGATCAGATCGGCGCCCTGCGAAGCCGTCAGCGTGCCGTCGACGACCGGTGCCGGGTGAGCTTTCAAGTACTCAAGCGCGTTGTAGATTTCCTCGGCCGACTCGGAGCGGGTGATCGCGGCTTTCGGTTTCAGCTTGCCGGTCTTGTCCAGCGCAACGACGCCGTATTTCAGCGCGCGTTGGATCGCGCCGGAGTACTCCACCTTGATTTGATCGCCGTCCTTGATGTCGGCGACGACCGGATTGATCATCGGCAGCTTGCCGCTTGCTTCCATCGCGTGGATGAGCATGAACGTGAATTCTTCGCGCGACAGCTTCTTGTTCGGCTCGAGGTCCGCTGGAAGGCCGATGTTGTTAACGGCAGCAATGATGAGCGCGTCCGCGTACCATGCGTCGTCCTTGGCGTTCGCGAAATAATCAGTCGCTTTCGGCTCTTTGAAGAAACGGACGAGATCGAGGTTCAGGTCGAGCGCGTTCACGATCAGCTGCACGCCTTGAGCGGCGGTCATCGTCGCGCGAGGCGCGAACAGTTCGGAACTCACGCCTTTAACCAGTCCTCTCTCCTGCAGGGAAATGATTTTATCCTTCGCGACGTCGCTTGCGAGGTCAGTGAATCCGGCTGCAGCGAAGCTCTGGCTGGCGAACGTGAGCGAGAGAGCAGCGGTAGCGGTCAGGGTTAGCATTTTGAATGGTTTTTTCATTTCTTTCACCTCTAGGGAAGTAGTTTTTTCCTGTCACACAGCCTCAGACGGGCCTAGCTTCAAAAAGGTTGCAAGGCTGCATGAAAATTTTGTCGAGCGCGCCGGGAACGGATGCCGGAAGCCGGAAGCACCGCCGCTCGCCGCTTGCCGAAGCGATTGTCGTTCGCGGGGGTTCGCTGCCTGCAGAATCGCCAACTTCCGCGGGATTCAATCGCGGGACGGGACAGTCGAGGGATACGGCGGCTTCCGTTCCGGAACGGGATGGATTACAATCGAACCAACATCACGGGAAGGAGCGATGGCGTTCATGGAAGCATACCGTCCGCTGCAGCCGCCGATGCTTCAAATCGGGTTGACGGACGCGGATTATCGCTATCGGGAGTACGAGCCTTGCGAGGCGCTGCGTCCGTACGTCGCCTGCTACTGGACCGTCGACGTTCGCGCGCCCGTCGGCTCCGGCCGCCACCGGGTCATACCGGACGGCTGCGTCGACATCATGCTGGAGCTCGGCCGGCTGCCGCGAGGCGGCCTCGGCGCGTTCGCCGCGGGACTCATGACCGGGTTCGATACGCCGGAGCTCGGAGCGGAACGGTCCGTGTTCGGCATCCGATTCTATGCGGAGACGGCCGCGCGCTTCCTTCGCCACCCGGTCGCCGGGCTGGCGTCCGATCCCGTGCCGCTGGACGCGCTCTGGGGCGGCGAAGCGGCGCTGCTGCTGGAAGAAGCGCGCGGCGCTCGCGGCATCGCGGACGTCATCGGGCGGGTCCAACGGCGGCTGACGGCGCTGCCGCAGCGTGCCGCGCTGGAGACGGACACGCTGATCCGCTCCGGATTGCGGCTCATGCACGCGAGCCGGGGATGCCTGGCCGCCAGCGACCTGGCGGCGCATTATCATTGGAGCGAGCGGAACGTTCGCCGCATCTTCAAGCGGGAGCTCGGCGTCGGGCCGAAGAAGCTGCTCGGCATCCTGCGCTTTCAATATGCGCTGCAAGCCTTGCGCCGCGGCATCCCTGCGAAGCGCGTCGAGGCGGCGCTGACGCACGGCTATTACGACGAGTCCCACTTCGCCGCCGATTTCAGGCGGTTGTACGGATTGCCGCCTCGTCTCGTGTTCGACGGGCAAAGCCGTCCGTTTTCTACAAGCGGGCTTGGCGCAGAAGCGCGATAATGGACTTGTTCGCCCGGGGAGGCCTTGGCGCGGGCTCGCGGGCGACGGCATGGAATGAGAGGAGATGAACGAAGAGATGAACGATCGGATGAAACCGCGGATTACGGTGTTGACGCTGGGCGTGGACGATCTCGAGCGATCGCTCCGGTTCTATCGCGACGGGCTCGGCCTGGCGACCGAAGGGATCGTCGGAGAGGAATTCGAGCACGGGGCGGTGGCGTTCTTCGACCTGCAGGCCGGGATGAAGCTGGCCATCTGGCGCCGGGCGGATATGGCCCACGAGACGAAGCTGCCGCTTGCGCCGCCGAGCCCGACCGAATTCACCATCGGGCATAACGTAGGGAGCAAGGCGGAGGTGGACCGGGTCATGGCGCTCGCCGGGAAGGCGGGGGCGACGATCGTCGATCCCGCGCACGACGCGTTCTGGGGCGGCTACTCCGGCCATTTCCTGGACCCCGACGGCCATCTGTGGGAAGTCGTCTGGAATCCCGCCTGGGAGCCGGACGAGGACTAACGCGGGATGGATCCGCGTGTATGCGACGAAGCAAAGGCCGCCCGGCGTCGAACGAATCGACACCGGGCGGCCTTTTGCTTTGAGGCGAGCGCGGTCTATGATGACGACGGCGCTCGCCGGTTTCGTCCGCCGGCTGAATAGCCGCGGTGGCGCTCGACGGGACGGGGACGGTTGAAGCTACAGCGCCGCGAAGCGGACGCATACCGGCTTGGACACCTGCAGCTCACTTCCCGTCGGCCGCAGCTTGCCGGTCTCGGCGTCGCGGGCGAACGTCACGACGTTGTTGCCGTCGCGGTTCGCGACGAGCGCGAACCGCCCGTCCGGCGAGATGCCGAAGTTGCGCGGATGTCCGCCGAGCGTCGGCGCGTACTCCACCGGCTCCAGCCGGCCGCTCGCCGGGTCGACGCGGCAGACGGCCAGGCTGTCGTGTCCGCGGTTGGAGCCGTACAGGAACTTGCCGTCCGGCGACAGATGGATGTCCGCCGTGCCGTTCTCGCCCTCGTAGCCGTCCGGCAGCGTCGAGATCGTCTGCATGGCGGTCAGCGTGCCCGCCTCGGCGTCGTAGCCGTAGACAGTAATCGTGCTGTTCAGCTCATTGATGCCGTAGCCCGTCGGCAGCTCGGGATGGAACACGAAGTGGCGCGGACCCGAGCCCGGCGCGATGCTCGTCTCGGAATGCGGCGCCAGCTTGCCGTTCGCAAGGTCGAGCTTATAGACGAACAGCTTGTCCAGGCCGAGATCGGATACGACGGCGTAGCGGTTGTTCCGGTCGACGATGACTGAATGCGCGCGCGCCTGGGTTTGGGCCGGATGCACGCTGCTGCCGTGATGCCGATGAATATCGGCTACGGGGCCGATGCGGCCGTCCGGCAAGATCGGCGACAGGCCGATCATTCCGCCGTGATAGCTCGCCGTCATCGCGAACCGGCTCGTCCGGTCAAGCGTAATGTGGCAGGTCGTCGCCGGCAGCGTAATCTCTTCGTTCAAGCGCTCCAGCCTGCCGGCTTCCGGATCGAACCGGAACGCGGCGGCCGCTCCGACGCGGTGTCCATCCGCGTCCTTGCTTTCCATGATCGTATACAAGGTCCGGGCGGAATCGGCCGGGACGAGGAAGGTCGGGTTTTGCAGGCCGGCCGCTTGATCGAGCAGCGTCAGCGCCCCGGTCTCGGTGTCGTACGCGCACGCGTAAAGCCCGGGACCGTCCGCATCCGCGTACGAACCGATAAAGGCAAAGGATTGTGTTGCCGCCATGGTCAGGCACCTCCAAATCGAATGGGCATGCTACGGTTGCATTTTACCATTATTCGAAGGAAAAGGCATCCCGGACGCAAAAAGTCCCTCCGTTCGCGAAGAACGGAGGGACGTATCGGTAACGTTGTACAAGGTTTTTTGGACCCACGTACATTACATAATAATACGGCCGTCAGGATAAGTCTATACTTTTTTTCATTTCCCTCTATACTTAGGCTTACTTTACCGAGGAAACGGGGGATCGCAATGGTGATGAACGAGACGGAAGCGGAAGAACGGCGGCATTTGGCGGAGACATTGGCCCGGCTGCGGGACGTGCTGCGGGAAACGGAGGCGCGCATCGACGGCACGCGAAGCGGCGTCCTCGAAGCGAAACGGTACGTCTGGGCGAACAGGGACCAGCTTGATCCGGCGGAACGGGCGGCCAACGCGGTCGACATCTCGCTCGCCGTCGACCGCGGGGAGAAGGATATGTCGAAGCGGGAGCGACTGAACAAGCAGCTGGCCTCGCCATATTTCGGGCGCGTGGATTTTACCCCTGACGGCTGGACGGCGGCCGAAACCTATTACATCGGCGTGCATGCGTTCGGCGACGCGGACGGCGGAGCGGATCTCGTCTACGACTGGCGCTCGCCCATGGCCAGCTTGTTCTACGATTCCCCGATCGGGCAAGCCCGGTATGAGGCGCTTGCGGGCGAGATCGCGGGCCGCGTCGGCTTGAAGCGTCAATACCGGATCGAGCGCGGGGACATGGCGTATATGCTCGAAAGCGCGGAGCGTATCCATGATGAGGTGCTGCAGCGGGAGCTCAGCCGGACGTCGGACGAGAAAATGAAGCAAATTGCGGCGACGATTCAAGCGGAGCAAAACGCGGTCATTCGCAACGAGCGCGCGAACGTGCTGATCGTGCAGGGCGTCGCCGGTTCCGGTAAAACGTCCGTCGCGCTCCACCGCATCGCATACATGCTGTACCGCCGTAAGGAGACGTTACGCTCCGCGAACGTCATGATTCTGTCGCCGAACCGCGTCTTTGCGGACTTCATCTCGAACGTGCTGCCGGAGCTCGGAGAAGAGCGCATCGCCGAAACGTCCGCCGCGGACATCGCGAGCCGCGAATTGAAAGGCATTTGCGACTTCGAGACGTTCGGCGAGCAGCTCGCGGAGCAGGTTTCCGGCTCGGACGAAGCTCTGCCGGACAGAATCCGATTCAAGGCCGGCATCGCGTTCGTGCGCGCGCTGGACGAATACTTCGCGCATCTGGAGGCGGAAGGCTTCACCGCCGAAGCGATCGCGTTCGGGGACGTGGAGATCGGGGAGACGGCGGTTGCCGAAGCTTACCGGGGCGCGGCCGGTCTGCCGGTCAAGCCGCGTCTGGCCAAGACGGCGGCCGTGCTCGCGGCGCAGGGCCGGACCGTGCACGGCGACAAGCTGAAGCCGGCCGCCGCGAACCGGATCAAAACGGCCGTTCGCCGGATGTTCCGGACGTTGGACCCGCTTGCGTTATATCGGGACTTCTACATCTTCATCGGCGCCCCGGAGATGTTCAAGCCCAAGGCCAAGAAGAAGGTCGAATACGCCGACGTCTATCCCTTGATCTATTTGAAGCTCCTGCTGGAAGGCGCGGCGGGTTACGAGGCGGTCAAGCATCTGGCCGTCGACGAGATGCAGGATTACACGGCCGTTCAATTCGTCGTTCTGGCCCGGTTATTCGCCTGCGGCATGACGATCGTGGGCGACGAGAACCAGCCGCTTGATCTGAACGCGTCGTCGACGCTGAACACGCTCCGGGCCGTATTTCCGGCGGCGGAGACGGCCGAGCTGCTGAAGAGCTACCGCTCGACGGCGGAGATCATCGCGTTCGCCCGGCGAATCGCGCCCGTGAGCCGCATCGAGCCGGTCGAGCGCCATGGCGAGCAGCCCGTCGTCATGCGCACGGCGGACGAAGCGGAGGAAATCGAACGGATCGGCGACGCCATCGCGGCCTTTCGATCGTCCGGACACCGGACGCTAGGCGTCGTGTGCAAGACGGAGGCGCAGGCCGAACGGCTGCACGCGGCGCTGCTGGCGCGGCATCCCGGCGTCCATCGGCTGGGCTTCGGCAGCACCGGGTTCCGGGAAGGCGCGGTCGTGCTGGCGGTGCCCGTCGCCAAAGGGCTGGAATTCGACCGGGTCGTCGTGCCGTTCGCGAACGCGGAGACGTATCGGACGGAGTCGGATCGCAGCTTGCTGTACATCGCCTGCACGCGAGCGCTACACGAGCTGGCGCTGACCTTCTCCGGCTCGCTCTCGCCGTTCGTCGATACCGGGACCCGGCCGTAAGCCGGACCCCGCCCGGCGTTCGCCGGCACCGATTTGCCGCATGTTGTAAACGGTCCCTGTTCATATTATGATAGGGGGCGAAGTTCGAAGATTCGCTAATCCGGCATACTTACATAGATCGCGACGATGAAGGACATGCTTGGGCTAACTTTACCTACGATGGAGGATTTCCGAATGAGTATTCATATCAACGCCAAACCGGGCGAGATTGCCGAGACGATTCTGCTGCCGGGCGATCCGCTGCGCGCGCGGTACATCGCCGAGACGTTCCTCGAGGACGCACGCTGCTACAACGAGGTGCGGGGCATGCTCGGCTTTACCGGCCGTTATAAAGGGCACCGTATATCCGTGCAGGGCACGGGCATGGGCGTGCCGTCGATCAGCATCTACGTGAACGAGCTGATCCGCGAATACGGCGTCAAGCAGCTCATCCGCGTCGGCACGTGCGGCGGCATGCGCGAGGACGTCAAGGTGCGCGATGTCATTCTCGCCATGACGGCCACCACGGATTCCGCGGCCAACCACCAGCTGTTCCCGGGCTTCACGTTCGCGCCGGCCGCGGATTTCGATCTGCTGCACCGGGCCTACCGGGCGACGGTCGAGAAGGGGCTGGCGGTCAAAGTGGGCAACATCCTGACGGCCGACAACTTCTACCGCGAAAGCATGGATCCGGTCAAGAAGCTGGCCGACTACGGCGTACTCGCGGTCGAGATGGAGTCTTCGGCGCTGTACACGATCGCCGCTCGCCACGGCGCGAAGGCGCTGTCCGTGCTGACGGTGAGCGATCACCTGTTCAGCGGCGAAGCGGATACGACGGCGGAGGAACGCCAGACGACGTTCAACGATATGATCGTCGTAGCGCTCGAGGCGGCCGTCCAAAGCGTGTAGCGCGCAAGCTGGCTGCGGCGCCAAAGAGCAACAACCAGCAGCCATAGGGCCAATGATCCAAACAGTTAAACAGTCATACAAGCCAAGCATTGCGGCGAACAGCAAACCCCCGAGCGTATGATGCGCTCGGGGGTTATTCGTCGTGTTGCCAGAGACGCCGTCGGCTGGCCGCCGGGAAGGCTTGGCTCCGTTAGCGCGAGGCGGATCGGTCAACCGATGTATCGGGGCGTCCGTCCGATCTACCGGGAAGCGCCGTCCACCTCCAGCAGCGCGCGCATCCGGGCCGCCGTCTCCTCGTCGTCCGGCAGGTTGACGGTCGCCGTCAGATGCGCGGCGTCCGAGACGAGAAACGAGATTTGCTCGAAGACAAGACGGCCGGCCGCCGCATGATGGTTGACCTTCTTGCCTTCGGGACCGGCCAGCACGTCGTGCTGCGGCCACCAGGCCGCGAATTCCGGGCTGATCCGCGTCAGCTCCCCGATCAGCGCGACCCACCGCGGGTCGCCGGGGTAGCTGGCGTAGCCGGCCCGGAAGACCGCGAGGCGATGCCGGGCGTGCGCCTCCCACTTGTCGCGCAGCAGCGCTTTGACGCCGGGCGAGGTGAATGTGCGCCAGAGCGAATTGCGCTCGCGGTCGTCCAGCTCTTCGTACGGACCGTAGAGCAGACTGGCCGCCCGGTTCCAGGCGACGACGTTCAGCCGTTGGTCCGTGATGTAGGCCGGGCTCGCGCCCTGCAGATCCAGGAACCGCTGCAGCGCGGGATCGACGCCGGGGATGCCGGACGTCCTGCGGGCCGGCACCTGATCGAGCGCCAGCAGATAGAGATGCCGGCGTTCGGGGTCGTCCAGCCGGAGCGCGCGCGCCAGGCTGTCCAGCACCTGCGCCGAGATGCCGATGTTCCGGCCTTGCTCCATCCACGTGTACCAATCGACGCTTACGCCGGCGAGCTCCGCGACTTCGCCGCGCCGCAGCCCCGGGGTCCGCCTTCGCCCGCCCGGCGGCAGCCCGACCTGCTCCGGCGACAGCCGCGCGCGTGCTCACGGCCTTCGCCGCCATCGTCGCGCTGTCTTACGCGCTCATGCAAGGCGGAACGGACGGCTGGCGCTCGCCGCGCATCGTCGCGGCTTTCGCGCTGGCGGCGGCGGGCGCCGCCGCCTTCGTAATCGCCGAGGCCCGCGTGAGGTCGCCGCTGCTGCCCCTGCGGCTGCTGCGCAAGCCGGCGGTGGCGGGCGGCCTCGCCGCGGGCATGACGATCAACGTCGCGCTATCCGCCCTTTTGTTCGCGCTGCCGTATTACGGCCAGCGCGCGGGCGGGATGTCCGCGCGCGACGCCGGCCTCGCGCTGCTGCCGATGATGGTGCCGCTCGCGTTCAATCCGATCCTGACGGGGCGGCTCGCGGGGCGGATCGGCACGAAGCTTCCGACGGCAGCGGGCTTCGCACTGGCGGCGGCCGGCGCGCTGCTGCTCTTCATGGCGGACGGGCGAATAGGCGGCGCGCTTGCGTTCGCCGGTCTCGTCCTGACCGGCTTCGGCGTCTCCTTCGCGATTCCGTCCATCATGACGGCCGTAATCGCCGCTGCCGCGCCGGAGGAGACCGGTACCGCGTCGGGCGCGCTGAACGCCGCCCGTCAGCTGGGCGCGACGATCGGCGTGGCGCTGGCCGCGCTGGCGTTAGGCCTGCACGCCGAGCTGGAGGCCGGCATGCGCGCGTCACTGCTCGGCATGGCCGTCCTGCTGCTCGGCGGCGTGCCGATCGCGCTCTTCGGCATGGGCGGCGCGCGGCGTTCCCGCTGACGACGCTACGCTTCCGGCCTCGCGTCCGAGAGCCCAGAAGCGGCCCGATCGCCGCGCGACCATTCGTCGACGAACGCGATGAACCGTTTGGCCGCGGGCGAGAGATAGCGGTCCCGGCGCCATTTCAGCCCGAGCTCCCACTGCCAATCTTCCGCGTCTTGAATCGGGAGCCAGACGAGGCCTTCGAGCAGAAGGCCGGGCGTCCGCGGGAGCACCGATACGCCGAGGCCGGCCTTGATGAAGCCCGCGACGGTGATGAGGTCCTCGGCGTCATACGCCGGAGCGAGCGCGAAGCCGGCGTCGGCGGCGATGGCGCGCGCCCGGACCGAATCCCGCAGGCCGCAGTTTTTGCTCAGCCCGACGAATGGCTCGCCTGACAGCTCCGTCAGGCGGACCGATGCCCGGTCTGCGAAGCGATGCCGTTCGGAGACGACGACGTAGAGCGGCATCCGCCGGATGACGATCCATTCGCGGTCGTCCATCACGGTTTCCTTGGACGTGACGAGCAGGTCCGAACGGCCGCTCTCCAGCTGTTCGTCGATGTCGGCGTTGTCGCCTTGAATCAGCTCGAAGCGCACTTTGGGATACCGTTCGAGATAAGCCGTGACGAGCGCAGGCACGAGGTCGACGCCGAGGATATTCAGATAGGAGAGCGGAATGACGCCCGTATCGGGGCTGGACGATTCCTCGATTTCCTGCATCCCTTTGCGGATGCTCGTCAGCGCCTCGTCGACCCACTTCGCGAACGCGGCGCCGTACCGGTTCAGTCGCAGGTTCCGCCCGCCGCGGTCGAAGAGCGGCACGCCGAGCTCGTTTTCCAGCTTGGAAATGGCATGGCTGAGCGCCGGCTGCGTCACATTCAGCGCCTTCGCGGCCATCGTCATATGCTGAAGCCGGGAGACGGTCAGAAAATAGTCAAGCTGCGTGAGTTCCATTCGCCGCGCTCCTTCGTCCATGAATACTAATAATCGTTTCGCTTCTTACTATAACGCAAGCGTAATAATCGGATCAAATGCGCAAAAAAACACGCCGATCCGGCGTGCTAACTTGCTGCGCGGGCATAAATTGCTGTTGTCGGCCATCGTGTTAAGACCCCATTTACGGGGTCTTTTTCCGGTTGCGATGCAAGTGATAGACCGTGCATGCGGAAACGTTGCGGCGAAGGAAGCCGCGGCAGGAGGATTCTGTCCCCCGATCGCGTCCGCTTCGATCGTGTCCCGGGCTAGGTCTCGGTCATGACGCCGCCGTTTACGTGCAGCACTTGGCCCGTCACGAACGACGAGTCGTCGGAGGCGAGATAGACATAGGTTGGCGCCAACTTGAACGGTTGGCCGTCTCGCTTCATCGGCGTTTCCAGCCCGAACGTCTTCACGTATTCCGCCGAGTAGCTGGGACAGGATGAGCGGCGTCCAGATCGGGCCGGGCGGGCGCGGGGCGCTGGCGTTGGCGCGCGGGGCACTGGCGGCTGGCACGGGGCGCTTGCGCTGGCGCGCGGGGTGCTGGAGTGCTGGACGCGGGGCGCATGCGCTGGCGGCGGGGCGCTGGAGTGCTGGACGCGGGGCGCTTGCGCTGGCACGAGGGGTGCTGGCGCCCCAGCGGCTGGCACGCTGGCGACTGGCACAAGGCGCTAACGGCTAGCCACGCCCTGGCGACTGGGGCGTTTATGCTGGCGCGCGGGGTGCTGGAGTGCTGGACGCGGGGCGCATGCGCTGGCGGCGGGCACGGGGCGCTAACGGTTACGCCCTAGCGGCTAGGCACTACTAGCGCGCAGCGCCCGGTTCGCTCACGGACCATAGCCCTCTCTCTCGCCGGCCGTCCGCCTAAGCTTTCGCGGACAGGAAAGCCGCTATTTCGCCGAATCGGCGGTAATTTGATGTTTGGCGGACACAGGCGCCGCTATTTGCCGATTTTCAGGCAAAACAGCGCCATTTTCGGCGAATAGCGGAACGTGCGGCCGCTCATTTCAAAAAGCGGGCGATCCGATCGCAATAACGGCTTCTGTGTCCGCGAAACCCCGCGCGATCCATTGCCTGACCGGATCCTTGAGCCGGAAATCCGCTCTTCTCCACTACTATTCTCCAGGCGGATAACCCGGAATCATCGGTGGACTTCCGTGGGTGTAACCGGCCGGCAAGGAGGCACGCGCCGAAGGTTGCCGGCCGGCGGGGGAGCGGACGCTGTCGCCTACACCGATGAGAAAAACCGGACGAGGCCGAGCAGCGCAAACCCGAGCAGCGACGCGCCCGCGCCGATGCCGGTCACGGCGCTGTTCGCGACCCGCAGCCGCGGCGCGATGAAGGGGGCCGCCGCAGCGATGGCGACGAGCAGCGCCGCCAGCACGTACAAGCCGGCATCGTCAAAGACATGCCGCAGCCCAATGAAGTGCAAGCCGACGATGAACGCGATCCACGGCGCGACGTAGCCGGAGCGCTTGCGGCGGATCAGCAGATAGGCGCCGATGCCGCAGACGACGATTTCCGCGTAGACGGAAATCAGATAGCCGCGGAGCGAGCCGTCGTCCGCCAGCGCGGAAGGTGCATCCCAGTGCGTGATGCTTAAGTAGGCGCCGTACAGGCAGAGCAGCAGCGCCGCCCCGGAAGCGATTCCGAGGTACTTGCGCCACTGCGGGCGCGGGTTTTCCTGGGCCCAGCCGAACCAAACGAAGCTGAACAGGCCGAAGATGGTGACATACATGGCATGATCGCGGACGAAGTCCATTTCGAATCTCCTCTTGGAATTGCGGATGGGGAGTTCCGTTAGCCGCGAAAAATTGGAAAATAATAGAACTCCACTTCTAGAATACCATGAAAGGGGCGATTGTGTACCCTGCAGTGATATGTTAAGATATTGAAAGTGATAATCATTATCATGTGGGGGCGAATGAACCTTGACGAAGGCTTACGATTTTTCGTTGGTGAAGACCTACTTACATATTTCGCCGGAAGGCGTGGACCACGTGCTGGACGAAATGCCGGCGTCCGGCTTCTTCGACGCGGCCCGCTTGGACGAGATGCTGCGCAAAACGGGGGAGCTCGTGCAGGCGACCGACTACAAGCTGCCGGGCTCGTTCTTCGGCACGACGTTGTGCCATCTGAGCGTGACGAAGCTGATTTTCCTCGCAATGTACGGCAAGGTGCTTCGGCTGGACCTCGATCGCCTGACCTTCCAGATCGACTACGAGGAAGGCCATGGCCATCCGCATCTGGGCTACCGGCTGGGTGAGATCGTCGCGCTGGAGCTGCCCGAAGCGAACGCTGACGGCTTCGTGACGGAGGATTGGCTCGCGTTCGTAACGGACACCGCGGTGCCGGCCGTCCGCGCGATCGCGCAAGCTTCGCGCATGAACGCAGAGGTCATCTGGCAGCAGTTCGGCGGCATCGCCGGCATGGTCAAGGACTTCGTGCATCAGATGCAGCTGCCCGCGGAGGCGGTAGAACGGTTCGATCATCATTTCCGGCTGCTGTCCGAGGCGATCCCGGCGGAGGCGTTCGGCCGCAAGCGCAACCCGTTCCAATGGGAGACCCGCTACGTCGACAATCCGTACCAGCCCGGCGAGCGCTGGGTGATGCGTTCCGGCTGCTGCCAGTACGACCGCCGCGAGGGCGGAACCAAATGCTTCGTCTGCCCGAGCATGACGCCGGACGAACGGGCCTGCGAGGTGCGGCGCATCCAGTCGGAATCCGCCGCCGTGTAGCCCCGCGCGAAAAAAACGGCTAACTCGTATAATGCTGCCTTGCCGTATGAACGCCACTTATACTATGCAATTCGGCTTATCCTAGTAAACGCAACTTATCCTACTCAAATCAACTTATCAGAAGCCGTTCCATTCACCTCGCGCACCGGGGCAGGGAACGGCTTTTTCACGCCGCTGCAGGAGCCGGGTCAGGCTTCGCTGCGGATGAGGTTCACGAGGTTGGCCGCTGCGGCGGGAAGGGGCTCGTCCCTGCGCGTGCAGACGGCGATCGAGTTGACGAGCCGGATATCCTGCACATGGACGCGGCACAGCTCGCCGCGCCGGACGTACTCGCGCACGACGAGCGACGAGACGAAGTTGGCACCGTAGCCGGCGATGACGGCCATGATCGCCTCGTGCAGCCCGTTGAACTGCAGCGGGATGCGCGGCGCGGGGACATTGTACGTCCGGCAGAGCGCCAGCAGCCGCTCGCGCGTCGAGCTGCCTTCTTCCCGCATGACGAACGGCTCTTGCATCATGTCGCGAAGGGACACCTCCCGGTTCGCGTACGGGTGGTTCGGCGCGACGACGAACCATAGCTCGTCCTGAAACAGCTGCTCGGCCAGGATCGCGTCGGGATGCTCTTCCGTCAGTCCGCCGTAGAACGCGATATCGGCGTCCATGTTCAAGAGCTGGCGGAACGCGTCGGCGGAATTGGTCGTCGTGATCGTCATCTCGACGTTCTCGTAGCGCTGCTTGAATTTGGCGATCCAGGCGGGGATGAGAAACTGCGCGGGCAAATACGTCGCGGCGATCCGAATATGGCCGCGCGCGCCGCCGCGGAACTCCTCGCAGTAGTGCTCGATCTGCTGCTCCATGGCGAACAGCCGCCTGGCAAGCAGCGCGAGTCCGGCGCCGGCCTCGGTCAGGGCGATGCCCCGTCCGCTCGGCTGCAGCAGCGTCATGCCGAGCTCCTTCTCGAATTTCTTGACCTGGGCGGTAATAGCCGGCTGGCTGATGCTCAGCAGCTCGGAGGCCCGGGTCACGCCCCCCGTGGAGGCGATCACGTGAAACAAGCGCAAGGCGTGCAGGTTCAATGGAAGGCTCCTTTCCATCCTTTTTATACATTTAATATATGAGTCGGAGACTAAGATATATTTTATTTATCATTATAGAGGCCTTACAATGGAATTGGAAGCTCAATCCATACGGATAAGGAGAGGATCAGCATGAACGAAGCCTTTACGTGGAGTCTTGTCGACGAGTATATCGAGGACCGCCTCCTCCCGCGCGATCCGGCGCTGGATCAGGCGCTGGACGCGAACCGCCAAGCCGACCTGCCGCCGATCGACGTGTCCGCCGCCCAGGGCAAGCTGCTGCAGCTGTTCGCGCGCATGGCCGGCGCGAAGCGCATACTCGAGATCGGGACGCTCGGCGGGTACAGCACGATCTGGATGGCGCGGGCGCTGCCGGCGGACGGCGCGCTGGTGACGCTGGAGCTGGACCCGCTCCATGCCGCCGTCGCCGCCGCGAACGTGGCACGGGCCGGGCTGGACCGCATCGTCGACGTCCGCGTCGGCCCGGCGCTGGAGGAGCTGGCGAAGCTGGACGCGGAGGGGGCGGCGCCGTTCGACCTGATCTTCATCGACGCGGATAAGCCGAACAATCCCGCGTACCTGCAGTGGGCGCTGCGTCTCTCGCGTCCCGGCACGGTCATCGTCGGGGACAACGTCATCCGCGAAGGGGCGGTGATCGAGCGCCACAGCACGGATCCGCGGGTGCAGGGCGTCCGCGCCTTCTTCGACCTGCTGGCGCAGGAGCCGCGCATCTCGGCGACCGCGATTCAAACCGTCGGGGGCAAAGGCTACGACGGCTTCATGATCGGCATCGTGAACGGTTGACGGGTTCGCGGGCCGGACGATTGCCCCTGCGGCGCTTCCGCTTGAAGCACCGCAGGGGCGTTTTGGCGTTTTGGGGGCGGGCCGGCGGCAGCCCGTCGAAATTTTTTTCGCGATTCGGGGATAAGGTGCTTGCACCTGACGTTACGTCATGTTTTATAGTAATGGTACCGGTAAATCTGAAGCGCGAACGAAAGGGGATGGTTATGAAGCGGACATGGAAGGTCGGCGAGCTGGCGAAGCTGACGGGCTTGACCGTCCGGACGCTGCGGTTTTACGACGGGATCGGGCTGTTCTCACCGTCGGCGTTATCCGAGTCGGGACACCGGTTGTACAATGAAGCGGATATTGCGCGGCTGCACCAGATATTGGCTTTGAAGGACTTGAACCTGTCGCTGGACGAGGTGAAAGCGATCCTGTCCGGCGGCGAATACAGCCCGTTCGACATCGTCGCGGAGCAAATGGCCCGCGTGAAGGAGACGATTCGGATCCAGCAGAAGCTGCTGGGCGAGCTGGAGCACGTCGCCGACCTGATGGCGGCGAAGGATTGGCTGTCCGTGGACGATTTCCTCGGGTTGCTGCAGACGATGAAGATGAGTCACGAGAAGTACGTGTTCGAACGGAAGCGAAGCGTGGAGAGCAGCCTGGACAGGCTGGGCGGCTTTCTGGACGGCGAGCTTGCGGACGAGCCACTAGAGGAGGATACCTGAGATGACGAAACGCACTGTAGAACATACCCAATTTACCGTGGAACGCGTATACGGCGCGAAGCCCGAGCGCGTGTTCGCGGCGTGGTCGGATCCCGCGAAGAAGGCGCAATGGTTCGCCAAGGCCGACGTATTCGAGTTCCGCGTCGGCGGCCGCGAGTGCAACCGGGACCGGCTGCCCGACGGCATGAGCGTGAATTTCGAGGCGCAGTATCAGGAGATCGTGCCGAACGAGCGGATTGTCTACTCGTATGCGCTCGATCTGGACGACGCCCGGGTATCGGTCTCCGTCGTCACCGTGGAGCTGCGGCCGGCGGACGGCGGCACGAGGCTCGTGTTCACCGAGCAGGGCGCGTTCCTGGACGGCCGCGATACGCCGGCGATTCGGGAGCACGGCACCGGCATCATGCTGGATGCGCTGGGCAAGCTGGTAGCGGAGTAATCTTGGCGGGCTGCAGGCAATACCGGCGGCGGATTCGGCCAGCCGACCCAAATTCGAGGAAAGCAGGGATCTAATGATGAACGATATGACCAATCAAGGAACGATCGCCGCGGGCGAGAACGAGCTTGTCGAGGTGCGCGTCATCGATGCGCCGCGGGAAACGGTGTTCCGCGCGTGGACGGATCCGGCGCTGCTCGCGCGGTGGTGGGGACCGCGCGGATTCACGAATACGTTCAGCAGCTTCGATCTCCGGCCAGGCGGCACGTGGGAATTCGTGATGCACGGCCCAAACGGCACGGATTATCCCAACACGAACGTGTTCGTGGAGATCGTGCAGCCCGAGCGGATCGTCCTTAAGCATATCAAGGCACCGGTCTTCGTGCTGACCGCGTTGTTCGAGGACGTCGATGGCATGACGCGCGTCGTGTTCCGTCAGCAGTTCGAGACGGCGGCCGTGTACGAGCAGGTGAAGGTCTACGCAGGCCGAGGAAACGAAGAGAATTTGGAGAGACTGGCCGAGGTTGTCGCTGGCCTGTCCGCGGACTGAATCGAGCCAAGGGGATCGGATTCAAAGCCGTTCCGCGGGCTCGGGCAACGATGTTGCGTACAAGAGGGCGGCTGCTGACGGATGATTCCGGAAGCGGCCGCTTTTAGGATTGTCCGCTCACCGGCGGCCGGCAGGAACGGATCAGCCAGCCTTCAGCCGTCGCCGAGCTGCCGAAGCGAGGACGCGTGCACAATGCCGGCAATCGGGACGAACCGGATGCCATCCGCATGCCGCAGGGTAACCGTCCAGCGCGTCAGGTCCTCGACCAAGCCCGTCAGCCGGTCGCCTTCGTCCGTCTGAATCGTGACGAGCCGCCAATCCTCCTTGGCCTGCATCAGCTTCGTATGTAAGGTCATGCTACCTCCTACGGATCGCCGCGCGCGAGGCCGGGCGCGGCGGAATGGGTCGCGGCCGCTAAGAATCGGAACCGCGTTCGGGTCGGGTAGGGATGGAAATGCGTATCGCGTAAAGCGCTTTCGGAACTCACTCATAAGATTCGGACGACCGTCCCCCGGACCGGCGGTTGGACGCCGATTATGAGGCGACGGACCCAGCCGGCGCCGGCGAACCAATCCGTCGGAACTAGGTGCTGGCGGGCAGACAGCCAGCGCGTAAAACGCGAAAGACGGGCATGGAATCTTTCACTTTTTGAAAACGATTGCGGCACGTATCATGGGGAGGGGAAGCCGGGCGCGCCGAATGCCGCTCTTCCGCGCTTCCCGATCATGAAGGAGGTGCCGAGATGGATGAGCGTTTGCCGGAAGCCGTTCGCGCCGCCATGCGCAGGCTGGGCGAATCGCTGCAAAGCCGGTTGCCGGATGTCGTGGAAGCCGTGTACGTGTACGGCTCGGCCGCGCTAGGCGCGTATGTCGCGGGCTCGAGCGATATTGATTTTCTCGTCTTCGTGAAGCGGGCGCTGACGCCCTCCGAGCACGAACGGATTCGCGACGCGCACGCGGAGCTAGAACCGGCGCTGGGCGGAACCGAGATCATGGGCGCGTATATCCGGGTGGAGGATGCGGGCAAGCCCGCCGAAGCGCTCCTGCCGATTCTTTCGTACGCCGAACGCAGTCTCAAGACCGACGGGACCGGCGACATCAACCCGGTCACCTGGTGGATTCTTCGCAAATGCGGCATCCGCGCGTATGGCCGGCCCATCGCCTTTCGCTACGAGCTGTCATCCGAGGCGCTCGTCCGTTACGTCATCGGGAACATGAATACTTACTGGGCCGGGTGGATCGCCCGGTTGGAGCAAATTCGGCAGTCGCCGGAAGCCGCGGAGGAGACCGCGGCGGCGAATAAGCTGGACTTCGCTGTGGAATGGTGCGTCCTCGGCATGCTGCGGCAGTGGTATACGATTCGCACGGGCGACGTAACCAGCAAGATCGGCGCCGGGGTATACGGCCTTGCGCAGCTGCCCGAGCGGTGGCACGGTCTCGTCCGCGAAGCGATGGCCCTCAAGCGGCTGGAGCCCGCCGGGCGGATCGATTCGCAGCTCAAGCGGCTGGAGGAACTCATCGGGCTGCTGAAGTTGATCCAGGCGGAGAGCAACCGGTCTTGGGGAGAACGTTATGCCGGCGAAGGATGAACATATCGTGGTTGCGTACGACCGGCCGCCGCACGCCAAAAAGCCGGAACCCGTCAGGTTCCGGCCAATTGCATAGGCCTGTCCGCGTATCGGCGAGAGAATGCCGGTGCCGGACTTAGACGTCGAGCTCGTCGCCCGGCGCCATCGCCTTGCCCTTCAAGCCGCGCTCTTCGAGCTGGCGCACGAACAGCTCCGCGTCCTGGTTGATGCCCGGGAACGTGCTGTGGTGAATCGGCACGGTCAGCTTCGCGTTGTACCACTCCGCCGCCTGGAGTCCGTCCTCCGGCCCCATCGTGTAGAAGTCGCCGATCGGCAGGAACGCGACGTCGATCGGATGGCGTTCGCCGATCATCTTCATGTCGGAGTACAGCGACGTATCGCCCGCGTGCAGGATCGTCAAGCCCTCGGCGAAGATCAGGAAGCCGGCCGGCATGCCGGCGTACAAAATCTGCTTCGTTTCTTCGATGACGATGCCCGAGCTGTGGAACGCCTGAACCATTTTCGCCTTCGCGAAGCCGAGGTCGATCGTGCCGCCTATGTTCATGCCGACGGCGTTCTTCACGCCTTGCCACGACATATATGTCGCGAGCTCGACGTTGGACACGACCGGAGCGTCATGGTTCGCTTGGGCGATCGGAGCCGCATCCAGGATATGATCCATATGGGCGTGCGTCAGCAGGACGGCGTCGGTTTGAATGTCTGCCGGCTTGACGGTCGCGACGGGATTGCCGCTCAGGAATGGATCGATGACGAGCGATTTGCCGCCCGTATGGAGTTGCAGGCAAGAATGCCCGTGATAACGGATTTTCATAACATCGCGCTCCTTAATGGTGTTCCTTACGATTATACTGCCATGTTTAATAGTGACATAAATGCGGGGGCGATTTCAAATCGAATCCGTCCGTCCGGCTGAAGCGACGATCAGCGAAGGCTGTCGGAGACTTCGGGCCTATGCAGACCGGGAGCATGAGCCGCAAGCAAAACCGCAACTAAAAAGCGAAAATCGGATGCATGCCCGCAACTAAAACCGCCCTTCCGGCGGCCCAGCGTGCGGCCGGTCGCGGAAGGGCGGCGAAAGCGTGCGCGGCGACCGCATGCAATCCGATCGCCGCGTTTCGTTAAGGCTCGGCTAGACCGAGCCGTATAATTTTTGTCCGCGCGGCTGGCTGCCGCGGTCGTCCGGCTCAAGCGTGATGCCGATGGCATCGAAGTCGAGGCTCTTGCCATGGATCGGCATCGCCAGCAGCCCGATGCCGCGGCTGTCCCGGCCGATCCGGAACGTGCCCGCGCTGCTGCGCTGCCCGTCCTTGACCAGCCACACCTGATAGGCTTCCTCGCCTTCGGTCGGCGGCGCGCCGAACACGTAGACGACGAACTGCCGGCTCTGCCCATTGTCGATGACGCAGGCGACGCCGGAGGAATTCCCGGCGTCCGGCGACGCGGGCTTCAGCGCGACCAGCTGCTCGATGTTGGACGCGGAGACGTTCAGCGCCTGTTCGATCGGCAGCGGGTCCTGCGCCTGCTCGCGGCGAAGCTCGACGTTCCATACGGACAGCAGCACGATCGCCGCGGCCGCGGCCGCGAGCAGGGCGGCCATCGGCCTGCGGCTCCATGCCGAGCGGGGACGGCGGTCGGCCGCAGCCGGCCGTTCCGGTCGGATCTCCGGGCCGCGGCGGGCCCCGGCGGCCCCGCGGACGGCGTCCATGACTTCCTGCTTCAGAGATGCAGGGGGTTCCATCATATCCATAGCAGCGGGAAGCGCCTCCCAAACGAGGTTCAGATCCTCAAGCTCCTGCCTGCACGCGTCGCAGCCGGGGAGATGACGCTCGAAGGCGCGCCGTTCTTCGTCGCTGCACAAGCCGGCCACGTAGCTGAAGCAGTCTTCGCATTCCGGCCGATTTCCACGATCCGTCATCCCGTTCCCACTCCTTCCGCGGACAGATGTCTTCGCAATATTTTCAACGTCTGATGCAGCCTGTTCTTGACCGTTCCGAGCGGCTGGTTGTAGAGGGCCGCCAGCTCGCTCAGCGTGTAGCCCTGCCAGTAGAAATGCTCCAGCAGCGTAATTTGCTGCTTGCTCAAATGCCGGTACGCGCTTCGGATCTGTTCCTTCACGAATTGATGCTCCGCCAGCTCTTCGGGCGTCTGGCTTCGCCGGTCGGGAATGCGTTCGAGATCCTCGCGCAAATAGTGGACGATGCCGAGATTATCCCTGCGCCGCTTGCGCAGCAGGTCGGCCGTGAGGTTGCGCACGATCGTAAGCAGCCAGCTCGTGAATTTCCCTTTGTCGGGATCGTAGCCCGATTCGGTCGTCCACAGCCGGAGAAAGACGGCCTGCACGATATCCTTGGCGGCCGCTTCTTCCTTCAGCGCTTTCCAGGCAAAGGAATAGACGAGTCCCGCATGCCGGTCGTAGAGCTCCGACAGCGCGGCGTGCTGCTTGCCTTTGACGAGAAGCATCAATTCGTAATCGGACAGATTTTGCATCGGGCAGCCTCCAAAACAGGCAGGTTATAGTCTTCATTGTAACGGGAACGGAGCATACGCGCACCGTGGAAAATTCCTACTTGACGGTAATGACGCCCTTCATGCCGGGATGCGGCGTGCAATTGTAGCTGAACGAGCCGGCGTCCTTGAAGACGACCGTCTTCGAGACGTCCTTCGCCAGCAGATCGGTATCGAACACGCCGTCGACCGAAGTCGCGGTATGCTCGATCTCGTCGCGATTGATGAACGTGACGCTGTCGCCGGCCTTGATCTCAAGCTTGGCGGGCGAGAACGCGAAGTCTTTGATCTCGACGGTGTACGTCTTGGGCTTGGCGGCCTCGGTGGCCGCCGGCTTGTCGTCTTTGCCGGCAGGTTGAGGCGGCTTCGCCTCGCTTTGCGGCGGTTTCGCGGCGGCTTTGCCGTCGTCCTCGCCCGGCTTCGGCTTATCTTCGCCGGCACTCGAACCGGCCGCAGGTGCCGAGGCTTTGCCGCCCGTTTTGTCGGAGGAGGACGGGTGATCGTCCGTGCCGGATTTGCCGGAGCCGGAAGCGGCCGGCTTGCCGCCCGCCTGGTCCGAGGCGGACGGATGGTCGTCCGCGGCTTTGGGCGGATCCGCGGGCTTATTGGCGGCGCCGCCGCCGGAATAGTCCGGCATCGCGCCGTCGTTCGCGCTGCCCGCGGTGCCGTCGTCCGCGGAAGCCCCGCTGTCCGCGGAGCCGCTGGCATCGCCGCCGGCGTTTCCGGCAGCATCGCCGCCGCCGTTCGCGGTTCCCGCGCTTCCGCCCCCGTTATCGGCGGCCGCGTTTTGGCCCTCGCCGGCATTGCCCGTCTCGGCGACGGCCTTGTCGCCGCCGGCCTGCTGATCATTCGCGGCCGCGCCGCCGTTTCCTGCATTGCCGCATGCGGCTAGCGCCAGGCAGCAGACCAGCAGCAGCAGGCTGATGCCTGCCATCATCGAACGCCGTCTCGGTCTCGTTTGCGTCTTCATCGCGTTCGTACCTCCTTGCCAATCTTGAATGCCTTACTTAACGATGATCTGACCCGTCATGAATGCCTTGTGCGGCTCGCAGTAATAGTCGTAGGTGCCCGGCTTGTCGAGCGTGATCGTGTACGACTCGCCCTTCGCGAGGAGCGGGAGGGCGAAGGCGCCGTTGACCGCTACGGCGTTATGCTTCATGTCGTCGAAGTTGGTGAAGACAATGCTCGAGCCGGCTTCCACCGTGAGCGGTCCGGAGCCGAACGAGTAGTCCTTGATGTCGATGTGGTACGTCTTCGGCACAGGCGCCGTCGTGCCGGCGAATTTGACCGGGTCGACCACGAACCAGACGCCGCCGACGTTCTGCCCGAGCGTATTGCCGTGCTTGACGTCCTTGACGAAATAATAGAGCGGATAGCCTTTGAACGTGGACTGCTTGCTGCCGTCGGCGCGGGTGATCATGCCCCAGTCGGCGGCGTTCACGCCGGTCGGCAGATCGGCACCGGAAGCCGAGTAGGCCGGCCAATTGGCGAGGCAGTCGCCCGCGCAGCTGCTCTTGCCCTTCGTATCCTTGTCGAAATAATAGAGCGTCCTGCCCTCCGCGTCCGTCAAATAGTTGCCGAGCGTCGCCGACGTGCCGAGCATCACGGCGTAATTCGGCTTCGCGGCGAACCAGACGCCGCCGACCGCTTCGCCGAGCGTGTCGCCGGGCTTCTGATCCTTGGCGAAATAGTACAGCGGCCAGCCCTTGTACGTCGTCTGCGTCGTGCCGTCCGTCCGCTGCAGCACGCCGAAGTCGGCGGCGTTCAGCGTGGCCGGGATTTGCAGATCCGCGCCGCCGTTATAGATTGGCCACGATTTCAGGCAGTCGCCGGTGCAGCTGTTCGGATCGGGCGCGTCCTTCGTGAAGAAGTAGAGCGTCCGGCCCGCCTTGTCGGTGAAGATCGTGCCGAGCTTCGCGTCGCGGTGCAGGCGGATCCGTTCGCCGGCCGGCAGCGACGCCGAGGCCGGTAGCACGCCGGAGGCTTGCAGCATCGCCATGTACGGCATGCCGTCGGACGCGTTCGCGGCGAGCGCTTCGATCAAAGCCGTGGCGATGTGCGCGTTCGTGATGGATGCGTTGCCGGCGATCTGATCCAGCCCTTTACCGGCGGCGAAAGTTTCGGTCTGCGCGTAGTCGAAGTCCGTGCCGGAGCGGTAGCCGAGCGCTTCGAGCAGCACTTTGTACAATTGCTGGGAGCTGATGCGCGCGAGCGGCATGAACGCGTTGCCGCCCGTGCCGTTCCAGCCGAGCTCCGGGTGCGCCTTCAGGAAGGCGAGCACCGCCCGGTTGCTTGCGCCGACGGAACCCGCGTCCGCGAAATTGACCGTGCCTTGGTAGGCGGCTGCTTCCGCCAAACGGCCCTGCAGCCGCAGCGATATGATCGCGGCCTGGATCCGCGTCGCGGATATGGCCAAATACGCGGCGTTCACGCCGTTGCCGTCGCCGAGCAGCAGGCCGAGCTTGGCGGCCGTGTCGGCATCCGTCGTCGCGGCCGGAGCCGCGCTATCGGCGGCGTAGACGCCAGCCGGCACCAGCATTGCGAAGCAGAGCGCGAGCAGCAGGCCAAGCCGCCCCAATCGTAATCCGTTCATCTTCATTCCTCCTTGGGTAGTGGTCATCCACATAGAGAAACGCACGAAGCGCGAATGCGGTTCGAGGCAATCGGAAAATCGTTTCATGGTTCCGGCTCGCAAATGGTTCCGGCCCGCAAGCCCTGCGCTCAGCCAGCCCAACCGGATTGACAGAATTAGCTGCCCGTCATATAGTTGTCTAGACAACTATTTATGGAGCGAGGTGATCCGCCTCATGACCGAGGCACGGACGAACCCGAACCGCCTGCCGATCGGCTTCGAAATGGGCGTCACGCACCGGAAGCTGTCGGCGCTGTTCCAGCAGCGGCTCGGCTCATACGGCATCACGCCGGAGCAGTGGTCGGCGCTGAACCAGATCGACCGCGCGCAGGGACTGATCCAGAAGGAGATCGCCGAACGGACGTACAAGGACAAGCCGACGACGACGCGGATATTGGACCATCTGGAGAAGAAAGGGCTGATCTACAAAAAACAAGGCGAGCTCGACCGCCGGTCGTACCTCGTCTTCAGCACGGAAGCCGGCAAAGCGCTGATCCAGGAAACGACGCCGCTCGAGGACAGCGTGACGGCGGACGTCATTCAGTGCATCACGGAGGCCGAGTACGAGACGATCATGGAGCTCCTGCAGCGCATTCAGCGCCATATCGGCGGCAAGCTCGACTGCGGCGCGGAGCCGAGGGCCGAATAGAGAACGAAGCACAACATGGCAGGCGTACGAAAATACATGCGTAATGGAGCGGTGAATATGCAGCGAGACCAACAGACGGCGGCGTTATGGACAAGGCCGTTTATCGCCTTGACGGCCTGTTTTTTTCTATTATTTCTAGGGTTGCAGATGTTATTGTCCTCCTTCCCGGCTTACGTGAAGGAGGAATTCCACGCCGGCAACTTGCAGGTCAGCCTGGTCACGTCGGTCTTCGCGCTGGCGGCGATCGTGTCGCGGTTCGCGACGGCCGCGCTCATGCGGCGGGTGCCGCGCATGACGCTGCTGCTCGCCGGGCTGATCATCGCGGCGGCGTCGACGGGGCTGTACACGGCGGCCGGATCGTTCGGCACGCTGCTCGTGCTTCGGATCGGCTACGGCATCGGCTTCGGGATGGCGAGCACGATTCTCCCGACGCTCGTCTCCCGCATCATTCCGCTTGGCCGGATGGGCGAAGGGATCGGCTACTTCGGCTTGTCGACGAGCCTCGCGATGTCGGTCGGGCCGTCCATCGGCTTGAACGTCATGAAGCAAGCGGGTTTTGCGGAGCTGACGCTGCTCGGGCTGCTCGCTTCGGTGCTCATTTTCCCCGTATTGTGGCTCTCCCGCTCGGAACGGCAGCGCCAAGCGGCGTCGCAAGTCCAACCGGACAAGCCGTCCGCGGACGGGAAGCCGCGTGCTCCGCGCGGCGTCAACCGCAAGCTGATCTTTCCGGTACTGCTTAACGTGATGCTCTCGATCACGTACAGCGGTCTGCTCAGCTTCCTCGCGCTCTACGGCGATTATGTGCATATCGAGCAAGTGGGGCTGTTCTTCCTGTTTAACGCGATCACGATCATTCTCGTCCGCCCGCTCTCCGGGAAGCTCTTCGACAGACGCGGCCATGCGGCCGTGCTCGTGCCGGCCGGCTTGTTCGTGACGGCGAGCATGACGCTGCTCTCAAACACGCACGCGATGCCGATGCTCATCCTGTCGGCGCTCCTCTACGGCGTCGGGTTCGGCGCCATTCAGCCGACGATTCAGGCATGGATGCTGCGCGCGTCCTCGCCGGAGCAGTACGGCACCGCGAACGGCATGTTTTACAACTCGACCGATTTCGGCGTCGCGCTGGGCGCGATCATACTGGGCGCGATCTCCTCGGCTTCGAATTATATGATCATGTATCGTTATTCCGCGGGCTGCATGGCGCTGTTCGTCGTGCTTATCCTGCTGCAGCGCTTCGCGTCGGCGGGCCGTGCGAAGCAGGCGGCGGTCGAATCCTGAGCTTCGGCATGCCTCTTGGACAAGCCTAGGAGAAACAAAAAAACACCTTCCGTAAGAAAAGGAGGGCGTTTTTCGTTCTCGCTCTGTTTCACAATGCTCACTGAATGTTTGTTTCTGACCATCAAAGCAAACGCCTAGCAGCGGTCAGCGCTGCGGATATTTCACGACCGGCCACTTGACCTTGCGCAGCGAATGCATGAGCTCCGGCGACGCGTTGAGGTTCGACTGCACGAGCTGATGCGGCGTGAGCGCCATCCACTGGTTGAGCGAGACGTCCTCGAACCGCGGCGCCTTGAACATCTCGAGGAACCAGACCGTGTCCTTCCCCGTGTTCTGGACGTAATGGCCCATCGCGAACGGCACGTAGCCGACGTCGCCGGCGCGGTAGTCGAACGTCCGCGCGACGCCGTTGCCGCCGAACACCGTCATGCGGGCCTGGCCGGACAAATAATACTGCCACTCGTCGTTATTGGGGTGCCAGTGGAGCTCGCGCATCGCGCCGGGCTTGATCTCGACGAGCGCCGCGGCGATCGTCTTGGCGATCGGAAAATTGCTGGAATCCGCGATCCGGACGGTGCCCCCAGGCGTAACGATCGGCTCCTGGGACAGCAGAGAGTGCTTGAAGGAGAGCGGCACGGTGCCGTACGGCGATTGAACCTCCTGGCTTTCGAGCAAGCCCGGCACCTGATCCTGATAAATGTACACTTGCCCCTTCGGGATGCCGTCGAACGCCGACTCCGGGATGCCGAAGTTCGCGGCGAGAACGTCCTTCGGGGTATGGGCGAACCAATCCGAGATCGAGAGGGTATTCAAGTCCGAGAAGCTGCCGTCGTCGAAGACGAGAAGAAACTCGCAGCCGCCTTCCAGCGCCTGGATCGAATGCGGCAGCCCCGCGGGGAAATACCACAGATCGCCCCGTTCGATGTCTGCGATAAAGTTGCGGCCCTGCCAATCCACCGACGTCACGCGGGCGCTGCCCCAAATCATGAACGCCCATTCCGACTGTTGATGCCAGTGCAGCTCGCGGACGCCGCCGGGACGAAGGCTCATGTTGACGCCGGCAAGCGTCGTGGCGATCGGCAAGTCGCGCACCGTGATTTCGCGGGACCAGCCGCCTTTGTTCAGCTGCATATGGGTGTCCGAGAACGACATTTTCAAGTTCGGCAGCAGGCCGTTATCGGTGACGGGCGGGATGAGCATGTTCAGGTTTTCCCTGTCGCGCATTACGTCGCGCGGGCCGTAGTCCGGGCCGCCGAAGCCGTCGCTGACCCGGTACGGCTGCGGGATGAACGCCGCCGGGTTCGCGCCGTTCGGTTGATTTTGCGCCATGTCGCGGTCCTCCTCTTAGCCGTTGTAGTGACCGTATCCCCAGCCGCCGTGCGGGCCGGCGCCCGGGAACTGCGGATAGCCGTAAGCGGGGTGTTCCCGATGGGCGTAAGGCTGCTGCGGATAAGGGACGCCGGCATTGGCCGGGCCGGCCATCGCCCCCGCGGTGTGGCCGTGGTGATAGCCGCTGTGCTGCGCCGCCGCCGCCGCTCCCGCGACCTGGGTGCCGGCGCCGCAGCCGACGGGCGGTCCGATGAAGACCGAATTCGTGATCGGCGCGACCGCGGCTCTCCACGCCGCTTCGTCGAGGCAATACGTATGGGCGTACACGCTGGCCGGCGTCAATCGGAGCAGATCCGAGCCCAGGATGACTTCCGGCACCGGGGCGTCGAAGATCGCGAGCAGATGCGTATGGTCGGCTGTCGAAATCTCGTAGTGCCACCAGCCTTGGGGAATGTTCGCGACCTGGCCGGGCGCGACCGGGAAATTCAGCGCTGCTTCGTGAACGGATTGATCAAGGATACGACCGCCGCGCCCGAGATGCAGTACACGAGCTCGGAGGCGTTCTGGTGGATGTGGGGCTCGATGACGTTGCCCGTGCTGAGGTAAATATCGAGCAGCGAGACGTTGCCGAGCGTATTGAGCTGTTGAATGCCGAGCGCGTTGATGAGGTTGCGCGAGTCCTTTGCGAAGATCGTGTTGTTCTTCAGATCGTACGTGAATTGCACGTTCGGGGAGGTGAAATCCATATAGGAAACCGCCATGATGCATCACCGCCTTTCTATCCGCATGGGCGAATGCCTGACGTAGTTAGTGTATGTGCGCGATCGGGCGCATTTGCTACGTCGCATTCGATAAATTGGCGCATATTGGCACATACTGAAGCCAGCCGGGCGGCGTATCGCGATTAGACGGCCCGGGGGAAAGAGGTCGTGCATCATGGACGGATTCACGTTTCGCGGCGCGAGGCGCCTCTGCTCGCGGGTCGCGATCGTCGCAGCAGGCGTATGCCTGCTCGCTTGTACACCGCCGGCCGGGGCGGCGGCGCCGCGCGAATCGATCGGATCGGAGAGCGTACTGCTGCCCGGGCCGCCGGGAGCCGCGCAGAAGGCCGCCTTCGTCCGCGGGGGCGCGCTATGGGTCAAGGAGCAGGGCCGCGAAAGGCGGCTGACGGCCGAGGGGAGCTTCGCGCGCAACCCGGCCTGGTCGCCGGACGGCCGCTGGATCGCCTACAACGCGGGCGAAGACGAACGGCAGCTGTGGGTGGCGGAAGCGGCTTCGGGCGGCACCCATCTCGCCGCGCCCGAGGGCGGCAGCCGGTTCCTGTGGTCGCCGGCCAAGGACCGGCTCGCGTATCTTCGGGACGAGAAGCTGTACGCGGTCGGCGCGGAAGCAGGCGACGAGCCGGCGGAGATCGCGGCGGGCATCGGCAATTTCGGCTGGCTGCCGGACGGAAGCGGATTTCTCGTGTCGACGGCCGCCCAGCTGCAGCCGGACGGCTGGACCCCCGTCACGATCGGCCGGATTTTGCTGCCGTCGGGCACGGCGGATCCCGTGCAGGAGGAGCCGATATACGTGCTGCCGAAACAGATCGACGAGCTGATCGTCGTGGGCACATCGGCGTTCAAATGGTCCGCGAACGGCCGCTGGATCGCCTTCCTGGCTGCGCCGACGGCGTCCCTGTCGGCCGACGGCAATACGTTATGCGTGCTCTCATCGGACGGCAAGACGTTTCTGCCGGTCGACCAGATGGCGTATAACGAGCAGTGGTACCGCTGGGCGCCGTCCTCCGGGACGCAAGACGGCGATCGGCTGGCCTATATCGCCGGGATCGGCCGCGAAGCGACCTCGAACAAACGGTTGACCGTGACGCCGGTGCCAGCGCTGAAGCCCGCCGCATACACGCCTGCCGGCTTCGTCGACCGGAGCTTCACATGGTACGGCCCCGTCTCGATCGTCGCGTCCCGGGCGAAGGAGGGGGCTTGGACGGGCGAGCCCGGCAAGCGGCCGATCCCGTTTCTCGCGCGCGTCGATACGGCGAGCGGCAGCGGAACCGTGATTACCAAGCCGCCTGCCGGCCGCGGCGATTTCGGGTCGGCCAGCCTGCCGTCGGCCGAGCTCGGCTGGGTCCGTTCCGACCGGACCCATGCGGACGTGCTGCTGGCGAGATCCGCCGCCGAGGCCAAGAAGGCGAAGGCTTGGATCAAGGGCATCGACGCCGGGGACGAGTTCTACGAGCAGTGGAACTGGCTGCCGGTGCTGCGGTTTTACGGGCAGGCGGATTAAGCGAACCGGCGGCGAGAATAAGGCTGCGGGAGATGCAAAGGCTGCAGAGGATGCATGGCATCCCCTGCGGCCTTTTTGTGTCCGGGTTCGGAAAGCATGAGGGCAGCAAGAAGCCCAGCGGCGCCGGCGGCGCCTTCCCTCAGGGCGGCCGCGCCGAGCAGGCTGAACGCAGGCGTGTCCCCCGCCCGGCGGACGGGGGCTCCGGCGGTCGTGCGCCGACGCGGTCATGCCGCCGCCCTCCCCGAATCATGGAATATTGAAGGAGGCGTGCCATAAAATGAGTAATATTCATCGCGCGGCTTATCTGACGGGAGGGTGAACGGTCACATGACCACGATCAGCTGGTGCCCCATCGTAAAGAACGAAGAGGACGTCCTTGCCCATCTCGATTCCGTGAAGACCGCCGCCGACGACATCGCCGCCGTCGCGACGGGTTCGGCGGCCGCAGCCGCGTCCACCGCCAGCCGGGATCGGCGCATCCGCGAGCGGCGCATCCGCGGGCGGCGGAAGGGCGGAGCGTTCGGGCCTCGCGCCCGGGTCCGTTACGGCGCGGAAGCGCGCAAGGAGGTGGCCCGATGAACGGTCGCGCAGGCGGACGGCCGGCAGCGGACGAAGCATCGTCGCGGTTCTTCACCGAGCGCGACCCGTGCCCGGACGAGTTCGTGTTCCCGCTTCCCGAGCCGTGGCGGAGCCGGCCGTACGAATACGCCTGGTGCGCTGGCTTCGCGGAGCCGGGCGGCGTCGTGCTGGACGCGGCGTGCGGAATCTCGCATCCGTTCAAATTTTATTTGGCCGACCGGTGCGGGGAAGCGCATGCGTGCGACTGGGACCCGCGCATCGCGTCCGAGACGGAGGTCGCGCTGGACGTCGTCCGCGATTTTGGCAAGGGCGCGGCGGAGACGCTGATGCGGACGGCAAGCCTCGGCCGGCTGAAGCTGGCCCGGGCGAGCGTCGCGGCGCTGCCGTATCCATCGGATTATTTCGATGCGGTGTTCTGCATTTCGGTATTGGAGCATTTGTCCCCGTCCGATTTCGAGGCGGCACTGCGGGAGTTCTACCGGACTTTGAAGCCGAGGGGGAAGCTCGTCCTGACGTTCGATTATCCGACGGTCGATCTCGGCCGGTTCCGCGCGGCCGCGCTCGGGAGCGGGTTCGCGTTCGCGGGGGCGTTCGACGACGCGCTGCCGGCGGACGCCGTCGCGTCCGATTCGCAGGGAAGGCTGTACTGCTTCCGGTCGCTCCTGCTGAAGCCCGGGGAGCGGTGAACGAGGAGGCAACGCTAGACGGCAAAGGGGCTTTTGCCGGGAGCTTCGCATCGCTGGCAGAGGAGCATCGGACCGCATCCCGCGGGCCGGTGCTTTTTTCGCATGCGCCCGGGACGAGAGGCGCGGGCTCCGTAAGCGCCGGCCTTGACATCGGCTTGCTCGTACGCCTATGTTGGAACCAAGCGCGTCAATCGCGGGAAGGGGAAGGGCACGCATGAACCCGGCCGTGCGGATAAACGCCGGCGATGGCGCAGCCGAAGGGCGAGTCGCCCGGGCGCGTGACCGCTTCGGCTGCGCGGACGGGGCCAACGTGACAAAACCGTCACCCCGCGCCGCCCTGCTTCGATGGATAGGGGACATCGTTCCCTCTATAGTAGAGGTAGCGAAAGGGAGGGAACGCCATGAACGCGGCCACAATCATCCGCACCGAAAACATTTCCAAAGCTTACGGCAAGACGACGGTTTTGAAAAACATCGATCTTACCGTCGCTTCCGGCGAATTTACCGCCGTCATGGGACCGTCCGGTTCCGGCAAGTCGACGCTCATGAACGTGCTGTCGACGATCGACCGGTTCACCGGCGGCGACGTCTGGCTGGAGGGACAGTCGCTGCTCGCGCTCGGCAAGAAGGAGCTGCGCCGGTTCCGGCAGAACCGGATGGGATTCATTTTCCAAGATTACAACCTGCTCGACACGCTCACGGTCAAGGAGAACATCCTGCTGCCGCTGTCGCTGCGCAAGGAGAACCCGCGGGAGATGGAGGCGCAGCTCATGCCGATCGTCCAGGCGCTGCATATCGCCGATCTGCTGGACAAGTATCCGAGCGAGCTGTCCGGCGGGCAGAAGCAGCGGACCGCCTGCGCGCGCGCCATCATCACGAAACCGGCGATCGTCTTCGCGGACGAGCCGACCGGGGCGCTCGATTCCAGGTCGGCGACGCAGCTGCTGGAGGAGCTCGCGGAGCTGAACCGCAAGTTCGGCGCGACGATTCTGATGGTGACGCACGACGTCTACGCGGCGAGCTATTGCAATCGCGTCATCTTCCTGCGCGACGGGGCGATCGTGAACGAGCTGTACGCCGGGGAGCAGCACCAGCGCGCGTTCTACGACCGCATTCTCGAAACCCAAAGCCTGCTGGGAGGCAAGACGCGATGAGCCTGCTGGAACTGACGCTCAAGAACGTCCGCCGCAGCTTCGGCCTCTATACGATCTATCTGCTCGCCATGGTCATCGGCGTCATGATCTTCTTCTCCTTCGCGTCCGTCATGTACAACGGCGATATTCTGGACGCGCTCGAGAACCGGCAGAACTTTCAAACCGGCTTCACGATCGCCTCGGTCGTCCTCGTCGCGTTCATCGTCCTGTTCGTGCTCTATGCGAATTCATTCTTCATCCGGCAGCGCAAGAAGGAGCTCGGCCTATACATGCTCTACGGCATGAACGAGCGTCACCTCCAGCTCATGCTGCTGTACGAGACGCTGGCGCTGGGGGCGATCGCGCTCGTCGCGGGCGGGTTCGCGGGCGGGCTGCTGTCCAAAATCTTCGGCTCGCTGCTCATGAACCTGATGGAATACGACCAGGTCGTGTCGCTGTCGTTCCCGGTGCCGGCGATGCTCGCGACGGTCGGGATGTTCGTCGTCCTGACGGCGGCGCTCGCCATCCAGAGCCACCTGCTGCTTGCCCGCGTGCAGCTGATCGACCTGTTCCGGGCGCGGGAGCGGACCGAGAAACCGGTCAGGACGTCGGCCGCGCTGGCGCTGCTCGCCGTCCTGCTGCTCGGATCGTCGATTGCGATCATCGCCAGCGGCAAGCAGTCGGCGTTCTGGACCGATTACGCGTCGGCGTCGATGATCTACTGCGCGGTCGGCATCATCGCCGGGACGTACTTGTTCATCCGCCAATTCGCCGGGTGGCTGCTGCAGCGGCTGAGCCGGGGGAAACGGTATTTCGGCGGCAACACCGTGCTGTGGTCGTCCTCGATCCGCTTCCAGATCCGCGGCAATACGCTCAACCTATCGTTCATCTCGCTGTTCAGCACCGTCCTCATCCTGCTCATGTGCTTCGTCTCCATCAATTACTCCGTGCAGTTCGAAGCGGTCGGACGCAACCTGCCGAACGACGTCGCGTACGAGTCGAAGAGCAAAGCCGTCGACGACGAGGTGAAGCGCGAGATCGAGGCTTCCGGGCACGGAATCGAGGGCGAGCGGGCGCTGACGCTGCTGCGCGCCGAGGCGGTGACGGATCCCGGCGCCGCGTTCGAGCATCCGGAGTACTTCTTTCCGGGCGTCCTGCTTGCCTCGGCCTCGGACTATAACGCGGTCGTCGCGGCGCGGCAGGACAACGGCAAGCTGCTCCGGCTGGAAGGCGACCAGGCCGTGTCGCTGTCCCAAGGAATGGACTTTCCGGAATCGCTGCCGGACGGCGGGGTAGGCTTCACCGTGCGCGCCGCGTCGGAGACGACGTTCAAGCTGACGGAGAAGCGGGATTACGCGCTGCTCGGCTGGGCGTCGGATCCCGTTACGTCGATGGTCAAAAAGCCCGCGGTGCTCGTCGTCTCCGATGCGAAATACGCCGAGCTGAAGGAGCGCGCGGAACCGGCGAGCTATATCATCTACGATATTGCGGACGCGGGCAGCGCGGAGGCGCTGTCGAAGCGGCTTCACGCGATCGTCACGAAGGAGCCGGGCACGTACTATTCGTCGTTCGCGGACGTCTACTCCAAGCAGATCGAGGGCTCTTCGCTGCTGCTGTTCGCGAGCGCGTTCCTGGCGCTGATCGCACTGTTCGCCCTGGCCGGCGTCATCTACTTCAAGCAGCTTCGCGAAGCGACGGAGGCACAGCGGCAGTACGCGATTCTCCGCAAGCTCGGTGTCGGCAAGCGGGAGATGATGAGCGTCATCCGCAAGCAGCTGCTGTTCGTGTTCGCTCTGCCGCTGCTGCCAGGCCTCGTCAACAGCTGGCTGATCATCAAGACGTACATTCTGGATTCCGTGCAGGATTTCCCGAATTTGACGGGCATGGTATGGGGCATTATCGCGCTCTATTTCCTCATCTATGCCGGCTTCTATCTCGCCTCCGCCAATCTGTATTACCGGATTGCGAATCGGCCGGTATAAACGCGGAACACCCCCGGTGACGGTCGTCCCCGGGGGTGTTTGGCGTGTACGCCCAGCATGGGCGTCATCTCTAGGGTGAAAGTCCCGAACGGGGGCTGGCGAACGCCTACCGTTAGCCAAAAGCAAGGGTGTCCGCCGCGAGGCGGAATCTGAAGGAAGCTTACGGCAAATG